>NZ_JBHIRB010000003.1:0-183155 GCF_042196845.1 Bartonella sp. AA9NXGY
GTTTTGCTATTCGTGAAGGTGGTCGTACTGTTGGTGCCGGTATCGTCTCTAAGATCATTGAATAAATAATGCTTGTTGAGTGCTTTGATTATTGAAGGCACTTTGTATAACAGGGAAATAAAGAGCATGAACAGTCAGAATATTCGCATTCGCTTGAAAGCGTTTGATCATAGAATTCTTGATACGTCGACGCGTGAGATCGTATCGACTGCTAAACGTACCGGTGCAAATGTCCGTGGTCCCATTCCGCTTCCAACGCGGATTGAGAAGTTTACGGTCAATCGTGGACCGCATATCGATAAGAAAAGTCGTGAGCAGTTTGAGATGCGAACACATAAGCGTCTTCTTGACATTGTTGATCCAACGCCGCAAACAGTGGATGCGCTTATGAAGCTCGATCTTTCTGCTGGTGTGGATGTAGAAATTAAGCTCTGAGGTTTGAGGACAGAAGGAACAGACCCGATGCGTTCAGGTGTAATAGCACAGAAGCTGGGCATGACCCGTATTTATAATGATGCTGGTGAGCATGTGCCGGTGACGGTACTTCGTTTGGAGAATTGTCAAGTCGTTGCTCAGCGTACAGTTGAAAAGAATGGTTATACTGCTGTTCAATTAGGTGTAGGCTTTGCTAAGGTTAAGAATACTTCACAAGCTCTTCGTGGACATTTTGCTAAGGCTTCTGTTGAGCCTAAAGCCAAAATAGCAGAGTTTCGTGTGAGTCCCGACAATCTTCTTGATGTTGGTACTGAGATTACAGTGGAACATTTTGTTCCAGGACAAAGAGTTGATGTGACTGGTACCAGTATTGGTAAGGGGTTTGCTGGTGTTATGAAACGACATAACTTTGGTGGGCATCGTGCTTCTCATGGTAATTCGATTACACATCGTGCTCATGGTTCTACAGGGCAGTGCCAAGATCCTGGTAAAGTTTTTAAAGGTAAAAAAATGGCTGGCCATATGGGGCAAGTGCGTGTAACAACACAGAATATTGAAGTTATTTCCACTGATAGTGAGCGTGGTTTAATTTTAGTGCGTGGTGCTGTTTCTGGTTCTAAAGGTTCTTGGATTTTGATACGGGAT
Organism: Bartonella sp. AA9NXGY; assembly: GCF_042196845.1. Classification (NCBI taxonomy): domain Bacteria; kingdom Pseudomonadati; phylum Pseudomonadota; class Alphaproteobacteria; order Hyphomicrobiales; family Bartonellaceae; genus Bartonella; species Bartonella sp. AA9NXGY. The sequence continues at coordinate 1,081 of NZ_JBHIRB010000003.1, forward strand.
GCTGTGAAGAAGCGTCTTCCTGATAATGCTCCAAAGCCTGCTGGTATTCGCCGTCTTGTGAAGGAGAAAGCGGAAATGGTTACTCCGGTGACGGAAACCTCTGAGGTTGAGGGAGCCTAATAATGGATCTTGTAATTAAAACTCTTGATGGTAATGAAGCTGGCAAATTAAAGGTTTCTAAAGCTATTTTTGATCTTGTTCCGCGTGAGGATATTTTGCAACGTGTTGTTCGTTGGCAGCTTGCACGTCGTCAGCAGGGAAGTCATCAATCCCAAGGTCGTTCTGATGTGTCGCGAACAGGGGCAAAAATGTTTAAACAGAAAGGAACTGGGCGTGCTCGACATTCATCTGCACGTGCACCGCAGTTTAGGGGTGGGGGTAAGGCTCATGGACCAGTGGTTCGTAGCCATGCGCATGATCTTCCTAAAAAGATTCGTGCTCTTGGGTTACGTCTTGCTTTATCTGCAAAATTAAAAGCAAAAGATTTAATTATTGTGGATGAGTTGACTGTTAAGGATGCTAAAACGAAAATGCTTGTTTCTCATTTTTCTAAGCTTGGATTTAATAACGCTCTCTTGATTGATGGTAAAGAGATTGATATTAACTTTTTTCGTGCAGCCTCTAATATCCCTAATATTGACATTTTGCCTATTCAGGGAATTAATGTTTATGATATTTTGCGTCGCAGCAAACTTGTTTTATCAAAAGCAGCTGTTGAGGCTCTTGAGGAGCGTTTTAAATGACAGATCTTCGCCATTATGATATAATTATTAGTCCAGTTATTACTGAAAAGGCGACTATGATTTCTGAATATAATCAAGTTGCTTTTAATGTCGCGCCGAAAGCGACGAAGCCTGAGATTAAGGCTGCTATTGAAGCGCTTTTTAGCGTAAAAGTTAAAGCAGTTAACACGGTAGTCCGTAAGGGTAAAGTGAAGCGTTTCAAAGGTATAGTTGGTCGGCAGAGTGATGTCAAAAAAGCGATCGTAACTCTGGCCAGTGGTCAGACTATCGACGTTTCGACAGGTCTTTAAGAGGCTCGGAGATAGGAATAATGGCACTTAAGCAATTTAATCCAACGACACCTGGGCAGCGTCAGCTTGTTATTGTGGAACGTTCTTGTCTTTATAAGGGAAAACCTGTAAAGATGTTAACTGAGGGTTTGTCTTCAAAGGGTGGGCGTAATAATCGCGGTCGTGTTACTGCTCGTTTTCAGGGTGGTGGACATAAACGTAGTTATCGGTTTGTCGACTTTAAGCGTCTTAAACGTGATGTTTCAGCAAAGGTTGAGCGTTTAGAATACGATCCTAATCGTACCGCTTTTATTGCTTTAATCCGCTATGAGGATGGGCAATTGAGTTATATTCTTGCACCACAGCGTCTTGGTGTTGGTGATTCTGTTATGGCTGGTTTAAATGTGGATGTTAAACCAGGTAATGCTATGCCTCTTGCTAATATGCCTGTAGGTACAATTATTCATAATGTTGAGATGAAGCCAGGGAAAGGCGGACAGATTGCACGTTCAGCAGGTGCTTATGCGCAGTTGGTTGGACGAGATCATGGTATGGCTATTCTTCGTTTAAATTCTGGTGAGCAGCGTTTGGTTCCGAGTAGCTGTTTTGCAACTGTTGGCGCTGTTTCAAATCCTGATCATGGGAATATTAATGATGGTAAGGCGGGGCGGTCACGTTGGCGTGGTAAACGTCCACATGTTCGTGGTGTTGCTATGAACCCCGTTGATCACCCACACGGTGGTGGTGAAGGTCGTACATCGGGGGGGCGCCATCCAGTTTCTCCTTGGGGTAAACCTACAAAAGGTAAGCGTACGCGCTCCAATAAAGCCACTGATAAATTTATTATGCGTACGCGTCATCAACGCAAGAAATGAGAAAGGTAGTCTGAGGTGGTTCGTTCAGTGTGGAAAGGTCCGTTTGTTGACGGCTATCTTCTTGGTAAAGCAGAGAAGGTACGTGCAAGTGGGCGCAACGAAGTTATAAAAATATGGAGTCGTCGCTCTACTATTTTACCGCAATTTGTTGGTTTAACTTTTGGTGTTTACAACGGTAATAAGCATATTCCTGTTTCTGTTTCTGAAGAGATGGTTGGGCATAAGTTTGGTGAGTTCGCTCCTACCCGGACTTATTATGGTCATGGTGCTGATAAGAAAGCGAAGAGGAAGTAGGAATGGGAAAAGCTAAAGTTTCGCGCCAGCTTAAAGATAATGAAGCAAGAGCTGTCACGCGGACAATTCGTGTTAGTCCGCAGAAGCTTAATTTAGTTGCTGCAATGATTCGTGGTAAAAGAGTTAATGTAGCGCTCGCTGATTTGATGTTTTCACGCAAGCGTATTGCTGCTACTGTGAAAAAAACGCTTGAATCAGCAATTGCAAATGCAGAAAATAACCACGATCTTGATATTGATTCGCTTGTTGTGGCGGAAGCTTATGTTGGTAAGTCGATAGTGATGAAGCGCTTTCATGTTCGTGGTCGAGGGCGTGCTAGTAGAATTGAACGTCCATTTTCGCATCTTACTGTTATTGTTCGTGAAGTTACCGAAAAAGTGGAGGCCGCGTAATGGGGCAGAAGATCAATCCAATAGGACTTCGTCTTGGTGTTAATCGGACTTGGGACTCTCGTTGGTATGCTGATAGTGGTGAATATGGGCGCCTTCTTCATGAAGATTTGAAAATTCGTTCATATGTGCTTGAGGAGCTTAAACAGGCGGCTATTTCTAAGGTTGTTATTGAGCGTCCTCATAAAAAGTGTCGTATTACAATTCATTCTGCACGTCCTGGTTTGATTATTGGTAAAAAGGGTGCTGATATCGAAAAGCTTCGTCGTAAGCTATCAGAAATGACGGATGCTGAAACTTCATTGAATATTGTGGAGATTCGTAAACCGGAGATTGATGCGACAATTATTGCGCAATCAATTGCTCAACAGTTAGAGCGTCGTGTTGCTTTTCGTCGTGCAATGAAGCGTGCTGTTCAGTCTGCTATGCGTCTTGGTGCGGAAGGTATTCGTATCAATTGTTCTGGCCGTCTTGGTGGTGCTGAAATTGCTCGTATGGAATGGTATCGTGAAGGTCGTGTTCCACTTCATACCTTGCGTTCTGATGTTGATTACGGTACAGCAGAAGCTAAGACCGCTTATGGTATTTGTGGTATTAAAGTTTGGGTCTTTAAGGGTGAGATTCTTGAGCATGATCCGATGGCTTCAGAACGTCGTGCTACGGAAGCTGATCAATCTGGTTCTTCATCGAATCGTCGCCGCGAAAATGCTTAGTTTTTGAGATTGAACTAAAATTTGGAGTAGAGAACAATGTTGCAGCCAAAGCGCACAAAGTTCCGTAAACAGTTCAAAGGCCGTATTCACGGTTTTGCGAAGGGTGGTACGGATTTGAATTTCGGTGCCTACGGTTTGAAGGCTGTTGAGCCGGAGCGGGTTACTGCTCGTCAAATTGAAGCGGCGCGTCGTGCGATTACACGTTATATGAAGCGTTCTGGTCGTGTGTGGATTCGCATTTTTCCAGATCTTCCGGTTACATCTAAACCGACTGAAGTTCGTATGGGTAAAGGTAAGGGAAGTGTTGATTATTGGGCTGCACGTGTTGCTCCTGGGCGCGTCATGTTTGAGCTTGATGGAGTTCCGGAGGATGTTGCACGTGAAGCACTAAGATTGGGTGCTGCAAAGTTGCCTATAAAAACGCGTTTCATCCAGCGTATTGCTGAATAATGAGGTTAAGCGATGAGAGCCACAGAATTACGGGCGCAAACGCTCGACCAAATGAAAGATGAATTGGCTAAGTTAAAGAAAGAGCAATTTAATTTGCGTTTTCAAAAAGCAACAGGTCAATTAGAAAAGACTGCGCGCGTTAGACAAGTTCGTCGTGATATTGCGCGTATTAAAACTTTTCTTCGTCAAAAGATAAGTGAAAGTAAGGTTTAAGGAAATAAGAGATGCCTAAACGCGTTTTGCAGGGTGTTGTTATTAGCGACAAAAGTGATAAGACTGTTGTTGTCAAAGTTGAACGCCGTTATTCTCATCCGCTTCTTAAGAAGACTGTTCGGCAGTCTAAAAATTATAAAGCGCATGACGAAAACAACCAATTCAAGATTGGGGATCAAGTTTCTATTCAAGAATCTAGACCAATTTCGAAAGATAAATGTTGGATTGTTGTAAAAGACAATGTAGCGTAAAGAGTTAAGCTTATTGTTTTAGAATTTAACAGTGTGGTTATCATTGATAAATTTGAAGACGATAACTTTATCGTTATTTGGCAGGCAAATCCGAGTGTGTAAAGATACAATCGGATATATGTGTTAAGAGAAGGTGGCCAGTCATGATTCAGATGCAAACAAACCTCGACGTTGCTGATAATTCTGGAGCGCGTCGTGTCATGTGCATCAAAGTGTTAGGCGGTTCAAAGCGGAAATATGCTTCGGTCGGTGACATTATTGTTGTTTCGGTTAAGGATGCAATTCCTCGTGGCCGTGTTAAAAAAGGTGATGTTATGAAAGCTGTTGTGGTTCGTACTGCTAAGGATATTCGTCGCGCAGATGGTAGTGTCATTCGTTTTGATAGTAATGCTGCGGTTTTAGTGGATAACAAAAAAGAGCCGATCGGTACTCGTATCTTTGGACCTGTTCCTCGTGAATTGCGTGGTAGGAATCATATGAAGATCATCTCGCTTGCTCCTGAAGTTCTGTAAGGAGTAAATGTTATGCAAAAGATTCGAAAAGGTGATAAAGTTGTTGTTTTGTCCGGTAAGGATAAAGGATGTAGTGGTGAAGTAATTAAGGTTAATCCAAAAGAGAATAAGGCTTTTGTTCGTGGGATTAATATGATTAAACGTCATCAACGTCAAACGCAGAAGCAAGAAGCTGGAATTATTTCTAAAGAAGCTCCGATTCATCTGTCTAATTTGGCGATTGCTGATCCTAAAGATGGTAAGCCTACACGTGTAGGCTTTCGTATGAATGCAGATGGTAATAAAGTTCGTTTTGCCAAGCGTTCGGGAGAGTTGATTAATGGCTGAGGAAAGACAAATACCGCGTATGAAAGCGCATTATTTTGAAGTGATTCGTAAAGTGCTTCAAGAGAAGTTTAATTACAGAAATGCGATGCAAATTCCGCGGATTGATAAAGTTGTAATAAATATGGGGATAGGTGAAGCAACTGCTGATTCGAAGAAGCCTTCCCTTGCCGCTGAGGATTTAGGGCTAATAACGGGTCAGAAGGCTGTTGTTACGCGTGCGCGTAATTCTATTGCGACCTTTAAGGTTCGTGAAGGAATGCCTCTTGGGGCTAAAGTTACATTGCGTAAAGATCGTATGTTTGAGTTTTTAGATCGTCTTGTGACGATTGCTCTTCCGCGGGTTCGTGACTTTCGTGGTTTAAATCCAAAGAGTTTTGATGGTCGTGGCAATTTTGCTATGGGTATTAAAGAACACATTGTGTTTCCAGAAATCAACTATGATAAAGTTGATCAAATTTGGGGCATGGATATTATCGTTTGTACGACAGCAAAAACGGATGATGAAGCTCGTGAGTTATTGCGTGCTTTTAATTTTCCTTTTCGTTCGTAACGGCAAACGTAGTGAGGTGAAATTATGGCCAAAGTAAGTGCCGTTGAAAAAAATAAGCGTCGTGAGGTGATGGTAAAGCGCTATGCTGCCCGTCGTGCACGTTTGAAAGCAATAGTTATGGATCAGAAGGTTTCTCTTGAGGAACGTTTTAAAGCTTCTGTTCAGTTGGCAGAGTTGCCGCGTAATTCTTCGAAAGTTCGTATTCGTAATCGCTGTGAGGTTTCAGGTCGTCCGCGGGCTTATTATCGTAAATTAAAAATGTCGCGAATTGCGTTGCGTGAGCTTGGCTCTATTGGCTATATTCCTGGTATTGTAAAGTCTAGTTGGTAAGAGGAGATTATTTAATGTCTATGTCAGATCCTCTTGGTGATATGTTAACACGTATTCGTAATGCACTTGGTCGTAAAAAAGGTAAAGTAGTTACTCCAGATTCGAAGCTTCGTGCGCACGTTCTTGATGTTCTTCAGTCGGAGGGTTATATTCGCGGATATAATCGAATTGATTTAGGTGATGGGAAAGCGGAGATTGAAATCGAATTGAAGTATTTTGAAGGGCTGGCTGCTATTCGTGAGATTTCACGTGTATCAAAGCCAGGGCGTCGTGTGTATGTTTCTGCTAAGTCACTTCCTCAGGTGGCAAATGGCCTTGGTATTTCGATTTTATCGACTCCTAAAGGCGTCATGGCAGATCATGAGGCGCGTGAACAGAATGTTGGTGGAGAACTCCTTTGTCGTGTTTTCTAAGTTATGTCAAGAAAACGGAAGAAAAAGTAGGTTAGAACAATGTCTCGTATTGGAAAGAAACCCATTTCAATTCCTTCTGGAGTTGCTGCTACTGTTGAAGGACAGCTGGTTAAGGCAAAAGGTCCAAAAGGTGAGCTGAGTTACGTCGTCAATGATGAAGTCTTAGTCAAACTTGAGGAGAATATCATATCAGTTATGCCGCGGGATCAGTCAAAAGATGCGCGTTCTAAATGGGGTATGTCGCGCTCAATGATTGAGAACATTTTTTGTGGTGTGAAAGATGGTTTTGAAAAGAGGTTGGAGATTAATGGGGTTGGTTATCGTGCTGCTTTGCAGGGTAAAGATGTTCAACTATCTCTGGGCTTTTCGCATGATGTGGTTTATAAAGTTCCGTCGGGTGTTACTGTGACTGTTCCTAAGCCAACGGAAATTGTTGTTTCTGGAATTGATAAACAGCAAGTTGGACAAGTTGCAGCGGAAATTCGTGAGTATCGTAAGCCTGAGCCTTATAAAGGTAAAGGTGTTAAGCATGCAGATGAACGTATCTTCCGTAAAGAAGGTAAAAAGAAATAAGGATTTTGTATTATGGTTTCATCTAAGGACATTATCCAACGTCGTGCAAGGCGCGTTCGTCGTAGAATTAAAATGGTTTCTCATGATCGTCCTCGGCTTAGTGTTTATCGTTCAAATCAGAACATTTATGCTCAAGTTATCGATGATTTGCGGGGATGTACACTTGTTTCAGCCTCTACCCTTGAAAGTGATTTGAAAAAATCGTTAAAGAGTGGTGCTGATAAAAAGGCGGCCTTTGCTGTTGGTAAGTTAATTGCTGAGCGTGCGAAGAAAGCGGGTGTTAATGAGGTGGTTTTTGATCGTGGAGCGTATGTGTACCATGGTCGCGTCAAAGCTTTAGCTGAAGCTGCTCGTGAAGGTGGTTTGAGTTTCTAAAATTTCTTATTTATGAATGAGTAAGGAGAGTTTAGAGTATTTCGTTTAAGTTCTTCCAGTTTGATGAGGGACTTTGTTATCGTGCTTCCGGAAAAGAAAAAGGAATGAGGAATGGCACAAAAAGAACGTGGTGAGAGAGAAGAACGCGATAATGAATTTGTCGATAGGCTCGTTCATATCAATCGTGTTGCTAAAGTTGTAAAGGGTGGTCGGCGTTTTGGTTTTGCTGCTCTTGTTGTCGTTGGAGATCAAAAAGGCCGTGTGGGTTTTGGACATGGTAAAGCCCGTGAAGTTCCAGAAGCCGTTCGTAAAGCAACGGAATCTGCAAAACGTGGGATGATTTATGTTCCACTTCGGTCTGGGCGTACATTGCATCATGATCTTGAAGGTCGTCACGGAGCTGGGCGTGTTTTGCTACGCTCGGCTTCTGCTGGTACTGGTATTATTGCTGGGGGGCCAATGCGTGCTATTTTTGAAGCTCTTGGTATGCAGGATGTCGTTGCAAAATCACTAGGATCGTCGAATCCTTATAACATGGTTCGTGCAACATTTGATGCATTGAAACATCAAATGCATCCTAGAGATATTGCTGCTCAACGTGGTATAAAGTATTCGACTTTGCAGGCGCGTCGTCGCCATTTAGTCGACCTAGAAGGGTAGTTTCTGAGATTATCAGAAAAGGAATTAGGAAATGGTTCAGAAAAAATCTCAGAGTGGTAAAACTGTGACGGTGGAACAAATTGGAAGCCCTATTCGAAACTCACAGATTCAGCGTGCAACCTTAAAGGGGCTTGGACTAAATAAAATGCGTCGTCGGCGCGTTTTAGATGATACACTTTGTGTGCGGGGTATGATTGCTCGGGTTCGGCATCTTGTTCGCGTTATAGATGAAGGTTAAGGGTTGCGGGAGTATTAGATATGAAACTCAATGAACTGCGTGATTGCGAAGGCGCAACAAAAAATCGTAAGCGTGTTGGGCGTGGTATTGGTTCCGGTACGGGTAAGACTGGCGGTCGTGGTGTAAAAGGGCAAAAGTCACGTTCTGGTGTTTCCCTTAATGGTTTTGAAGGTGGGCAAATGCCCATCTATCGTCGTTTGCCAAAACGTGGATTTAGGAATTTCTTTACTAAAACCTACAATGAAGTTTCACTAGGACGTATTCAGTTGGCAGTTGATGCAGGTAAGTTGAATATTGAAAAGCCTGTTGATATGGTTTCTTTGAAAGAGGCTGGTATTATTCGTCGTGAAAAAGATGGGGTTCGTCTTCTTTCTGATGGTGATTTGAAGGCTAAGATTACCTTTCATGTTTCTGGTGCTTCACAAGCTGCTCGTGTTAAGATTGAAAAAGTGGGTGGTCAGGTTATTCTTCCTGATATTGCTCGATAATTTTTTAATATGAATAGAGACCTAAAGAAGAATAATATCTGTTTTGTGGGATCTTTTGTGGAGAATTGTTTAAGTTCTGCATTTGTTTGTGTATGCATATATGAATTTTAGGATTATACTTCTGTGATTTGAAGAACTGGAGTGTAAAGTGGAGACGTTTTATGGCATCAGCAGCAGAGCAATTTGCTTCCAATATAAATTTCGGCACCTTTTCGCGTGCAACTGAATTAAAGAAACGCATCTGGTTTACTCTGTTGGCGCTTCTTGTATATCGTTTTGGCACTTACATCTCTCTTCCAGGTATCAATATCGATGCTTTGCGGCAAACATTTGAACATCACGCGTCGGGTGTATTAGGACTCTTTAATATGTTTGCTGGAGGTGCTGTTGGGCGTATGGCTATTTTTGCGCTGGGTATCATGCCTTATATATCGGCATCTATTATTGTGCAATTGTTAACATCTATTATTCCTTCTTTGGAAACTCTTAAAAAAGAAGGGGATTTAGGTCGTAAGATTATCAATCAATATACGCGTTATGTAACAGTCGTATTGGCAATTCTACAAGCTTTTGGTATTGCGGTTGCGCTTGAAAGCGGTATAGGGTCGGGGCTTCAAATTGTTTTAGAACCAGGTCTTATGTTTCGTATTTCTTCTGTTATTACGCTTGTTGGCGGAACGATGTTTCTTATGTGGCTTGGCGAGCAAATTACGTCACGTGGTATTGGTAATGGGGTTTCTCTTATCATTTTTACAGGGATTGTAGCCAACTTTCCTTCTACTTTTGCTCAGCTTTTGACAGCTCATAGTCAGGCTGATTTATCAACTTTTCTTTTAATAGGAATCGTTCTTATTGCTGTTTTGGTTATTGGGCTTATTGTTTTTATAGAGCGTGCGCAACGGCGAATTCTTATCCAATACCCGAAACGTCAGGTCGGTAATCAAATGTTTCAAGGAGATATGTCGCATCTTCCTTTAAAGTTGAATACTGCTGGTGTTATTCCACCTATTTTTGCTTCATCTTTATTATTATTACCTGCCACTATTAATAATTTTTCTGATAAAATGCCACAATGGGTTCAGGAGATTTCTTATGCTCTTGGTCATGGACAGCCACTTTATATGATTGTTTATGCATTTTTAATGGCGTTTTTTTGCTTTTTTTATACAGCTATTGTGTTTAATCCAAGTGATACTGCAGATCAGTTGAAAAAACATTCTGGTTTTATTCCAGGGATTCGTCCAGGTGAGCGTACAGCTGAATATATTGATTACGTTTTGACGCGTATTACTGTTGTGGGCGCTATTTATATTATCTTGGTTTGTTTGTTACCTGAATTTATGATATCTGCATTACAGGTTCCTTTTTATCTTGGGGGAACATCCTTGTTGATTGTTGTTACTGTTACACTTGATACGGTTGCTCAAATTCAGGGGCATCTTGTTGCCCACCAATATGAAGGGTTGATAAAAAAATCAAAACTTCGTGGAGGTAGAAGGAATCGATGAGAGTTATTCTTTTAGGTCCTCCTGGAGCGGGAAAAGGTACGCAAGCAAAAATGTTGACTGAGGAATATAACATTCCTCATTTATCAACAGGGGATATGTTGCGTGAGGTGATTGCCAAAGAAACGGAGATTGGTAAAAAAGCTAAAGCTATTATAAGTTCTGGTGCTTTGGTACCTGATAGTATTGTTAATCAAATCGTATCAGATCGGATTGATGAAGCTGATTGTGTAAACGGTTTTGTTTTGGATGGATATCCGCGAACTGTGGGGCAAGCAGAAGCGTTGCAACAGATACTGGATTCAAAAAATATGCGGCTTAATGCTGTTATTGAATTGTGTGTTGATGAAGACGTGTTGATTGAACGTATGAAGAAGCGCGTTGAGGAAACAATAGCGACTGGTGGACAGGTTCGTTTAGATGACAATCCTGTTGCTTTTGCAAAAAGATTAGTAGAATATCGTGAAAAAACAGCTCCCTTATCAAAATTTTATTCAGAGAGGGGAATGTTGAAGGTTATTGATGGAATGATTGGTGTTTCTGAAGTGACACGTATGATTAGAGGTTTTTTTTCATGAGATTTTTTTTAGAAATAAATGAAAAGAGTTGACTTTTGAGATGAAATCTATCAGAAGTGAATTTAATTTATTTTAGTGAAATAATAGGATTCGGAAGAATTTTTTTCTGAGTCTATTTTTTTCTGTAAGGTATATCAGGTATTTTATAACAATTTGTCAAAATAACTAAGGAGAGTAGGCGTGGCTCGTATTGCTGGCGTCAATATCCCGACAAATAAGCGTGTAATTATTGCGCTTCAATATATCCACGGGATTGGACCAAAATTTGCTCAAGAAATTATTGAAAGAGTTGGCATTCCTTTGGGGCGTCGTGTGCATGAGCTTTCAGATGCTGAGGTGCTGCAGATTCGTGAGGCAATAGATCAGGGGTATCAAGTTGAAGGTGATCTTCGTCGTGAGGTTGCTATGAATGTTAAGCGTTTGATGGATCTTGGTTGTTATCGAGGATTGCGTCATCGCCGGTCTTTGCCTGTCCGAGGACAGCGTACACATACGAATGCCCGTACACGTAAAGGTCCGGCTAAGGCAATCGCCGGTAAGAAGAAATAAGGGCCTTTGTGGAAGGTTTTTTATATATTCTTTTTCTTGTTTGATTTTTTTGACAAGGAAAAAAGGTGGAGCTGCTGATGTTACGGCAGTGATGAGATCGTTGAAAGGGAAATTATGGCCAAGGAAGCCACACGTGTTCGTCGTCGCGAACGTAAAAATATTTCATCGGGTGTTGTGCATATTAATTCAACATTTAATAACACAATGATTACTATTACTGATGCTCAGGGTAATGCAATTGCTTGGTCATCTGCGGGAGCTCAGGGGTTTAAAGGTGCGCGTAAATCGACACCTTTTGCTGCTCAAGTTGCTGCGGAGGATTGTGCAAGAAAAGCGCAAGAGCATGGTATGCGTTCTTTGGAAGTTGAAGTTTGTGGACCTGGATCAGGGCGTGAATCTGCTTTACGTGCATTGCAATCTGTTGGTTTTGTCATTACTTCTATTCGCGATGTAACACCAATTCCTCATAATGGATGTCGTCCGCGGAAAAGGCGGCGTGTTTAATTGGGTGTTGTTTTTTGTTGTCGGAGATTTCTCTGATGTTCACATTGGTCGTTACGATTGAATGGTAACGGAACTAAAGAACGGGAATAAAAATATGATCCAGAAAAACTGGCAGGAACTTATTAAACCCAATAAGGTTGAATCATGTGCACATGATAATCCAAATATTATAAGTGTGATTGCTGAACCTCTTGAGCGTGGTTTTGGTTTAACGTTAGGAAATGCGCTTCGTCGCGTTTTGTTATCTTCGCTTCGTGGTGCTGCTATTACTGCTGTGCAGATTGACGGTGTTTTGCACGAATTTTCATCGATTCCAGGTGTGCGTGAGGATGTTACGGATATTATTCTGAATATAAAAGAAATTGCGCTTCGTATGGAAGAAGAAGGGCCTAAACGTGTCGTCGTTTATAAAGAGGGGCCTGGTGTCGTGAAAGCGGGAGATATCAGTACAGTTGGGGATATGGAAATTCTAAATCCAGATCATGTTATTTGTACTCTTGATGAAGAAGCTGAAATTCGTATGGAATTTATTGTCAACACAGGAAAGGGGTATGTGCCATCTGATCGTAATTGTGTTGATGATGCACGTATAGGGCTTATTCCAATTGATAGTCTTTATTCACCTATCCGTAAGGTATCTTATAAAGTAGAAAATACACGCGAAGGTCAAGTTCTCGATTATGATAAATTAACGCTCACGATTGAAACAAACGGTGCTGTTAATGGTGAGGATGCTGTTGCTTTTGCAGCACGCATTCTTCAGGATCAATTATCGTTATTTATTAACTTTGAAGAGCCACAGAAGGAGCCTGTTGAAGAGGCTGATTCTGAGCTTTCTTTTAATCCTGCACTTCTCAAAAAAGTGGATGAATTAGAACTTTCAGTTCGTTCGGCAAACTGTCTTAAGAACGATAATATTGTTTATATTGGTGATCTGATTCAAAAAACAGAATCTGAAATGCTTCGGACACCGAATTTTGGTCGCAAATCGTTGAATGAGATTAAAGAAGTTTTGGCGTGTATGGGTTTACATCTTGGGATGGAGATTCCTGCGTGGCCGCCTGAAAACATTGATGATCTTGCAAAACGTTATGAAGATCAATATTAAAATTAGAATTTAAGGAGAGGGCTTATGCGCCATAGTAAGTCAGGACGCAAGTTGAACCGTACTGCCAGTCACCGTAAAGCGATGTTTGCAAATATGGCAACTTCGTTGATCGAGCATGAGCAGATTGTGACAACGCTTCCAAAGGCTAAAGAAATTCGTCCTATTGTTGAAAAACTCGTTACTCTTGGTAAGCGTGGTGGTTTGCATGCGCGTCGGCAAGCTATTGCAGCACTTCGTGATGCAGGAAAGGTTGCAAAATTATTTGATACGCTTGCGCCACGTTATGCATCACGCAACGGTGGGTATTTGCGTATTATGAAAGCGGGGTTTCGTACCGGTGATAATGCGCCCATGGCTGTTATAGAATTTGTTGATCGTGATGTTGAAGCGAAGGGTGCTGGGGATCGTGCTCGCATGGAAGCTTCTGAGAATGAAAAGGGAACATCTTCGTAGAGTTTTTTATTCTGTTGGATTTTTAAAGGCCGCCTTGTCTTGGGCGGTTTTTTTGTGAGCATTTTTAAGTTTGTTTTAGTTGAGAAATAGGTGCAGAGAGAAAATTATAGAATATTGAATTATCTTATTTTTATAATATTTATTGTTCAAATAGGTTGTTTTTATTCTCTATTATGAAATATTAATAGAGGTCCTTAATTTGCGGGGATACGTTTTTTTATTCTATTAATCTTCAACAGAATGTGCTGATTTTATAAGGAGTGGATTATGAGGTATTCTTTTTGGGTGCGGATTTTTTTTGCAATTATGATGCAGATATCATTTGATCATGTATATGCTCATGTTCCTCAAACACAAACAGAAATCACCCTTTCATTTGCTCCTTTAGTTAAAAAGACAGTTCCATCTGTTGTAAATATTTATGCAGCTCGACAAATTAGAGCTCGATCACCTTTTGAAGGCGATCCATTTTTTGAGCAATTTTTTGGTCGTTTTCAAAATAAATTTCCTGTTCGTAAGCAATCGTCATTAGGATCAGGGGTGATTGTTGATGCACGTGGTTTGATCGTTACAAATTACCACGTCATTAAAGATGCAAGCGAAATTAAAGTGGCTTTTTCTGATGGACGGGAGTTTGAGAGTAAGGTCGTGCTCAAAGATGAAGCAACTGATATTGCAATTCTTGAAGTTAAGGAAAAAGATGCTCAATTTCCGGCTCTTTCTTTGGGAAATTCTGATACTGTTGAAGTTGGTGATCTTGTTCTTGCTATTGGTAATCCCTTTGGTGTTGGTCAAACAGTTACAAGTGGTATTGTTTCAGCGCAAGCGCGTACACGTGTTGGGATTTCTGATTTTGACTTTTTTATTCAAACAGACGCAGCCATTAATCCAGGGAATTCTGGTGGCGCTTTAATTGATATGAAAGGTCAGTTAATCGGAATTAATACGGCTATCTATTCGCGTTCCGGTGGTTCTGTAGGGATTGGTTTTGCTATTCCAGTTAATCTTGTAAAAGTGATGCTTGATACTGTTAAACGCGGTGGAAAATATTTTGTGCCGCCTTATATTGGGGCTTCTTTTCAAAATGTTACAGCTGATATTGCTGGTGGTTTAGGTTTAGAACGTCCCTATGGTGCTCTTATTGTTGAAGTTATCAAAGATAGTCCTGCTGAAAAAGCTGGATTGAAAGTAGGTGATGTTATTTTGAGTGTGCAGGGGGTACGCGTTGACAGTCCAGATAGTCTTGGTTATCGTTTGATGACAGCTGACGTTGAGCATAGTCTTGCCTTGGAATATTTACGAAGTGGAAAAACTTTAAAAACACAAATAACAGTTTCATCAATATCAGAAACTGCATTTTTAAAATCTGAAAAAATTACGGGTGACAGTCCTCTTGCTGGTGCTGAGGTGTTAGATTTAACACCGCAAAATAGTCGACGTTTTCATCTTCCTATATCTGCAAAAGGGGTTGTGATTACCAATCTTGAGGAAATGAGCAATGCAGCTGGAATTTTTCAGTCAGGAGATATTCTACGTGTTGTAAATGGCCATAAAATTCAAACAGTTCATCAGTTGAAAAAGGTTCTTATGCAAGGTCGCTCAAATATGTGGCAATTGGAATATGAACGTGATGGTATGTATATTCGCCAATTTATTCGTTGAGGTTTTTTTTGAAGAAAGATTTTTTTACTTCGTCGTTTGATTTTCAAGTTAATAAAAATCAGCCACTTGCAGAAAGAATGCGTCCTTGTTCTCTCAATGATGTTGTGGGACAAAAGCATTTGATTGGAGAGGATGGTTTGCTTTCACGTATGGCGGCAACAGGCTCAATTGGATCGATGATTTTTTGGGGACCTCCAGGGACGGGAAAAACGACTGTTGCACGTTTGTTAGCCCTTGAAACAAATTTCGCGTTTGAACAGGTTTCTGCTATTTTTACAGGAGTTTCTGAACTTAAAAAGATTTTTGAAGTTGCGCAGAGGCGTTTTATATCTGGGGATAAAACACTTCTCTTTGTTGATGAAATTCATCGGTTTAATCGTGCACAGCAGGATAGTTTTCTTTCTGTAATGGAAGAGGGTACTGTGGTACTTATAGGTGCAACAACCGAAAATCCTTCTTTTGAGCTGAATGCTGCCCTTCTTTCGCGTGCACGTGTTTTAACATTTCTTTCTCATGATCATGAAAGTTTGGACATGCTTTTGAGGCGTGCTGAAGAAGTGGAGGGAAAAACTCTTCCCTTGGATAATGATGCCAGAGACGTTTTGATAGAGATGTCTGATGGTGATGCGCGGGTTGCGTTAACATTGGCAGAGGAAGTTTGGTCTATTGCACCATTGGGAGAGATTCTTGATGTTGTTTCTTTGCAAAAAGTTATTCAGCGTCGTGCGCCTATTTATGATAAAGGACGAGATGGGCATTATAATCTCATTTCAGCGTTGCATAAATCCGTTCGTGGATCTGATCCTGATGCTGCGCTTTATTATTTGGCACGTATGTTGGATGCTGGTGAAGATCCTCTCTATATTGGGCGAAGATTGGTTCGTATGGCCGTTGAAGATGTTGGTTTGGCGGATCCTCAAGCTCTTGTCATTTGTAATGCAGCAAAAGATGCCTATGATTATTTAGGATCACCAGAAGGAGAATTGGCTTTGGCGCAAGCATGTCTTTATGTTGCAACTGCGCCAAAGTCAAATGCAGCATATCTTGCGTATAAAGCAGCACTGCGTTGTGCGCGCAAAAATGGCTCTTTACCACCTCCTAAGCATATTCTTAATGCTCCTACGAAATTTATGAAGGAAGAAGGGTATGGAAGTGGTTATTGTTATGACCATGATGAACCAGATGCTTTTTCAGGACAAGAATATTTTCCCGAAAAACTTGGGCGTCAGAGTTATTATAAACCAGTTGAGCGTGGTTTTGAGCGTGAAATTGTGAAACGTCTTGAGTGGTGGCACCAGTTGCGCAAAAAACGTAAAGATCAAAATAAAATTTGAGTTGAAATACGTTTTTTATTGATCTTGGATTTATTATTTTATCTCTTATGTTATTGTATGAGAAATTTAGCTTATATTTTAAACATTTATTGCATTGCTTGTAGAGATTTTTTTTGATATTTTCAAAAGTGCATGTTTTTTCAAATTTAAATATGTCATTCAACTTTTAAGCTGCTCTATTTTTTTTGGTTTTTATTAAATAATATATTGACTTATAATGATGATTGACTGTTTCGTAAGTTGAATGAAAGTTTCAAATACCGTAAATTTCTCTCATCCCAAGTCTGTTATTTGTTGAAGAAATCAAGTTATTCGCTTGCATGTTACAAGCAGGATTAGCGTGTGATAAAAACTGTACAAGAAAGGACTAAAAATCCCTCCTATGAATTGTCTCAAGTGCCGAGAGCTGTTGCAATATTGGAGGATGATAAATAGTGTGATGGTGCCGGCTTGCTCCTTCTATAGAGTAAAGATGGTGGTGCCTAAAGGGTTTTGCAGTATACCACATTCATAGGTGTTGTCACAAAATGAGCTTGGAAGTTTTGAGAGATGTTTCTTAAATCAAGTGCATGAATATGCAACACAATAGCGTTTTGTTCTTCGATGCAATAGGGTATGAGGTTGATTGATGATGCGTTTTTTGTGTGATCAATAGCGGGAGAATTCTTAGTCTCTCAAGTATTTAATCAAAGGGATAAGCAGAAGGGTTGTAGAACATTGTGTTTAAAATTAAATTGTTCCTTTTCTAGAGAGATATAAATATGTTAACTATGCTCCCATAGAGATATTACTTTATTGGAGTTTATTATGTGTCATAAGATAAGCAATGCCAATTCTTTATTGTGATGGTCATGAATGTTTATGGACATAATGTGGAGATAGGAATGGAAATAGTCTGTGAAACTCTAAACTCAAGCCTTTAGTTAAATTAAAAGTACAGTATACACTAAAGTTTTAGGTTATTATGAATTCGGTCAAGGATATAATCGTGGATAAAACAAAAGCTCTCGATGCTGCTCTCTCACAAATTGAACGTTCTTTTGGTAAAGGCTCGATTATGCGTCTTGGGCAAAAAGAGCAGGTTGTTGAAATTGAAACAATTCCAACAGGGTCGTTATCCTTGGATATTGCTTTAGGGATTGGTGGATTACCGAAGGGGCGTATTGTTGAGATTTATGGACCAGAAAGTTCTGGGAAAACAACATTGGCTCTCCATGCTATTGCTGAGGCACAGAAAGGTGGTGGCATTTGTGCTTTTATTGATGCAGAGCATGCGCTTGATCCTATTTATGCGCGTAAGCTTGGTGTTGATTTAGAAAACTTGTTCATTTCTCAGCCAGATACCGGTGAACAGGCATTGGAAATTACAGAAACGTTGGTTCGTTCTGGTGCCGTTGATGTGCTTGTTGTGGATTCTGTCGCAGCTTTAACACCGCGAGCAGAAATTGACGGTGAAATGGGTGATGCTTTGCCCGGATTGCAAGCTCGGTTAATGAGTAAAGCGTTACGAAAATTAACCGCAGCAATTTTTCGCTCTAACTGTATGGTTGTTTTTATTAATCAAATTCGCATGAAAATTGGTGTGATGTTTGGTTCTCCTGAAACGACAACGGGTGGAAACGCTTTAAAGTTTTATGCTTCTGTTCGTTTAGATATTCGTCGCATTGGATCCATTAAAGATAGGGATTCAATTGTTGGTAATCAGACGCGCGTTAAAGTGGTGAAAAATAAATTGGCACCTCCATTCAAACAGGTTGAGTTTGATATTATTTATGGTGAAGGTATTTCCAAAGTAGGTGAGTTGATTGATTTGGGTGTCAAGGTTGGTGTTGTGGAAAAATCTGGTGCATGGTTTTCTTATAATTCTCAGCGTTTAGGGCAGGGGCGTGAGAATGCAAAGCAGTTTTTACGTGAACATGTGGAAATAGCTACAGAGATTGAAGCAGCTTTGCGCCAAAATGCTGGTTTGATTGCGATTGAATTGTTAGAAAATGCAGGGTCAGAAAATATAGAAAGTGATGAAGCCATTTGATGGGGCGTTTTTTTCGTCTATAATTTTTTTCTTTAAGATTTTCCTGTTTTTTTGTTTGAGTTTTTAAATACGCAGTCATTTTTTTCTCAATTTTTTAAAACAAATATTCCATTTTTGATTAAATTGACTCCATGCGTGGCGAAGAGGATTTAATGAGGGGGGATTTTTCTTTTATGGTTTTGTGCTGTATTGAGCAGGTGTCAACATGAATAGTGTTAATAATATTCGGTCAACATTTTTGGATTATTTTCATCGTAATGGGCATAAAGTTCTTTCTTCTAGTCCGCTTGTTCCGCGGAATGATCCTACACTTATGTTTACAAATGCAGGGATGGTGCAGTTTAAAAATGTTTTTACTGGACTTGAACAACCTTCTTATACGCAGGCAACAACGGCACAAAAATGTGTTCGTGCGGGTGGAAAGCATAATGATCTTGATAATGTTGGTTATACGGCGCGCCATCATACATTTTTTGAAATGTTGGGTAATTTTTCTTTTGGTGATTATTTCAAAGAAGAAGCCATTTTTTTATCATGGAATCTTTTAACAAAGGAATTTTGCCTGCCAAAAGATAAATTGTTGGTGACAGTTTATCAGAGTGATGATGTTGCTGCTGAACTGTGGCGTAAAATTTCTGGTCTTCCAGATGAAAAAATTGTCCGTATTGCGACGGTTGATAATTTTTGGTCGATGGGAGAAACAGGCCCTTGTGGGCCTTGTTCGGAGATTTTTTATGATCATGGTGATGAAATATGGGGCGGTCCTCCTGGAAGTGCTAATGAAGATGGGGATCGCTTTATTGAGATTTGGAATCTTGTTTTTATGCAGTATGAGCAAGTTTCCAAGGAAGAACGTGTTAACTTACCTCACCCTTCTATTGATACAGGCATGGGATTAGAGCGTATTGCTGCTGTTTTACAGGGCGTTCATGATAATTATAATATTGATCTTTTTCGTGCATTAATTGCTGCATCAGAAGAAATTACAGGGATTGAGGCAAAGGGTGATTTTATTGCCAGCCATCGTGTCATTGCTGATCATCTTCGCTCATCTGCATTTTTGATTGCTGATGGTGTGCTTCCTTCTAATGAAGGAAGAGGATATGTTTTACGTCGTATTATGCGTCGTGCTATGCGTCATGCGCATCTTCTTGGTGCTAAAGAGCCCTTAATGTGGCGACTTTTACCTGCTTTAATTCGCGAAATGGGACAAGCTTATCCTGAGTTGACACGTGCTGAATCTTTGATTTCAGAAACTTTAAGGTTAGAAGAAATACGTTTTCGTAAAACGCTTGAACGAGGACTTGGTTTGTTGAACGAAGCAAGTACCGATCTTAAAGAAGGGGACTATTTGAATGGTGAAGTTGCTTTCAAGCTCTATGATACCTATGGTTTTCCGCTTGATTTGACGCAAGATGTTCTTCGTCGTCGCGGAATATCTGTTGACGTTGGTGCTTTTGATAAAGCGATGGAACGCCAAAAAGAGGAGGCACGTGCCAATTGGTCTGGTTCTGGAGAAGCTGGAACAGAGAAGGTCTGGTTTTCTGTTCGTGATCAAGTGGGGGCCACAGAGTTTTTAGGTTATGAAACTGAGACAGCGAAAGGTATTCTTACAGCTCTTGTATGTGATGGTAAAATTGTTGATCATATTTCTTCAGATCAGAAAGCTATGCTTGTTGTTAATCAGACACCTTTTTATGGTGAATCTGGTGGGCAAATTGGTGATAGCGGTATCATTTCTGGTGAAAATTTTATTTTTAAGGTGCATGATACCCAAAGAAAGGGTGATGGTGTTTTTATCCATATTGGGGAGGTGAAATCTGGTCAGGCATCGAGGTCTGATTGTGTAGAATTAACGGTTGATATTGTTCGTCGTAAGAAAATTCGTGCGAATCACTCTGCTACTCATTTGTTACACGAAGCTTTACGCCAAACATTGGGGGACCATGTTACACAAAAGGGTTCTCTTGTATCGCCAGATCGGTTGCGTTTTGATTTTTCCCATCCAAAATCCGTTTCACCAAAAGAGTTGAAAAAAATAGAAGATTTAGCCAATGAGATTATTTTGCAAAATAGTAAAGTAATAACGCGCCTCATGGCTGTAGATGAGGCCATTTCTGAAGGAGCCATGGCATTGTTTGGTGAAAAATATGGTGATGAAGTTCGCGTTGTTTCTATGGGGGAGCCACTTGAACAGGAAAGATTAAAAAAGCGTTGGTCAATTGAGCTTTGTGGAGGGACACATGTGGAGCGAACAGGTGATATTGGTTTAATTCATATTGTTTCTGAAAGTTCTGTTTCAGCTGGAGTGCGGCGTATTGAAGCTTTAACAGGCAAAGAAGCACGTCTTTATCTTAGCCGCCAAGATGAACGTATTCATGAAATCGCTGATCTTTTAAAAACTTCTTCTGCTGGTGTGGAAGAACGGGTGCGAATTTTGCTTGATGATCGTCGTAAACTTGAAAAAGAATTGAATGATGTACGCAAGAAAATGATGTTGAGTGGTGGAATAACAGAAAGGAGCCAAGATGATATTATCATCATCAATGGGTTTTCTTTTACCGGACGCGTTGTTAAAAATATTTTACCACGGGATCTTAAGGCGCTCGTCGATTCTGAGAAAAAACAAATTGGATCTGGAGTGGTTGCTTTTATTAGTGTCTCGGAGGATGGAAAAGGGAGTGCTGTTGTCGGTGTTACGGATGATTTAACGGATAAGTTAAATGCTGTAGATCTCGTTCGTATTCTTTCAGCGATGCTTGGTGGTAAAGGTGGAGGTGGCCGTTCTGATATGGCACAGGCTGGTGGTCCTGAGGGGAACAAAGCTGATGAGGCATTTGCGGCACTAAAAGATTTTCTTGAAAAAAATTAAATTAAATCATTCTGCATAGGTGTTTTTTACATTGTTATATTTGGTTGGCATCTATGTATCATGAATATCTGTCTGGTGTATTTCTGAAATGCAGATACAGCGTAATTGGGGAAAATACAATTGTAAAGATAAAAACAGTGTTTGTCTTTATCACCACTTTATCATTTGGCTTTATAGCTTCCAAGCGTTTCAGGAGTCACCTTTTTAAGATAAGATAGATTATGCAGCACTTCATGCTTTACTGTGTATTCTTTTACTAGGAAGACTAGTTATTGTGTTGCTCTTATAGATTTTTTGAAGAAACATCTCTTTTTATGAAAGGAAAAATACAAGATTTATTGCATACGATTATCCTTATAAAGTTATAAGCTATCATTATTCGATTAGTTATTCAAATGAATAAAATTTCTTTCCTTGAAAAGGCTTATAAAAGAGTTGTTGTATCTTAGAGCTATTATTTTCATTTTGCTTGTTATGTACAAGAAAACAGTTTTTTGGTTTATTATTAAAAGGTCTTGAAAGGAATATTCTCCTATCTTTATAAATCTTTATTTTAAGTTATAAAGTAATGAATTATCAATATAAATCAAAGGAATATAACATAAATCTAAATATTTAGATTAACATCTAATTTATTTATGATAAAATTGCTTTAATATATTGAATTATAATGATAATTTATCGTTTTATCTTTTGAATAAGAGCTACGAATATTCGTAGGGTTTTATTATTTCAAATTCTGTGTATGTTAAATTAATCAAAACCACTCACGAATGTCGTTGTGAAATGGGCTTAAGAGCATTGAGAAATGTTTCTTAAAAAAAGTTATATGAATGTGCAAAACAAGGATGTTCTGTTCTTTATGAGAGGACTATAAAGAAAGTGATAAACAAAAGTGCAACGCAATACATAATATTCATTATTTAAAAGATATTACTTTAGTTCGTTTTGAAATTCGTAAAGCTGAGTGAAAGGAAGACGGTAAAACTGGAAATTGTTTTTACCTTTACATCTTTACATTTTCCCTAAATGAGAATGTATACTCGTCAATATGCACAGATATAGGAAAATATTTTTGTTCTAATCTAGTAAAATTGCAATAGCAGAGAAAATACTAAACTGTTTTAATATTTTTCTTAAATACCTAAAATGGATTGTGGCATTTTTAGAAATCTTTTTACTTGTATCATATATAAGCACTCTATATTGTATTGAAGAGGCATTTTTTGCATAAGATCTATGAAGAGTATCGTTTTTATGAAGCTATGGCTTCATGTAAGGGAATAACATTTTCTCCTTCTCTTTCTGGTGGTTTGATTGTTAAACCACTTGCCTTTAAAAAATTAGAGAAACGTCCCCCTTTATCGATCAATTCTTGAAAGTTTCCTTTTTCCATTAAGTGACCATGATCCAGAAAGAGTATCACATCAGCATTGCGTACTGTTGAGAGGCGATGTGCTATAATAAAAGTAGTGCGGTTATGGCTTATGCAATCGAGAGCATCTTTGACACGTGCCTCTGTTTCAACATCAAGAGCGCTTGTTGCTTCATCTAGAATGAGAATAGGGGCATTTTTTAAAACAGCGCGTGCAATTGCTAGTCGCTGTTTTTCTCCACCGGATAATTGAGATCCTCGTTCGCCCACCATTGTGTTATAACAATCAGCTTTTTTTAGAATAAAATCGTGAGCTTCTGCTATTTTTGCTGCTTCATAAAGTTCTTCATTTGTTGCGCTCGCTTTTCCTATTGAAATATTGTCATGAATAGTACGGTTGAAAAGACCCGAGTCTTGAAATACTGTTGCTAGAGATTTGCGTAAAGATTCGCGATTGATCGAGCATATATTTATTCCATCAATGGAGATATGCCCAAGGGTAGGGTCGTATACGCGCTGTAACAGATTGATCAATGTTGTTTTTCCAGCCCCTGTTGGTCCTACAATTGCAACAGTTTGTCCTGCTTTAACCTCAAAGGAAATATCAAAAACACCTTGAGAAGAATTTGGGAATTGATAGGTCACGTGATGAAATTGTATGGTGCCTTTAACATTTTGGAGGAAAGGAAGATTTTGCGGTTCGTTGATATGAAAGGTTGAGTCTTCCATTTCAAAAAATTCTTGCAGTTTTGCTTGTGAGGATATTGCACAATTAATAAAATTGCTCATTTGGTCTAGGCGGCTAATCATGAGTTGTGCAAATCCAACAAAAGCAACGACTTCACCTACTCGTAATTGATCTTTTGCAACAAAAAAAGCTCCAAGGAGGAGAACACAAACGATTGAAATTGTTGAAGCCATTCGATTTAAGCCACTGGCGAGCGCCCACCAATTGAGAACAGGATTTTGTGCTTTAAGCAGAGCATTTGTATGTTGATGCAGTATGGAAGTTTCTTCTTTTATTCGGTTATAACTTTGTACAATGGAAACATTAGAGATTGAATCACTGACATGTTTAAAAAGGTTATGATGATAGCATTCTACAGCGGCTTGTCCGTCTTTTGTTTTTCGCATCACTAAACGTGCAATTAATACATAGATGATGGCAAGCACAACCAAGACTATTGAAAGGCGCCAATTCATATTAAAGGCTATGGGGATGAGAACCAATAAGGCGACAAGCGTTGAGAGATGTTGTCGCATAAAATCAAGCCATATGGTTGACATGGAATCTATAGCGCGCAAAAGTGTATGGAGTGCGTTAGATGTTTCGCGTTGTTGATGCCAAATTAACGGCATGGCAATGATACGTTCGAAAGATTCTGTTAAAACCGTTAAGCGACGTCTATGGGCTAAGCGGTCTGCACCGCGAGCAACAAGGACATAAGCGATAATATGTGAAAGTCCAAAACAAACCCAAATGGCAAGAGTAGAGATGATACCTGTTTTTTCTGTAATAGAATCGATAACCCGTCCAAATAAAATAGGTTCTGCAATGGTGATAATCGCTAACATAACATTAGCGGTACAGATTAAAAGGGATGCATTTTTTTCTCTGTTTAGGTAAGTGAGAACACGTGCATAGGTTTTGAATAAGGACACTGTTAATTATCTCCATTCGCTGTTAAGCGTAAAGGCTATTGATTTTTTTTATAACGCTTAATTTTTAGCTAATAAAATTTGGACGTTAAGAAAAGGCAATTTTGGATACTAACTGTAATATGGTGTGATAAAGCCAACTAAAATATGAATTTTTGTGTTTATATTTGTGCTTATAAAGGCGCAAAAATAGATCAATAAAATTATCAGGCAAGGGAACTTTCATGGCAGGCGTAGAAATAAAAAAAGTTGAGGCAGATGAAGATGGAATGCGCTTAGATCGTTGGTTTAAAGTGCATTATCCAGGACTTGGTTTTGGAGCTTTGCAAAAATTGTTGCGTTCTGGTCAGATACGGGTTGATGGTGGACGTGTTAAAGCCGATACGCGTCTTTGTATAGGACAGGCTGTTCGTATTCCACCTCTCCCTATTAATGACAAGGAAAATTTTTCAATAACGGATAAAACACTTCGTGGGCAGGATGATGGGACCGTTTTGAAAAAAATGCTGCTTTATGAAGATCCAAAGGTATTTGTTTTTAATAAACCCGCTGGGTTGGCTGTCCAAGGAGGCTCTGGTTTAACACGTCATATGGATAGTATGCTTGAGGTATGGCGCAATAAAAAAGGTGAAAAGCCGCGTTTGGTTCATCGTCTTGATCGTGAGACGTCGGGGGTGCTTATTGTTGCACGATCAAGGGGAGCTGCTCAGTCCTTAACAGCTGCTTTTAGAGCGCGAGAAACAAAAAAGACTTATTGGGCGTTGGTTCGTGGCGTGCCTAAAAAAAAGCAGGACAAAATTTCAACGTGGATGGTTAAGGAAATGACTGCACAAGGTGACAAAATGCGTGTTTGTGAACATGGGGAGCCAGATTCACATCATGCGGTTTCCTACTATCGCGTTTTAGATACACGAGGGCGGGCTCTTTCGTGGCTTGAAATGGAACCCTATACAGGGAGAACACATCAGCTTCGTGTGCATGCTGCCCATATGGATCATCCTATCATTGGCGATACAAAGTATTTTTTTTCTGATAGTAATTGGACATTACCAGGAGGAATTCAAAATCGTCTTCATCTTCATGCACGTCGTATTCGTATTCCTCATCCTTCAGGAGGAATATTGGACATTGTTGCACCTTTACCACCTCATATGGTTCAAAGTTTTAATCTTTTGTCTTTTAATGAGAGTGATGCTGAAACAGAGTAAAGAAACTTCATTTGTTCTTTTTGATTGATATAAAATTTTGTCTATAAATTTAATAAGATGAATAGGGCATCATTTGAAGGAAGTTTTTGATAAGTCAATCGCTATGAGAAAATTATGTTTTTGAGTGATGAAATTTTCGAATATCATGGCTTTCTTTCTACAGCTCTTTATCCATATTGATTGTATTGTTATTTTTTGGATATGGTGTATCATTTAATAATCTGAGTTTATGAAGCTGCTTCTTTGAATTATCTATAGAGGTCATATATTGGGAAGGCGTGTCTGTTGAGGGAGATGAGTTAGATAAAATCTGAAAGATATTTACTAAAATAGAGAAAGCGATTTTAGTTTTTTATGGGGAATAATGAAGGCATTTTATAGTAATGCTTAGGAAAAGTAGACTCTCAAAAAAATCCTGTTGTCAAGGAAGTTTGTTCTGTTATAAATGTGGTTTGATATGCTTATAGTATAGATTTATGCTTTACTTACACAATGAAGCCTTCTTAGCAAAGTTCTCTTTTTAATGAGCAATTATTTTTCTACTTACTTAGTTTATCCAAAAGATCATCTTTCATAAAAGAAGAAATAAGTTTTTAGTATCTTAATGCTTCATTGAAGTGAACTCATCACATTAAAAAAATATCTAGACAAAAAATTGGAGATAAAACGTCAGGCGCGTTTTATTGCTCTAGGGAGGGCTTGAACACTTTTGTTTTTTCTAGTGAACAAAACAGATATTTATTATGGGAACATTCAAAGGGGAGATAAGTTGAAATTAGGAGTGACTGATGGGATCATTATTGATTGACGTTAATAACGTCTCAAAAATATATCGCAACATTGACAGAGGAATTGGTTTTAAAAACAAGGTGTTTTCTCTCTTCAAGCCGGTTTATACAAATCATCATGTGTTAAAAGATATGAGTTTCACCCTCTTTTCAGGGCAATCGTTAGCAATTCTTGGCCCTAACGGAGCGGGTAAATCGACACTGATTAAAATACTTTCTGGTATACAATACGCTGATGAGGGATGTGTTAAAGTCCTTGGTGTTGATCCTTATAAAGCGAAGAAAAATCTGTTCAAGTCTTTGGGTGTGGTCTTTGGTCACAAGAATTGTTTATGGTGGGATTTGCCCTTACGCTACAGTTTGGATATGGTTCAACCATTATATGGTCTTGAACGCGCCTCTTTTACCCGTGATCTTAAAGAGATCGCTGAGTTACTGGGCCTTGAGCATATTATGGATAAGCCAGTGCGGATGCTTAGTCTGGGTGAGAGAGTGAAAAGTGAATTGGCATTTAATCTCTCCTTTAGACCTAAACTGTTGTTTCTCGATGAGCCAAGTATTGGTCTTGATATTACATCTAAGCATGAAATCAGGGAGCTTCTTAAAAAACTGAAAAAGGAGCGTGGCACTGGGTATATCATTACAAGTCATGATATGGGAGATATTGATGGATACGTCGATGATATTATTCTTTTGCATAAAGGAAAGAAACAGTTTCATGGTAATCTTCATGCGCTTAAAAATGTCATTCCTTCTTTGGTGAGAATGACACTTTTTTGTGAACACATGGCTGCACCTTCAGCTGTTGTAGAAAAAATTGATGAGATTGCGTTGAAATTATCTACTCCTTTAAAAGATAAGCACTTTAACGCTGAAGAATGCTCGCTGGAGGTTTCGCTGCCCCGTGAGGATTTTGCGCGTTTTGTACGTGAAATTACAACCGAATTGAACTGTACGTTCTCTGTATCCACTCCCTCGCTTGAAGAGATGCTCCGTGTTAAATTTAAAGAATTTATCTAAGCACTGCTTTGGTATGTTTCTTTTTGCCAAGAATGGATTACTCACTGTTCTAAGTGATAGAGCAATGTTTTTTACCGATATTATCATTGGGACACTTTCGCCATTTGTTATTCAACTGCTATTATGGAATGCACTTTTCTCTGATACGGGCAACACCATCAATGGCTTTAGCTTTTATGATATGATGTATTATTATGCTTTTGCTTTAGTCCTAGGTCGCTTAAATAATGGTTATAATGTGATTAAGTTTTTCTCTCATCATGTTAAAGAAGGTCAATTAGAAGTATATCTTACAAAGCCCTTTAGTTATATGACACAAATGCTTTTTACTTTTTTAGGGGAGAGTGTATTATATAGCATCCCGTTATTGGCTCTTTTTGTTGTTAAGCTTGTTTTATCCTATGAAAATATTCTGGGATTGGTCATCGCTTTTCTGTTCTTTTTTCTGGTTGTTATTCTATCACAATTGCTTTGTTTTTTACTCTCTTTTGGAATTGCCCTATTAAGCTTTTGGGTGATTGAGTACAATATATTACTCTCTTTCAGTATTCTCAGTTCAACGCTTCTTGGTGGTGTTCTTTTACCACCATCTTTTTGGCCGGTGTGGCTTATTCCGCTTATGCAATTTAATCCTTATCGTTTCATGATATCCGCTCCTGCCGAGTTTTTCGCGACGCAAAATTTAGCGTTGTTTCAGCAGTTTATTTTCGGAAGTTTTACTTATATTTTGTGTTTTTTATTCTTAATTTATATTGCTTGGAATAAAGGGATGAAAGCATATAATGGAGCGGGTGGTTGAGATGAAAATAATCCTTCATTTTATCAGTTTGAATATCCGCCGACAGATTGTTTATGGTAAGAATTTGGCTGGGGAGTTTATTCTTTCTCTATGCTATTATTTTATTCAATTCATATTTATTGATAGAATATCTTCTTTTTCAGGAAAGATCGGTAACTATAGCAGAGATGAAATCCATTTTATCTTTGTTGTCTTTGTTTTACTTGGAATATTTTTGAATATTTTTACTAATTCTATTGAAACGTTTTTTGAAAAAGTAGCGGATGGTAAAATTGAACCATACTTGATAAAGCCCGTTTCAATCTGGTTGTTGATGTTATTTGGTTGGTGTAAACCTCTTAATCTGATCAAGCTCTTTGTTCTTTATGTTAGTGCCTATTTATTTGTATCATTACCGAATATATCCGATCTTAAGCTAAGATGGATCTCTTTTATTGTTGCAATATTTTGTGTTTTTATTGTCAATATTTGTTTTTTCATGATGTTTAATTTTGTAACATTTATTATTAGCCGTAAGATGCCTGTCGAATATTTTCATGAAATGATTTACGAGCTTTCATTTGTGCCAATAGGAATTTATCCTTTAAGCATCGTAAAATGGCTTTTGTTTATGCTTCCCATGGCTTTTTCTGCTTCCTTGCCTGTGTCATTGTTGCTTGGTAAAGGCGAATGGAATATTGGATATGTTCTGTTGAGCGCTTTTCTTTCCATGGTCATGACTTTCATAAGTTATAAGAAAACAATTTGTAAATTTAATGGATTAGGGGGATGATATAAAAATCATCATGATTATAAAAATAAAAAATTGAGTGAAAATTCTATCGTACTGTAAAATATCGTTATTTATGCTGGCGGTATAAGGCATGTAAAATTTACACATGAGGATTTTTTATTAGACATATTCATGCATAAAATCGGTTGTATTTCTATAGCTATGAGCAAAGAATTTACAATAAAAATCAGAGAATTAAATTTCTTGGTTTTAGATTAGTTTGAGTTTAGATGGCTGCTTGATGACACAAGCCAATGGTAAGATGGTGTACAATATTAGTAGTGCTTTCTCATCTGAGCAAAATTTATTTTTGTTGCATTTATAGTGCTAAAAAATTGTCAAAGATGGGTAATTTTTATATGTGCAGAATGTGGTTATTCGTACGGATTTTGTTGCTGCATTCAATATATTATTACGTGGATGAGTTTTTGCTTAAACAATAAGAAAATTGACAGAATAAAGCTTTTAAGTTGCCCGATAGAAAGCTAAGAGCTGCGTTAAACAACATGATAGCAATTATCAAGAAAACAATCACATAGAGATTTTTCAGCATGCTGAGCAGTCAAAATTCAGTTAATAATTGCTTGGAAATAAAAGGATCCACTAAGCAAAGCAGGAAAAAACGATGGCAACGCAACTGAGTTCAATAACATAATTAAATATATTTCTTTATTGTTCTTGTAAACTAAGAGAATTATACTTAATTTTATTGTGAATTTCTTATTTTATGTTATGATTTTATTTAATATAAAGATAATTATTATGTAATATTTTAGTGTTATTGTAAATAATATTATTTAATTAAAAATATACAATTTAAACACATACAATATAAACATAATATATTTATATTATTTTAAATAGGTTATTTTAAAAATTAATTAAATAAGATATTATTTTGTAAAAAATTATTTTCTATTTTTTAAATATTAATAAGTTCACTTTTCAATTTTTCTTAACAATGATAAGAGAAAAATGGAGTTTTACATCCTCTTTTACAATAAATAAAAATGATACTTTAATCTGGTTTTGCTCTCTAAGCTTAGAGCTATACAAATGTTATTGCTTATCATTAATAAAACTAATGTGATTGATGGCGTAGAGATTACAAAGGGCTAATTTTTTTTGCATGTAATTCATATCTTTTACAAGACTTTAAAAATAACACAGAAAAAATGAGAGAGGAAGGAATAGTGAACAAGAGTGATAAGCTTTTTCATTTTCTAGTGTTATGATTACTTTTGTATTTTACGGTTCATTCATTGTATGTATGATCAATTCCAAAATTTTTATTTTAAGCTTATAGTGAATCTATATTTTAGTCTGTTATTGAAGTGTTGTCGTGATTGAGATTACAATATCACAGTAGTGAACACTCTGATTTAATAGAGAAGATTGTTTGCTAGCAAATAATCTATCCATATCAACGTTATTTAAATTTTTTTCCAAAATATATATATCTATGTTAATTTTCGTGATTGATATCTTTTCTAAGATGAAAAGGGGCATGAGCTGATTTAAATATCCATAAATTTTTCGTATTAACTCAAAAAATATACGATCATATAATTTTATGGCTATTCTAGATTATCATTTTGATAAACTGAAGAAGTATAACGATTAGCATTACAAAGGTTTGTGCAAAAATGCTTTTATTGGACATTATTAAATTTTTTATGATTTATATTTTAATCATTTTATCTTGGTTAGAAAAAAGGTGGACTCATTTTTATTTCTCTATTTTATCTTAAAGTCGTGGAATTATATTAATGTTAGAAAGTTATAATTGTGGAAGACAATGAACTTTATTAAAATTATTCCATGTTCTGGTAGAAACGCATGGCTGTGAAAACGTTGAAATGTGTAATAGCTTATGGCATTAGATTTAGCGCATTCACCAAAGTTATCCCTTATCTTATCTAATTTAGCTTTTTCAATCAAAGAGTTAAGCTGGTTCTTACGCTAATTGTAGCTGGGGCAAATATTTTTTCTCAATCTATACTAAGGAAAAATATTTTATAAAAATATTTATTTTAATATATTATACAAAAAATAAAAACATTGCGTGTAACTAAAAAAACAACACATTGATATTTTTTATATTATAAAATCATAATAATATTTATGATAATAAAGCTAAATTTATAATAAAAACAATAAAATAACTTTATTTTAATATATTTTTATATTTAAATTACTAAATGTAAAGTACAAATAAAATAATTGACAATCGTTAAATAAACATGTAACGGAATATTGTAAGTGTAATATAATATAAAAATAACAATTAAAATAAAATTATTAATTGAATTTTGTATTATATTTTTATTATCAGAAAATAAATATACTTTATAGATAGATAACGGAATGTTTTCTATTTAGAGGGGGCGGTAAAGAAAATTTATTTTACTAAATATTGTAATTAGGTGGTTATGATGAAAATATTCAAGCATTGTATAGTATGTTTTGTTGCAGTAGCGATTTTCTTTTCACAGATTTTAAGAGCCAATGCTGATTCTTTAAATGGTAGATTTCAAAATGCTGGTTTTATTTCTGTAATGACACAGGAAAATAGAGTTATTAAAGCTGTCGATATGGTTATTAGCCAGTTTGGAGGACAAGGGGGTGAGAAAAATGTCCAAAAAGTCGCGGGTTTAATGGGGATGGAGACAGCGATTTTTGCTTTAATCGCATATTTTGTATATTTCTTTACTAGAAAGCCGCCCAGTCCTAACAGAGAGACAGGTGGAAGAACATTCGATGCTTTTGCTCATAGTTCATGGGCTTTGAATTAAAAGATATTATCCTTGATCAAATTTGAATTATGCTGTTATTGAATGTTTTATATTAAATAAATCGTGATATTTAATCACGGTTTATTTATTTTTTTTAATCTTAATGACATTGATAAGTTTATCTTTTTATATCATTAAGATATTGTTTTGTGGATGCCAGTATATGGTACATTAAATTCAGCTAATCAGTTGCTTTTTAAATTTACTTAAATTTTTTCCTCTTCAAAATGCGCATTTTAGCTAAGTTTGTGGTTGATATTTTTTTATGATGAAAACGCGAATGCATTAATTGAGATATCCATAAACTTTGTATATCAACTCAAAAAATACAAGGTCACACAATCTTACGACTATTTGTGGGTTTTATGTTGATGAACTGAATAAGTATAGCGATGCGTCTTACAAATATTTGCAAAAATGCTTTTATTGGAATCTTTTAATCTCTTTGTGGTTTACAATTCATTTTATCATTTTATCTTAAGCAAAGAGAATGTGGATTCATTTCTATTTCTCTATTTTATCTGAGAAGGGTGGAGTTATACGAATGTCAAAAAAAGTCATGATCGTGGAAGATAATGAGCTTAATATGAAGTTATTTCGCGATCTTGTAGAAGCGAGTGGTTATGAAACCGTTGAAACGCGTAATGGTCTTATGGCATTAGATTTGGCGCGTTCATCAATGCCATCTCTTATCCTTGTGGATATCCAGTTGCCAGAGGTCTCTGGAATAGATGTTATTAAACAATTAAAAGAAGATGAAGAACTTCGATCAATCCCCGTTGTTGCTGTAACAGCTTTTGCTATGAAAGGCGATGAGGAGCGAATTCGTGCCAGTGGATGTGAAGAATATATGTCAAAGCCTATTTCTGTCCCTCATTTTATCACAATGGTAAAGCATTTCTTGGACTAAAACTTGTTAAGTGGTGATAGAAAAAGCATTGAAAAGCTTATAAGATTGCTAAAGTTGTCGCGTAAATATTTTCGTGCTTCAGCACGTGGATATATTACAAGTTAGTAAAACAGATTTTAAAAATTGAAACTGAAGTTTTGAATTTTTTCGGTCTATTTTTCTTGCCTTTTATCTTAAGAGAAGAAGTTGTTTTGCATTCTTGTTTTTTCTAATCGGTATAGATTTGTTCCTACATTCATCTAAAAGTTTGTTTTAGTAGGGGAAAAAGCCCCGTTTTTGTCCGAGGCTTTATGCATTGCAAAAATTGAAATTAACGCTTTGAGAATTGGAAAGAACGACGTGCTTTTGCTTTACCGTACTTTTTACGTTCAACAACACGGCTATCACGGGTAAGAAACCCACCTTTTTTCAAGATTGAGCGAAGTTCTGGTTCGTAATAGGTTAAAGCTTTGGAAATGCCATGGCGCACTGCACCGGCTTGTCCAGAAAGACCACCGCCTGCAACGGTTGCAATAATATCAAACTGGGTATCCCTATTTGTTGCAACAATTGGTTGACGAAGAATCATTCTAAGAACAGGACGAGCAAAATATTTGTCAAATTCCTTATTGTTGATCGTGATTTTTCCAGAACCTGGTTTAATCCATACACGCGCAACAGCGTCTTTACGCTTTCCTGTTGCGTAAGCACGTCCTTGTGAATCAAGCTTCTGCACGTGAACAGGAACAACATTTTCATGTGTTTCTGTAATACTTGTTACTATGCTAAGCTCAGAAAGAGAATTAATTTCAGCCATAATCAAGCAATCCTTTTGTTTTTGCGGTTTAAAGCACCAACGTCAAGAGATTCAGGCTGTTGTGCTTCATGTGGATGTTGGCTTCCAGCGTAAACACGTAGATTCTTCAATTGACGGCGACCAAGGGGCCCTCGAGGAATCATACGCTCTACCGCTTTTTCAATAACGCGTTCGGGAAAACGCCCCTCAAGAAGTTGACGTGCTGTACGTTGTTTGATTCCACCAATATAGCCGGTATGCCAATAATATTTTTTATCCGTATATTTTTTGCCAGTGAGAGCTATTTTATCTGCATTAATGACAATAACGTTGTCACCATCATCAACATGTGGAGTAAATGTAGCTTTATGTTTGCCACGTAAGCGGTTAGCAACAAATGTGGCAAGACGACCTAAAACAAGGTTTTCTGCGTCAATAATAACCCATTTTTTCACCACTTCAGTTGGCTTTTGTGAAAAAGTTGCCATAGAAGTATCCTTTATTAGAACCCTTTTAATATAAGGGAATTTTTACTGTTTTGCGTTGAAAATTGTTACCATAGCGAAATATTTAACGCATACTACTTGCTCTGATATAATGTCTTTTGATTGACGTCAAGAGAAAATAAAAACTTTATAAAACAATATGTTACAAGAAAGGTATTATAATACCCCATTAAAAGAAGTTTGTAGACCATTTAAACTTAAAATGAATGTTGCAAAAGACTATTTTATCTTTAACGCATGATTGTCTTTTATCGTTCTTCATTATAAAATAAGAAATAATGCAGTGGTCTCGTTATTTTCTCAATGTTGAATCTTCTGCTTGTGGTCAAGCTTGGTTAGATGCCCTTGATGTTCAAGGGATAAATAACGCGCGCGCTATTTCTCAAAAATTTGGCTTTCCAGATCAGTTAGCTCGAGTACTTTCAGCAAGAGATGTGGATGAAGCTGAGGCTGTTGCTTTTATTAATCCAACATTACGTACGCTTATGCCTGATCCAGAAAGTTTTAGGGATATGCAATGCGCTGCAGAGCGCATTGTTAAGGCTCTTCTCAATCAAGAACAGGTTGCTGTGTTTGGTGATTATGATGTTGATGGTGCTTGTTCATCGGCACTCATAGCACGTTTTTTTCGTTATTTTGGTATTGAAGTCAAAATTTATATTCCTGATCGTATTGTTGAAGGTTATGGTCCGAATGAACAAGCAATGAGGATGCTTGTGCAAGAAGGCGCTCGGTTAATCATCACTGTTGATTGTGGTGCAAACAGTCCTGATGCCGTAAAAGCAGCGAGGCTTGCTGGTGCTGATGTTGTGATTTTAGATCATCATCAAATGTCAGAGATTCATCAAGAAGCTGTTGCTCTTGTCAATCCTAATCGTCCTGATGATTTTTCTAAACAGGGGCATTTATGTGCAGCTGGCGTTGTTTTTGTTACGTTAGCTTGGGTTCATCATTTGCTGCGGAAAAAACAATTCCAAGGACCGCTGCCTGATCTTTTAAGTATGCTTGATCTTGTTGCATTGGCAACCATATGTGATGTCGTTCCATTACAGGGGGTTAACCGTGCTTTTGTGTTAAAAGGGCTTCAAGTTGCTCGTTCTATGCATAATCTAGGAATAACAGCTTTAACAAAGGTTGCACGAATAGGGGAGCCGCTTAATAGTTTTCATTTAGGCTTTTTATTAGGTCCTAGAATTAATGCAGGAGGGCGCATTGGTGATCAAGCTTTGGGAGCACGTTTGCTTAGCTGTGAGAATAAAGATGAAGCGGACAGAATAGCAGAACAATTAGATCGGCTTAATCAAGAACGCCAAGAAATGGAGAACATTCAATTAGCACAAGCGGAATCTTACATTTCTTCTCTTTATCAAGATCAAGAAATACCATTGTCACTTGTAATTTCTCATAAAGAATGGCATCCGGGAATTATTGGTATTCTTGCTTCCCGCCTTAAAGAGCGTTTTTTTTGCCCTGTTTTTGCTATTGCTTTGAAAGAAGATGGAAATGGCGTAGGGTCGGGACGCTCAATTAATGGTATAGATTTAGGAGCACTCGTTCGTGAAGCTGTTACATTAAATTTATTAGAAAAAGGAGGGGGACATAGTATGGCAGCAGGAATTACAATTCAATCAACAAAAATTGAAATTTTTCGAAAATGGCTAGAAGAAAAAGTTTCTTTAATGGTTTCACAGTTGCGTGCAAAAAAATCTCTTAGTATAGATGGTTCTCTTTCTGCTTCTGGTGTTAATGAAGCGCTGTTTGAATTGCTTGAAAAAGCAGGGCCATTTGGGGCAGGGAATGCAACACCTGTTTTTGTTCTTCCCTCTCATCGACTGGTGAATCTATCTGAAGTTGGTAAAGGACATCTTCGCCTCATTGTATCTAATGTTGAAGGAAAAAAACTACAAGGAATAGCTTTTCGTGCTGTAGGGACATCGCTAGGTGATTTTCTTTTTGAAAATATTGGTGAAATGATTCATTTAGCTGGTCATCTTAGTTTGAATTATTGGAATGGAACGATCAATCCGCAACTGCGCGTGATTGACGCAGCTGCAGTGGTTTGAAATGGATATTTTTTACATTAGATGTCTAGATTAGAAGCAAAAGTAGAATTTTCTTGTATGAAACGAAATCGTGCTTCTGGTTTTGTTCCCATGAGACTTTCTACAGTCTTTTTCGTTTCTTGCATTTCCACGGCATCAATAGAAACACGAAGCAATGTACGTTTTTGAGGATGCATAGTCGTTTCTTTAAGTTGTTCTGCGCGCATTTCACCCAGCCCTTTAAAACGCCCGATTTCGATTTTAGCTTTTCCAGTAAATTCAGTTTTGAGCAATTCATCCTTATGAATGTCGTCACGAGCATAAGCAACTTTTCCTCCTTGCGATATTCTATAAAGGGGAGGGACGGCAAGATATAAATGTCCCTGATGAATAAGGTCAGGCATTTCTTGAAAGAAGAAGGTAATGAGCAGTGACGCAATATGAGCACCATCAACATCAGCATCTGTCATGATGATAATACGTTCATATCTGAGATCTTTTTCACGATACTTGGAGCGTGTTCCACATCCAAGAGCAAGGATAAGATCGCTAATTGTTTGGCTTGAGTTCATTTTTTCATGTGCAGCACTGGCGACATTTAAGATTTTACCACGAAGAGGTAAAATTGCTTGGTTTGCTCTATTTCTTGCTTGTTTAGCAGATCCTCCTGCAGAATCCCCTTCAACAATGAATAGTTCAGCACCCAAAGCATGGTTTTGGCTACAATCTGCAAGTTTACCGGGCAGACGTAATTTACGGACAGCAGTTTTTCGACTTATTTCTCTATCTTGGCGTCGTCTAATACGTTCTTCAGCACGTTCGATAACCCAATCGAGAAGTTTTGTTGCTTCTTGTGGGGAATTTGCTAACCAATGATCAAAAGGATCGCGGATTGCATTCTCAACGATACGCTGTGCTTCAATGGTTGCTAATCGATCTTTTGTTTGTCCAACAAATTCAGGGTTACTGATAAAGACTGAAAGTATTGCGGCTGTTGAAATCATAATATCGTCAGACGTAATAATCGTTGCGCGCTTGTTTCCTATTAACTCAGCGTAGGATTTCAATCCACGCAAAAGAGCTTGACGTAATCCTATTTCATGTGTTCCGCCTTCTCCTGTAGGAATCGTATTGCAATAAGATTGCACACAAGAATCACCACCATGCCAAGCGATAGCCCACTCAACGGAGCCATGGCCATTATTGTGTTGTGTTTTGCCAGAAAAAATTTCTGACGTTACTCGATATTCATCTTTTAGTGACGAAAGTAAATAGTCTTTAAGCCCATCGGGAAAATGAAAAACAGCTTTTTCAGGAATATTTTTTGCGCCTTCAAGTATGACGGGATCGCAAGACCAGCGAATTTTTACGCCACCAAAAAGATAGGCTTTGGAGCATGTCATCTTATAGATTTTTTCTGGATCAAAAGCTGCTTTTTCACCAAAAATTTCATGATCAGGATGAAAACGAACGCGCGTACCACGACGATTATAAACATCTCCCAGATCTTCCAATCCAGATTGAGGAATACCACGTGAGAAACGTTGGCGGTAAAGTTTTCGTTCTCGGGCAACTTCAACTTCCATATCATCAGAAAGAGCATTGACGACAGAAATTCCTACTCCATGAAGTCCACCAGCAGTTTGATAAGCTTTTCCATCAAATTTTCCCCCTGAGTGGAGTTGTGTCATAATAACTTCAAGAGTCGATTTCTCGGGCATTTGAGGATGATTTTCGACAGGAATACCGCGTCCATTATCTGTAACGGTTATATAACCATTCCTATCTAATGAGACCTCAATAGAATCTGCATAACCCGCAACAGCTTCATCCATCGCGTTATCAATAATTTCGGCAAATAAATGATGAAGCGCTTTACTGTCTGTTCCACCAATATACATTCCAGGGCGTAAACGTACCGGCTCTAAACCCTCAAGAACTCGAATAGAGAGGGCATTATAGTCATCTTCTTGCGTATCTTTTGCACTTTTTCTTGAAATCATCGCGTTTGATTTCATTGGAGACTGCAGAGTGTTTTCTTTTGTATTTACCCGAGATTGGGCTTTATTTAAAACACTAAAAAGATCCTTTTTGTTATCGCTCATAGCGTTTAACTATCCACCTCATAAAATCAAATATTTATTAAAATAATTTTATGCCTGTTTTTTATTTAAAAATCAATGCACTTAGGAAACATCGATTGTTGGACCAAAAATTTTTTCAAAAGCGTGTTTGAGAGCAATATCAATATCATGCATTGCTACAGGGCAACCTAGATCAAGAAAGCTTGTTACACCGTGGTTTGTAATTCCACAAGGAACAATTCCTGAATAATGGGCTAAATTAGGATTAACATTGATAGAAACTCCATGAAAACTTATCCATTTGCGCACTCGAATGCCAATAGCTGCAATTTTATTTTCAGAAGAAAGATCATTTTGTTTTGATGGGCAATGAGGCTGTTTAATCCAGACACCAACGCGATCTTCTCGTCGTTCGCCTTTAATATTAAAGTTGGCAAGCATCTGTATGATCCATTCTTCTAATGCACTAATGAAAGCACGAATGTCTTGTTTTCGGCGTTTAAGATCAAGCATGATATAAGCAATACGCTGTCCTGGACCGTGATATGTAAATTCACCTCCACGTCCTGCTTCATAAACAGGGAATAAATTAGGTGCCAAAAGATCTTTTTTATTTGCACTCGTTCCCGCTGTATAAAGGGAAGGGTGTTCAAGAAGCCAAACTTGTTCATGCGCGGTTTTTGCAAGAATTTTTTCTACACGTTCTTGCATATAACGCAGAGCTTCAGGATACTCAACTAGATGATCACTTATCTTCCATTCGACGGGTGGATTTTCTAGAATTGCATTAAAATGATGTGATAAGTGATTACGATCTGTATGTTTCAATTCACATGTCATGGGTAATATTTATCTTGATGTTTGAGTTTGTATTGTAATCAATAAAAGTGATTACAGAGTAAGGTATAGAATTGTTGAATAAAAGAGAATACGTTCATAAAATTTTATCTTAAGAAGATTTGCTACGCTTAAAAATCCACGTTCCTTTTACCATCTTCCTGTTGCACCGCCACCACCTGATGATCCACCACCACCCCTAAATCCCCCTCCACCTCGAGGACCTCCGAACCTTCCACCAGGATATCTGCCACCGGCACTTAAGTTAAGAAACCAAGGTGTGAAGATGATCCCCAGCCAGAGATACTTTTGTGGCCCCACTTTTTTACCAAAAATCATTGCAAGAATAGGAAGACCAAACATTATAAAAAAGGCTAAAAACATAATTGCATTGATTACCATTTCTTCTTTTTCAGCTTGTTTACGTTGTTCTTCAACGATTTTAGCTTTTTCTTTGATGCGAAAAGTAAAATCAGAATCACTTTCTGTAATAACTTTGATAATTGCATCAACTGCTTCAGCAATTCCTTTTTGATAATTTCCTTCGCGAAAATTAGGAATCATGAAGCTATTAATAATGACAGAGGAAAGAGCATCTGTTAGCTCTCCTTCCAAACCATATCCAACTTCGATACGTGCTGTGCGTTCATTCGGTGCAATGACCAGTAATACACCATTATTGATCTTCTTTTGGCCTAATCCCCATGTACGAAAAAGAGAATTGCTGTACGTTTCTATATCATTGCCCGAAAGAGTAGGGAGTGTTACAAGAACAATTTGATCTCCCGTTTTCTCTTCGAGTGCTGCCAGTTTTTTTGTTAAGTCTTCCTTGGTTGCATTATCGAGCAAATGAGCCACATCATTAACATAACCTGTTAAATGAGGAAATTTTATTTGCGAACAAGCGATACTTCCCAATGCAGCAACTAAATACAGAGAGCAGATAAAAGCCCATAATTTTGGAAATACAATACGTTGCAAAGAGTATCGAAATGATTTCATTAATTAAAATTAACCTTTGGTGTTTGTTGGCTATCAGTATCGATGGTAAAAGTTGGCATAGGTTTAGCATCATGAAACCATAATTTTGCCCAAATCATCGTCGGCATTGTTTTGAGTGCAGTATTGTAGGCACGTACTGTTTCAATATAATCGCGGCGCGCAACGGAAATACGGTTTTCTGTTCCTTCTAATTGTGATTGAAGAGCAAGAAAGTTTTGGTTTGCTTTAAGATCCGGATAGTTTTCAACAACAGCCATAAGTCGCGAAAGTGCACTTGATAAATTTGCTTGATTTTTGAGATATTGCTGCATAATTTCTGGATTATTCAACATATCTGCATTAATGTTGACTTGTGTTGCTTTAGCACGTGCTTCAATTACATTTGTGAAAACACTTTGTTCATGAGCTGCGTAAGCTTTAACTGTTTCTACAAGATTAGGGATGAGGTCTGTACGACGTTGATATTGATTGAGCACTTCACTCCATGCTGCATGTGCTTTTTCTTCATTTGTTGGTATCGCATTGAATCCGCAACCACTTAAAAATGGCACTAACCATACCAAAAAAATAATAATTGAAAATCGTTTTAATATTCTAAACATTGAAGAAGTTTGTACATTTAACATAAAGATGTCTCCACAGATATTTTATGTATTATATAGAGTTTTTTTTCTTGGTGGAAAGTATTTTGAAATTTATAAACAGGCGTATTTATCAATAAATTGATATCTCTCTGCGTTTTAGGTACGCTTAAGTGACTTGTTGATATTAAAATAATAATAGTAATATAGATGTCATCTTATAAAAGATCAATAATATTCATATTAATTATTATTACAGAAAATTATATTATTTTCGTAGGAGTTTTGGGTTTCAAAATGTGCAGATAATAACTGGAAAAGAGAAAAATGTAAGGATCAATTTTATAGAAAAATAGAAGGTAAGGGCAGTTCCTATTTTCTTCCTTTAGAAGTTATGCTTAACGTATTGGATAAAAAGACTTTTTAATTATGTATATCAGCAACTGTAAGGAGAGACAAAGTTCTATGATAGAAAGTGTCCAACAGCAAAGTGAAAAATTTGACGGATTGGCTGATGATTATAATCGCTATCGTCCTCGCTATCCCCTTACTTTATTTAAGACCATGCTCTTTCCTTTTAAGAACAAAAAGAATTTGTCCATCGTGGATATAGGCGCTGGGACAGGCATCGCATTAGAGGGGATTGTTAAATTTTTAGGCAACGAGCACCAATATCATGCTATTGATGTATCGGAAGATATGATTAAGCAGGGACGAAGAAAATTTCCGAACGTGCGGTGGTATCAGGGCCGAGCCGAAGATCTATTGCCTCAAATAGGCAAGGTAGATCTTATCGTTGCAGCGCAGGCATTTCAATGGATGGATCGCCCTAAATTGCTTCGCGTTATTTCAGATCAACTTCGGGTCAATGGTGTCATGGCGGTTATTCAAAATAATCGTGATTTCAAGCATAGCGAATTTCTAGAGGCTTATGAGACATTGTTAGAGAAGATGAGTCCAAATTATTCCCGTTATTATCGTAATTTTGATTTTTTACAGGAAATGAGTGATGGCTTTGGGGTAGATACAGAAAAGATTTCTTTTCATACGCACAATTGGACGATGATGATCCCATCTGAAGCTTTTATTGGAATGAGCCGCTCTTCAACGCAAGTGCAACGCGCTATTGCTTGCTATGGGGAAGAATATTTGCGGCAATTGGTCGCATTGATAAAGAAATATGAAGTGCAAGGCAATTTGGAGCTTTTGTATCAAAGTGAGCTCTATATGTATGCAGGATAATCCGATATCGATGATTGCTTTTGCTCTTTTAACACATCAGAGTGGGCGGTATTCAGAAAATTAACGCCTTATTAAGTCAGACTTTGAGAGAGAAAGGTTTTTTCTTCTTCAGCATTCACATTGACATCTTATTACCGCTGATTTTCATTGTTCATTTAATATGAGAGAGTTTAAATAGAAAACTTATGCTCTGCATTATAGCATCGAAGCGCTTTCTTTACTGCAGTTTAACAACAGATTATTTTATAAAATGGAAAGAGGTAGATTGAATAGAAATATTTGATAATTCTTTGTTTTTATGATTGTTTTTTGTTATTAAATGAGAGTGTTTTTAATAAATTTTGACAAAAACAACTGAAAAAGTACAAAAAATTATCATAATCAGAAATTTGTAGTAAAAAAGGTAATGGCTTGGAAGAACCTTAAAAAAACAACTCATTTTGAAATTATCTCTAAATTTAGATTCAGTATAACAAAAAAGTAAAATATAAATATGCTATATGAAGCATTTCTCTGTTTAAAAGATATAATATAAAACAATATATTAATTATTTTTTTTGATATAAGAAAACTTCTTTTATTTTCTATTTTAAATAACGGGTTAGGCCGATTCTTATGTGGTTTTATTGAAGATGTGTTTTTCAAGATTTAATCTGGCGCTTTAAATACAATTTTAGAAGTGGCAAATAAGCTCAATTTCTTCTCTGTTGTGATGTGTTGAATAAGTTTTTTAATTTTCTATAGAGTTTAATTTTTGCAATCATGATAGATTGTGACAGCTATCTATTTAAGATTTTTATAAGTTTAGTAGGAATAGCTTGATGATAAATCCATTGAGTTCTCCATCTTTACGCTTCATAAAAGAATAAGCCTGCACCATCACACACTTTGTCATTTCCCAATGTTGTGACAGCTCTTGACACGGCTCATAAGAGGAGTAGTCCTTTTTTGTACAGTTTATCCATACGCCAATTTCGCTTATGACGTGCAAGCGAATGGTTTTGATTGATTCAACATACACAGATTTGGAATGAGAGAGTCTAAAGATATTCAGCTCTCTCATTTAATATGAATCATGCTAGATTATAATTATAAATTAATGCGTTATCTATTTTTAAAATCCATGACCTTGGTTGTGTTTGTCAATATTTCATTTTCATTTATCGTCAACTATTCTACTTTTGGATAATAATTCCATTGTAAGGAATACCTTTAAGAAAGCATTCTCGCTTTAAAGAGTCGTTATAGTTTTTTTTGTTTTATAGAAGGATCAATAATGCTAAACGTTATACTTTGATAAAAAAAAGAAAGTAAATTATGACTATTATACTGAAACCGAGCGAGGTGACGCTTAGTGAGCTTGCAGCTATTTATTTTAATGGTGAAGTAAGTAAACTTCATAATGACACGCATTTAGCTATCGAGAAAGGGGCTCAGCGCATTGCTGAAATTGCTGCTGGAAGTGAGCCTGTGTACGGTATTAATACTGGTTTTGGGAAGTTGGCTTCCATTAAAATTGATGCGGACGATGTCGCTGTTTTACAGAGAAACCTTATTTTGTCCCATTGTTGTGGGGTAGGAGAGCCTTTAGCTGAAAATATTGTGCGTTTGATAATGAGCTTAAAGCTTATCTCTTTAGGAAGAGGGGCTTCAGGAGTTCGTCTAGAATTGGTAAATTTGCTGGAAAATATGCTTGCAAAAGGCGTCATTCCTGTCATCCCTGAAAAAGGGTCTGTTGGTGCTTCAGGTGATTTAGCTCCACTTGCTCACATGGCGGCTGTTATGATGGGAGAAGGGGAAGCATTTTTTCAAAATATTCGTATGAGTGGGGCGGTTGCATTAGAGAAAGCGGGATTGTCCCCTATTATTTTAGAGGCAAAGGAAGGTCTAGCTCTTATTAATGGGACTCAAACCTCAACAGCCCTTGCACTTGCTGGTCTTTTTCGAGGTTATCGGGCATTGTGTGGTGGATTGTTGGCAGGGGCTTTGACGACAGATGCTATCATGGGATCAACGGCGCCATTTCATCCTGATATCCATATTTTACGAGGACATTATGGGCAGATTGCCGTATCGAAAACATTAGAAAAACTTGTAGAGGATTCAGAAATTCGTGCAGCACATTTACAGGGGGATGAGCGTGTACAAGATCCTTATTGTATACGTTGCCAGCCACAGGTCATGGGGGCATGTTTTGATATTTTGCTGGCAGCAGCAAAAACACTGATTATTGAAGCAAATGCTGTTACAGATAATCCATTGATTTTAAGGAATGGTGAAGTTGTATCAGGTGGGAATTTTCATGCTGAACCTGTAGCGTTTGCTGCTGATCAGATTGCTCTTGCTTTATGTGAAATAGGATCTATTTCTCAACGGCGTATTGCTCTTATGGTTGATCCAGCAGTTTCTTATGGACTTCCAGCCTTTTTAGCACATAATGCGGGTCTTAATTCAGGTTTTATGATTGCTGAAGTAACAGCGGCAGCTTTAATGTCTGAAAATAAGCAAATGGCCCATCCTGCTTCCGTTGATTCAACCCCAACTTCTGCCAATCAAGAAGATCATGTTTCAATGGCTTGCCATGGAGCGCGTCGGTTATTGGTCATGAGCGAAAATCTTTTTACACTTATTGGTATTGAAACGCTTGTTGCAGCACAAGGAATTGAATATCGTGCACCTTTAAAAACAAGTACTTTTTTGCAATCTGTTATGGAATGTCTACGAAAAAATGTTGCTTCTCTTAAGGAAGATCGCTATCTGGCTCCAGATCTTCATCAAGCACATATACTTGTGCGTGAAGGGCACTTATTATCTGTTTTACCAGAAACAATTTTTCCTTCATTAAGTTTTCAATAGTATT
The DNA here is from genome assembly GCF_042196845.1 of Bartonella sp. AA9NXGY. Lineage (NCBI taxonomy): Bacteria > Pseudomonadati > Pseudomonadota > Alphaproteobacteria > Hyphomicrobiales > Bartonellaceae > Bartonella > Bartonella sp. AA9NXGY. Next base: position 45,596 of record NZ_JBHIRB010000003.1, read on the forward strand.
TGTTTTAAGGTCAATGCTGAAGGGGGGATATTGAATTTTGAAACTTCCTCATATGAAAATATAGAGGAGAAATGCTATATTTGAATTATTTAATAAATTATATATTTATTACTGTATATATCTGATTTTTGTAGTTAACTAGATATTTTGTTATTTTATAGAAACTATAAAATTAAAGCACCTATATTTTCTGATTTATATCAGAAATTTTAATATAAGTTAAATAATATATACGAATTATATATTCGTGATATTGTATTTTTATAAATATAAATTATAATATATGTATTGTATCAAGTAAAAATAAAATTTTTATTTTATATTCTTCTTATTTTTAATACTTTATGAATTTTATAGTTCATTTTTGATATTTAAAATAAAAAAGGAGAAAAGAATGTTTAAAAGTGCTAAATTATGTGTTTCAATAACAGTTCTTTTTTTTTCTCAAATTCTTGAGATTCATGCAAATTTTAGGAGAGCTAGCTTTCAAGAGGAAGTTTTCATTATGATAGTGGCTCAAGAGAAAGAGCCTCTTATTTCAGCGAAAAACAAAGATTTTATTGCTATCTCAGGGCAAATTCCCAGAGGTAATGAGAACGCTATCATCGGACCAATAATCAAAGATGCTTTTTTTATCGTATATTTTTTTTTCATTGGAAAGCTTGTCGTTAAGGCAGCTGGAGTCCTTAAAAGATGGGTTGTAGATAAATTTTCTCATGCTTTTGAAGACTTGCGAGATTCGTATTATCATTGATTGAGCTATTCAATTGGCATAAAAAGTTTGTTTTATGGGCTCAAAGAAAGTTTGCTTAAAGTAACAAAAAATTAATTGTATGCATAGTTAATGTGTTTGTTATGAATTTTTAGGCTTCTATTTCAGTGCACCGAAATAGAAGCCTAAAAGTTTAGATTACATTAAGGTTAATTTTCTCTGTAAAAAACTAGAGAATACGAAATGAATTAAATGACAATTGTGAAAAAATTCATTATCACTTTATTTGAATAAAATAATACGAAATTGTAGGCTATAAAAGCTGAATAATTCGCAATAAAAGTATTTTTTCATTGTTTAGAGCAAAGTGTTGGACTGGCTGGTCTTCGATGTTTTTTGAAATATATTTGTGAAAGAAACATGAGGCTTTATTTATCATAGGGCTGTTATCGTGGTGTGGATTGTCAGCATTTCAAAAAGTAAGGAAAGAAATGGCAATAAATGAACTGAAACGGGGTATGAGTAAGCGCCAAGTTATTTTTTTAGCTCTTGGTTCTGCTATTGGAACAGGTCTTTTTTATGGGTCTGCACAGGCAATTAAGCTTGCGGGTCCCAGTGTTTTGATTGCCTATTGTATTGCTGGTTTAGCTATTTTTATGGTTATGCGGGCTCTAGGAGAGATGATACTTCATAATCCATTGCCTGGTTCTTTTGCTCGTTATGCGGCAAATTACATATCACCATTAGCAGGTTTTTTAACGGGATGGACATATGTATTTGAGATGATTCTTGTTGGTTTGGCTGATATTACAGCTTTTGCGACTTATATGGGGTTTTGGTATCCTGATGTTGCTCCTTGGGTATGGGCACTGAGTATTACATTAATCATCACAGGTATTAATTTAGCGGCTGTAGAAGTCTATGGTGAACTAGAGTTTTGGCTATCTTCTATTAAAGTTATCGCTATCATTGCGATGATTATTTTAGGAATAGCAATTATTTTTTGGGGGTGGGGTGAAGGTGCAGATTTTTCTACCGTTACTGTTCATAATTTATGGAAAAATGGTGGACTTTTTCCCAATGGTTGGTTTGGTTTTTTAGCTTGCTTTAGTGTTGTTGTTTTTGCTTTTGGTGGCATAGAAATCATTGGCATGGCAGTCATGGAAGTTCAAAACCCTCATCAAACGATTTCAAAGGCAATTAATTCTACTCCAGTTCGTATTTTGCTTTTTTACGTCATGACGTTAGCTATTTTAATGTCTCTTTATCCTTGGAATGAGATTGGTCTCATGGATAGCCCTTTTGTATCCATTTTTGAAAATCTTGGGATTTCATATGCAGCAAATATTTTAAATATTGTTGTTGTTACAGCGGCTATTTCAGCAATGAATAGTGGAATGTATGGTGCTTGTCGTATGATCCATGGTTTATCGCAGGAAGGTTATGCTTTAAAAAAGTTTCAATATTTATCAAAAAACGGTATACCAGTTTTTGTTATTTTGATGATCTTCGGTATTTTTCTTCTTGGTGCTGTCCTTAATTATTTTTATCATGAAAAGCTTTTTTTTCTTATTGCCGCAATGGCAACATTTGCGACAGTTTTTGTTTGGATGATGATTCTACTTTCACAATTTTCTATGCGAATTAAGATGCCTAAAGAAGCACAGAATGGTTTAAAATTTCCCATTCCATTTTGGCCAATAGGGTCGATTTTTTCTATTTTATTTATGGTTTTTATTTTTATTCTCTTATGGTATTTTGATGAGACACGACCGGTTTTAATTATAGGTGTTAGTTGGATTGCTTGGCTTGTTGTTTGTTTCTATGTACTTAAACTTTATAATTTTAAGCAAAAGAAGCTGAATAAAATGTGAATAGAGAAAAAACTCAAAACAAATAGCTGATGTCATCAGGAGAACAGGTGTTTGATTGTTTTCTCTAAAGGTTAGAACAATCTAGATTGAAAAAATCTGCTCGTTATTATTTTGCTTTGGAAGTTTTTGTGAGCCATTGCTTACGGTAACGACCAAATCATATAAATATTAGACGTTTTTTGATGGTGAGCTGTGCCATCAATATAAGTCTTTCAGGTTAAAATGCCTAACAGCGCAAATAGATTTTACCAGATACAAGATTATAGGCAGATATCTTTTTCTAAACGTATTAATGAAGTTCTGTTTTACGAAAGAAGTTATTGTAAGAATTGTTTTTTAGCTCTTTAAAAAATTGGTTGTTTAAATTTTGTTGTTTAGAAAATTAATATTGCTTTTAGAAGCGAAGATAAAGTTCTTTATGTATTTTTTCTCAAAGAGGATTGGCGTTGGTAGAAAATAGTGGATAACAAAGTTACATGAGGCATTGTATCATTGTTTTTACAAAAACTTTAATAAACAGCAGCAAGGTATTACAATAAAATTTCATAGAAGAGTAAATTAAAGAGAACAATGAACGTGTGACAGTTTTACGATTCTTATTGCTCTCACAAGAGGAAGGATCAAACTTATTTTTTTAATATTGATACAAGAGTAATTTTTATCACAAGTGGAGGCGGACAAAATGCACTCCGCAACTGTATTTCGGTGAAAAATTATTCGATATTACCATAAAATGCGCTCAAGAACACTACAACCAGCAAAAAAAAATCATCGGAAAGTGGCTTTTTACACGAGAAATCTTCCAATAGCTCTGAACACACACAACAACAATTCTCTCTATCCTTGAGGCAACAGGCAATGTTGATATGGATGTACAATGAGATGCTACGATTATTGCTTCTCATCTGATTTCTGGTCAAGATATCAATGTAATGGGGGAAAGTATGACGATTGTTGGCATGACAGACCATCATAGCAGCCATTCACAGACGCATGAAACAGGTTTTTTGATGGGTATAGATATGACTTTGTAAGCCGATGGATTGGCGGTAATGGCTATACCTACGAGACAATACCTGCTGGTAGTAACTTTTTGATAGAATGGTAGAGAGTGGCTACAAATCCCATAAATTCCCATACCTGTCTTGGAGATGTGGATTATAAATGCCAAAAGTTTTATGGCACATTTCATTTAGAACAAAAGCCTTGAATTAAATCATGGAGTAAAAAATGAAACAAACTTTAAAATTATTAAGTGCGATAACTCTATTGAGTATAGCCGGATGTCAGTTTAATAAAACTCCTGGAGGGTATTTGAGTGCGTGGGAAAAGCCAGGAGCAGATTTTACAGAGATAGGAAAAGGCTTGTTAGAATGTGGTATGCCAACTCCTTATGATGTCGATCCAGAAAATAGAAAGCAGAGCATCAATGCAAAAGCAACAATTTATGCTTGCATGCTTCAATCAGGTTTCCGCTATAAAGATGAAGAGGTAGCAAGAGCGGGTGGGCCATGTTATACTTTTAGAGCCGAAAACTTGCCGATTTGTCGTTCAGGCGCTGTCATCCCGAGGCGCAGTGTCAAGAAGCGCTTGAACAGCCCTTTTTGTAAAAAATATAAAAATGCACCTGAATGCAAACCTTAAGTCTTGCTGTTTGTGACGATCACAATCCCTACCTTCATGTTTCTCATACCCGTACGCGGGGGGCTTAATTCAGCATGTCAATGCTATTTATTTATGGGTACCACAACTGTTGGCGCAATAATATAAAATATCTATTTTGGTTGTAATCAAAATATTGATAATAATTATAAGCATATCGTTGATAGATAGATGATTTTAGTAATAATTTTACCGTATTTTTGATATAATAATTATGGCATAATCTTCGGAAAGATAAAATAATATAGGTTGATAATGTTCATCATTGTTTTGGAAATAAAAAACAGTATGTAAAATAATTTATAGATTGTTTCGTAATATCAAAATTACTCAAGGATAGGAAAATGAAGCAGATTTTAAAATTATTAAGCGGGATAACCTTATTTGTTATGGCTGGATGCTACCCTGAGCAGCCTTCTCGAACAGCTGTAGATGCATGGGAAAAATCCGGTGCTGATCAGCTTGAGATCAAAAAAGCTCTGTTAGAATGTGGAATACAGCATCTTGATGGTCGTCTTGATACAGAAACAAGTACTGATGAGAAATTCAATGCTGAGGAGTCTGTGAATGCATGTATGATCCAAGCAGGTTTCCAAGATAAATTGGGAAGAATGAAGTGGTGTGAGAAATATAAAAATCTTCCAATTTGTCAGCCTGATGCAGTTATTCCTCAGCGAAGTGTAGAGAGGCGTTTGAATAGTCCTCATTGTCAAGAGCATAAAGAACAACCTGAATGTCAACCTTAAGTATTGAGGCTGCTGTAATCAAAAATCCTTCCATTCTTGTTTTTGCATGGGGGGTGGGATTGTTTCTTCAATATCTATATGCTAACAAAAGTCATCTTGCGTGTGAGAAAATATTAGAAGACTTATCAGTCTTTCTATCGTAAATATTGACGGAGGGGGAAATGAAAAAAACATTGAAATTATTGATTGCTATAATTTTATTAAGCTCTGCTGGGTGTATTAGCAAACCTCCCCCATCGACGTTAGAATTATGGGAAAAGTCTGGTGTCAGTAAGTCTATGGTCCAACAAGCACTGTCAAAATGTGGTTGGAAACCAATCTACGCTTCTTCTAAAAATATGGATTCGCGTGCAAGTGATTTTGCAGCAGTTTATGAGTGCATGACTAAAGCAGGTTATCGGTACAAATTACAAGATTCAAAGGGAATCTATTTTTCATCAACGCCGCGAAGTGATTCATTTTTAGTCAATTTAATGGTAGCAGGGTATCAGCAGGTTATGGACAATGATACTTTTGGTGTAACCAATTCGACACAACAAGAGCGAGATTTGATGTTACGTTTTGAAAATGATAAAAAGCGCCAGAAAATAAAAAAAGCTTTGCACAAGTGATCATCAACAGTAGAACATTAATTTTTAAAGCAATAATTAAATAAAAATATTAAACGGGAGAAGAGAGATATAGCTCTTTTTCTCTAATGTAGTTATATTCATCAGCTACGAGATTGGCAATAGTGTTGTTATCAGATGATGCTAGCGGAGGATAGTGAGTTGTTGTTTAGAGAAATTTATTCCATATAAAGAATGTCAAATAATAGCTTTGCTAAAATATCTTCTTTAACGATAATAAACAGATAGCTTTCATAGAGCTAATTTTGATGAAATTTTATTTTGGTGTTTTTTAAGTTCAGAATGGTGAGTGTTTTACTGTGTTTTAGATTTTATCAAAAGATCTAAAATATTACATTTATTAATTCAAATCATTGATGATAGGGTATTAGGAGAAGTTTTTTATTTATTCAAATTTCTTTGTTAGATATCTAGCATTTTTAATATAGAAATTGTGTACATTAGCTTATACATTAGTGTGCAATTTCTTGTTTTTTTGTTGTAGTTGAAGAGATGATGCGGTTATAGATTTCGTATACTGTATCTTTTTGTGCTGTGTTTTATTAAAACGTTTTAATCGTTTAATCTTAGAAGTTATTCTCATTTTGTTGTATTTTTATTTTTCGGTGGTGAGATAAATTGAATATTATATCTCTTCAAAATTCGCATTTTTTCACGTTTTTTTAAGATTGGTTTTTTGGCCTTTTGTAATTGCAGTTTCCAGCGGTTTTTGAGATGCATTCTTTAAAGGGATTTTCATCCTAAATGGTATTTTTAAACTTTTTGTTCTTTCTTTACATAAAACACAAAACATATTATTGAATGCTATGATTTTATCATAAAAAAAATAAAATAATTTTGTTTGTTTTATTCTTGTTGTGTTTAATTTGTGGTTTATTTTTTTGCCAGCATTTTTTGTTTTTGTTGAAAAAAGAAAGTTTTGAAAAACAATGATAATCAAGGTATCTAACAATCACTTGTATTCGTGCGTTTTTACAGCAGCTATTTTTTCTTTTTTGTTAAATATAAATATTGAGGCACATTCTCATTCATATACATCACTGTCATGTGACAAAAACAAATTACCTTATGAATGCAGTGATGGTTCAAAGCATACAATTAGTGATAAAGTATATAAATTCACGGCGCCTGTTAAAGAAAAGAATGGGGAGGATCGTTCTCTCATGTTACCTGCTGCTATAGTAGTGCAGGAGCCAAATACAGTTATTCAGGCAACGCGTGTAGAGGTTGAAGCTAATGCGGGTATAGAAGATATTTATGGTGTTTTTGTATCACGAGGGGGAAAAATTGTTTTGAGCGATTCAGCTTTAAAAAATGTATCAATAGGTCTTAAAGCTGATAGTGGAATGATTGAGGTTAATCGTGGAACAATTGAGGCTTCTCAGATTGCTGCTTATGCAGAGAAGCGAGGAGCATCTGTTACGTTAACGAATACAAAAATTAAAGTGGAAGGTTTGGGTATCGGTCAAGAGAGTGCTCTTTTCGTTAGGGCTGATGCGGGTATTCAGATGAAAAGTGGATTTATTGATGTGAATGATGCTGCTGCGCTTTATGTGGGGAGAGGGGGGAGTGCGACTTTAGATGGTGTTACCATTGCTTCAAAATATCAAAAAACAGAAGACAAAGAAAATACAAATGAAAAAATTACACATACAGTTTTCAATGTAAAACATCAGGGTTCTGTTTATGTAAAAAATACGAATATTATTTCTACGGATGTTCATGTTTTAACAGTTGGACAAGATTCTAACACGCCATCCAATAACGGCAGGGAAGGAAATATTTTAATTTCGCGGGTTAATATTGAAGATTCAACAATTAAAGCAATAGGTAACAAACATGGTATGTATTTTGAGAGGGATGAGGAAAATGATGCATATGAACAGGGGCTTGTCTTTTTGAAAAGGACGATTTTTGAGGTTCCAGATGGGACAGCTGTTCATAGTCATAACAGTCGTATTTATATTGGAGTAACAGAAGGTACAAAAATTTTTGGTGACTTATTATTAACAGCTAAAAAGGGGGGAAGTGTAGCGGTTTTGGCTAATTCTTCTTCATTGATAGGAGGGACTCGTGTTGCCGATGATTCTATTGCTGAGCTTTATTTAACAGGGGGATCAAAATGGTTTTTGACAAAAAGAAGAGAGATCGATTTGCAAGTTGCAAACCGTACAAGTTCGTCTATTTCATTTGTGAAAGTTTCTGATAGTTTTATTGCTTTTGAGACTCCAATGTTTCAGGAGTATCAGACACTTCATATTGGGAAGGGAGAAAAAGAAGTTTATAGTGCACAAGATAGGGCAGATATTTATCTCAATACGCATCTCAGTAGTGATGGTTTGCTCGATAATACAAAAACTGATCGGCTTTTAATACATGGTGATGTTTCTGGAAAAACAACAGTTTATGTGCAATTTGTTGCAGGAAATCAGGGTGAGATAGCAACCGGTGAAAATGCTCATAGTATTTCACTTATTCAGGTTTCTGGAAAAGCGGCAGAGGATTCTTTTCAGTTAAATCGTGCTTATATCGCATTAGAGGGTTTGCCTTACCAATATTATCTTCATGCTTATGGTCCAGCTTCTGCTCTTGGAAATGCACAAACTTCTCAAAGATTGGTTGAAGGAGATGGAGATTTTTGGGATTTTCGCCTTGAAAGTAAATATATTCAGCCTGCTTTAGAGGTGTCTGCTATTCCCCCTTCTGAGTTAAAGGTCAGAGAGGTTGTTCCACAAGTTCCGACCTATCTTTTGTTACCAAATGCGTTGTTTCATGTTGGGCTCATGGATATTAGTCATCAACAAAAGCAGTTGCAAGTTAGGCGGTCTATTCCTCGTAAATTATTAAAAGTTGAAGGGAACTTTGCTTTATCTGTTCACGGTTATGGTGGGAGTTATCGTTATGTCTCAGATCTTTCTACACTTAAATATGGGTACGATGGTCATGTTGATTATAACGCTATAAAAACAGATATTTTGCTCAAAACAATAGAGCGTGCATATAGTACGACATCTTTTGGGATTATGGGAACCTATGGAAAGCTTTCCTTACAACCTCATAACGTGGAACAAAGTCAAAAGAGTACATTTAATAAATGGTCATTTACGGCATATGCTAGTGTGAAACATTACACTGATTTTTATATAGATAGTTTTTTATCTTATGGTTTGTTTAAAGGGGATGTGCGTAGCCGTGTTTGGGGTAAGACGGCGACATTAAAAGCAAATCCTTTGAACGTGTCGTTTTCTGCTGGTAAAGTGTCTATGACAGGATATAAAGATCTTATTTTTGATCCGCAACTTCAGCTTATTTATCAACATCTTCAATTTGATAAGTTTCGTGATATTGATGGATTTGATGTTGAGATGAAAAAAATAGATCAATGGTTTATGCGTGTTGGTGGGCGTTTAAGTAAAACATTTACAGCCTCTGAAAAGGATCGTATCATTTCTTTTTATGGAAATATTCATCTTGCTCATTGTTTTGGTAAAGAACAATTTGTTCATTTTAAAGATGTTTTTCAGTTGAGTTCTTTTGGTTCTTCCTTAGAAGTTGGCTTGGGTGTCAATTCACAGTTTTCTTCTAAAGTTACACTTCACAGTGATCTTAGCTATCAGCATAGGTTAACCAAGGCTGGTTTTTCTGGAGTTCGTTTTTCTGGTGGATTGCGCTATCATTTTTAAGCAATCTTTTTAAAAATAATAAATGTGATTTTCGAAGTCTTGTTCTACTATCGGAATTAAAACCATTGTTTGTGCAGAATTTTTTAATAATGGTACCATGTGCTTTAATAAATATGAAAATATCATGTTGATTTATTTTTATCTACTATAGCATTTCTCAAATGTTTTAAAAAATTTGTCCATCTGATAAACAGATTAAAATGAGAAAATCCTACAATATCGGGGTTCTTATTCAATATGAATAAAGATAAATTATCATTATAAATCAGTGTTTTGCCATATGATGCTTAAGATGTCATCAAGCCATTTATGGTAATTGCGTGCTTCTTCGTTTGAGTTATGAACAGAGAAAATAAAACCAGGATATCCACCAAATGCTGGTGGAGGTGGTGAAATGTGATTGGTTTCAAAGAAAATGATAGTTCTGGCGGTTTGAGGATGCTGTGCAACCTTATCTAGACCTGAAAATCCAGAAAACCGTCCATACCCATGAAGAGGAATAATATAATTTGCCGCCACTTTTTTAGCTGGGAGTATATCGGGAAGGTCTAAGTTTTTTTCAGCTAAAGCGGCATTCATACATAGTTTTGCAAATGAAATTCCTGTGCCTTGCTCAACAATAAAATGGGAAACACCTGATCCACCTATACGAGCGCCTATCTCAATGATATAAGGTAAATTATTAGCATCTAGGCGTAGCTCTACATGGGCAGCACCCATATTTATACCAAGAGCTTTAACTCCAGAGCATGCAGCCTCACATAAAGCAATAATTAAAGGATCATCTATATCACATCGTTGACGATAAATTGTTTCTTCAAACCATGGTCCCTCAGGCTGTCCCTTGTCTCCAACGGATAGAACGTGTACACCTGCTGTATCAACAAAGCATTCTACGACAAACTCTTTTCCTGGCAAATACTGTTCTACGACTAAGCCTACAGGTTTACTTTTATCATTAAAACGTGCCATGTCTTTATGCTGAACATTCCATACGGCTTTAATGAGATCAGGAAGTTCAGCGGAATTTTTAGCTAACATGACGCCTGCACTTGCCCATCCAGAGACGGGTTTAATAACGACTGGATAATCCAAGGCTTGTGTTTTTGATAGGTCTTCTGGATGATCTATATAAAAGAATCCTGGTGTTCTTAAGCCTGCTTTAGCGAAAGTTTGACGCATGAGATATTTATTTCTGGTTAATGCTGCTACTTCTGGTTCAATACTTGGAGTATTGATTTTTTTTGCAGCCAAAGCTGTCCATAGGATGGCTTCTTCGCGAAGGGTCATAACCCCAGAAATATTGCGTTCTTTTGCTCCTGTTGCAAAAGTGTCTAGAGCTGCCTCTGGGTTATCAAAAACAGGAAGTTGCCAAGTTGAAGTTACTGCTGCAGGGTGTTGAGAGGGAACGCTTTCAGCGGTATCATAGATCATTACTAATTCGATATTAGCTGCTTGTGCTGCTTCAAATATAAATGGTAATTTTGCATTGCGCTGGCAAACTAACGCGAGTTTTTTCATTTTGTTTCCTCATTAAATTTGGAGTTTTGAGAATGGCGTTTATGTTGCCATGTAGATACCTTTGATGCATCTATAAATAAGAGTGTCATCCCTATAACAACTACAATCATAGCAATTATTTTGATCATATTGAGAGAAGGGCTCGAGCCGATTATCCATTCACATGCAATCACTGCAAAAGGGGATAATACGCCGATAGTGTTGGCGTATAATACGCCTCCTTCGGCTAAAACTTTTTGATATAATACGTAAACTGGTGCCGAGCAAACAGTTCCTAAAATCAATATTTTAAATATATCTTCTAACTTAAGATAGAAGAGTGGGGCAGGATCAAAAATAAATAATGGCATAAATGATGCTGCAGAAATTGTCGTGATCCAAGCCAGTGAGGTGAGCAAAGGTAGATTTTTAAGATAACGTTTAGACAATAAGCCATAAGCAGAATAAGAAAGTGCTGCTGTTAAGGCAAGCACTAATCCTATCAGGTTATAATATCCACCTTCTCCACTATTTATATTGAATACTACAGCTGCTACACTGACAATTATCACTCCACTAAGCTTCAGCCATGAGAATTTAAGGACATTTGTCAATGCACCTAATATATAAGTAATTCCTGGAATAGTAGCGAGCACCATGGTTAAATCACTGGCTTTGAGCGATTTTAATGCACCAAAGCTGCATACAAAATACAGCGAAAATCCTAACACTGAGAGAATTAAAAAAGAAGGTATCATGGAAAGCAATGGTAGGGATCTGAAAACAGCTTTCTCACGAAATATTGCAATCAGCCATAAGGTGGCAGCGGTGGCAAACAACCTAAGTCCAACCGCATGTATGACGGGTATATTGCTAACCAAATTCTTAGATAATAACCAACTTATGGAAAACAATGCTAGAATGGCAAAAGTAAATAATAATAATCGTCCTTTTATAAAACTCAATGATTTAATCCTCTAATCACTCGCTGTGCATAAGATGATGTTGAAAAATTAAATCGTGACTGTGAAGTTTGCGGCTTACCAAGATTATTTTGGATATAATCTTTAGCTCCTGCCAAATAAGCGTCACCATCTAATGCTTCAAGTGCTTCTATATCTGCTATCATCAATATTATTACTTTTTCAAGACGCTCCAAATCAAATTGAAGATAACCTTGATTTGTTTCAATCAATGCTTTGTTCCGCATCAATATTTCAAAAAGCAAGATCCCTGTACCAGCATCGAATGTCATATGCTGATCAGAATCTTTTGGATAACGAAATATGCGTTCTAATAGGATAAATTCAGTTATTTCTTTCCAAAATTTTGGATGATTTTGTAGCATAATACGCACTGTAATTAAATCAACTTTAGTTTCTTCTAGAAGACCTGTAAACCAATTTAATTTTATATACAGATTTTTATCCAATGGCCGCGGTCCGGTATGATGTGCATAGTCATGATAATAGCCCCACAAACAGCGAGCATCGTAAATGTCTTCTTTAGATAAGTTACGACTATGCAATTGACCGAACAGGAATTTACTATCTCGACCGAGTAAACGTTCAGCTTCCACAATTGTTTGCTTGTTGTAAATATCAAAGAATTTACTGAAAAAAAAACAAAGCAAATGCTTGCTTATCAATTTTTTGAGCAGCTGCTACAGATTCTGGGAATAGAACAATGCAATTGCCTTCTAAAAAACCTCTTGATGCTATTCCCATTTTTATACATTGAAATGGTGATACATAATTATTTGTATATTTTGAGGCGTCAGCAAGATAGGCCGTTTCATGACGATATCCTGTAACTAATTCCAGCCGGAATCCTTCTGGATCAGGTCCATTTTTTGCACGCATTGGAGCCAAGAAAAACAAGGGCGCATCTGGTAATGGGGCTTTGAAAGCAGCCAAAGTGTTATCAAATTTAGGAGGGGTCGTTAAACCGCTGATCATCCACTGATGAAGATCATCAGAAGTGGTCGCTAAAAGTTTTGGAGATAATCCGTCAAGAATATTGGCATGGTGGTTCAGCAGAGTGATCAATTCATTGATCATATTATTATCTGCTGAAGTTGGTTCTTTAATGCTCCCATCTCGTTCTTGGCGCATACGGAATTTGTCAACCAAGTTAACAATGGAAAGAAGCGCTTCAGATTTTTTCATGATGAGTTGACTTTAGTGAGTGGAGCAAAAAGGCCATTGGCACTTGTCCAAAATTTTCGACAATACTCAGCCTATAGCGATTTGCCGCAACCGATGTTGTGATACAAGCATCTGCTTTTTCAGCCTTACAAAGAACGGCTGCATCAGCATTGCTGTTGGCAAATACTTTGTCATATTGATGAGCTACCAGAGATTGCGGGGCAGGATGAGACGCTATGGTTTTAATTTCATCAGCGTTATTGCGTTTAGCTAAAACCATAGAGTGAGTAGGCATGATAAAGCTGTCAAATAATTGCATATCACCTAAACGGGTAAATATGAGTGTATGCAAATCAGGGTAAGCAGCACAACTTAAGAGATAAGCATCTTTTTTTTGAGCAAGTTCATTAAATGCTTCTTCAAGAGTTGCGTATTATATAATACGGGATCTCGAGTCAGTGGACAAAATATTTTTATTGTGATTGTCAAGCCATCACTGTGTTGCTGCTGCACAGTTAGTATCTGCAGGGCCAAGTGTATAGATAAATGTATTATTTTCAGATTGCATGATCTCTATTCTTTATAATTATATGCCTAAATTTAAACTAGTGTAATATGTAGAGTATATCAAGCACAATGCGTTAAGTAATTTAGTGCTTTATAAAATAATGTATATGTGAAAAAATTTAAGATATAATTTTGTTTGTTCATTATTCTATCATGCCGTAAAACATCGTCGTTTAGGGGAGTGATTGAGCAGGAAAGTTCTATGCAGGGTATTTATTGGATATGTTAGAGAATTATTGGAATGGTTAAACAAAGGTAAATGATACGTAAAGCACACTGCTCTATCATTTTTTAGATGATCAGCGTTTTTGAATCTATTCATATTGATAATACTATTATAGGTGAATAATAAGCAAATTGGTAAGGCATGAACATCTTTGCCATAAAACTCAATATGTTTAATTTCTTAATTAAGATAATACTTTTAGAAATTGTTTTACTATTATGATTGTATTAAATATATAAAAGGCAATCATCATTGTCTTGTTTGTAAAAGAAACATGAAATATAACTCTTAAGTTAGATTGAGATTGGCAAGATTTTTTTCTTCTTTGGAATCGTTAAGAAGGTCAGATTAAACCTTATTCAAGCTACAGAACCTAAAGAAACAGTCGTTTTTTTTTGAAAAGATCAGAGGTAAACAAATATGCGTGAGATTTTGGATCATGTTGATATGCCATTGAATAAGAAGAGTTCTATTCAAAAGGTTCAAAATCTTTCATTCCAATCACACCCAAAACGGTTTTATAAGCAAGTGAAGATCGCTTGTGAGGAGGGCGGCTTTACGATTTTGTTGGATGAATGTCCTGTAAAAACGCCCGCAAGGCGTCATTTTCATGTGCCAACAGAAGTGTTTGCTGAATATGTTGCTCAGGAATTTGAGAACCAAAAGCACGTTGTTGATCCTGCAAAAATGCCGATGACGCGTTTGGTTAATACTGTTATTGATGGTATCGCTGATGATATGCAGGCGGTTTTTGAAGATTTATTGCGTTTCGTTGCATGTGATATGATCTTTTATCGTGCACAAACACCTAAAGAGTTGGTGCAAAAACAATCTGAACAATGGGATCCTTTATTAGATTGGGCTGAAAAAAAGCTAGGTGCAAGGTTTTATTTGACAGAAGGGCTGATGCATGTGGAACAATCACCAGAAGCACTTCAAGCTGTGAGTCATTATTTACGTAGCGTTGAGTCTGCTTATATGCTTGCTGCACTTCATATGATGACAACCTTAACTGGATCTGCTCTCATTGCTCTTGCTGTTGCTGCGGGAAACATTGATGCTGATCATGCTTGGTCTATTGCCCATTTAGATGAAGATTGGATGATGGAACAATGGGGAACGGATAAAGAAACAATAGCACGCCGTTCTCATAAAAAAGTTGAATTTAAGGCTGCTGCTACAATTGTTACAACTTGTTTATAGGGGAAAATCTTTTATTTACGTGCATTCTTTTCGCTCAGAGTATTTTTGTGACTTTTTGAGGATTGGTTTTTACTTTATCAAGTCCAGGAAATAGTTCATTGGTTATGGTTAAGAGCGCTTCGTCATTACCACGGATAAAATACCATTGGTTATCGTGAAGTAGGGCAATAATTTCAGTTTGAATAGAGCATTTTTTTCCAGCATTTGTTGTGGTTACAAGCTCCACGGGTATAACAAAATAAGGGGTACCATTATCAAGGGTACCTTCACGTTTTTGTTTTTGATCAATGTTGATCGTTTCAATCTTGTAACTTTCTGCCAACCGTTCTATTTGGCTTTTCATGATTTGTAGAAATTGCGATTGATTAAGATTTTTTTTGGCGGTTAAGCGGTTGATGACTTGGGGAGGAATAGCATTTAAGATGGCATTTGCATCGGCATTTTTAAGTGCTTTACTATAAGCAGATGTTGCTTTCTCAAGAGTTGTAAGTTTTTGGTTGGTTATTGTATGTGCTTTAGTTGTTGATGTGATAAAGACAATGCATAAAAGAACGGAAACGAGAAAACAAATTCGCGGCATTAGAAACCTTTGTTAATTCATTTGAAGAGATTCAACACATTATAAAGGAAAAGCGGATGAGCAAAAAGCCTCTTGCGCTTTTGCATGAGAAGAATATCCACAAAAATGGAAGCTTTTGCCTCCATTTTCAAAATCAAAAGAATGCGTATTGATTGTTTAAACAGAATAGTACATATCAAATTCAACAGGATGTGGTGTTGTTTCGTAACGCAAGACTTCTTGCATCTTTACTTGAATGAAGGAATTAATCTGATCATCATCAAAAACGTCGCCAGCTTTAAGAAAGCCACGATCTTTGTCAAGTGCTTCAAGCGCTTCACGCAGGCTTCCTGAAACAGTAGGGATTTCTTTAAGTTCCTTTAAGGGAAGATCATAAAGATCTTTATCCATAGCATGTCCGGGATGAATTTTGTTTTTGATACCGTCAAGACCAGCCATTAAAAGGGCTGCAAATGCCAAATAGGGATTTGCTGTTGGGTCTGGAAAACGAACTTCTACGCGTTTTGAATTTGGTGAGGAGCTCATAGGAATACGGCAAGATGCAGAACGATTACGTGCTGAATAGGCAAGAAGAACAGGAGCTTCATAACCAGGAACCAAACGTTTATAGGAGTTTGTGGATGGGTTGGTAAAAGCATTTATTGCTTTTGCGTGCTTAATAACACCACCGATAAAAAACAGACAGGTTTCTGATAGTCCAGCATATTCATTTCCTGCAAAAATGGGTTTGCCATCTTTCCAAATGGAAATGTGGACATGCATTCCAGAGCCGTTATCACCAAAAACTGGTTTCGGCATGAAGGTTGCTGTTTTCCCATAACTGTTTGCTATTTGATGTACAACATATTTAAAAATTTGCATCTTGTCAGCCTCGCGAACAAGTGTATCAAAACGAATACCCAATTCATGTTGGCCTGCTGCTACTTCGTGATGGTGTTTTTCGACCTGTACGCCCATATCCTTGAGTGCTGTGAGCATTTCAGAACGCATATCTTGGCAGGAATCAATCGGCGGAACAGGAAGGTAGCCTCCCTTTATTCGTGGGCGATGCCCTAGATTTCCTGTTTCATATTCCGTATCATCATTAGAGGGAAGTTCACTTGAATCGAGTTTAAACCCTGTGTTGTAAGGGTCCGTTTTATAGCGCACATCATCAAAGATAAAAAACTCTGCTTCTGGACCCACATTGATTGTATCTCCAATGTTTAAAGATTTCATATACACCTCAGCCCTTTTGGCGATAGAACGAGGATCTCTACGATAAAACTCACCAGAGACAGGATCAAGTACATCACAAAATATGACCAAAGTAGATTGAGCAAAAAAAGGATCAATATGTGCTGTTGCTGGATCTGGCATTAAAACCATGTCAGATTCATTAATTGTTTTCCAACCAGCAATTGAAGAACCATCAAACATGACACCATCACTAAAAGTATCCTCGCTGATCTCTGCGATATCCATTGTAATGTGATGCAATTTTCCTCGTGGATCAGTAAAACGTAAATCAACAAAACGGATTTCGTTGTCTGTAATCTGTTTGATAATATCTGATGCGGTTGTCATATTCAATTTCCTTAATATGGCGTTGAGGTGGATAAAAAAGTGAATTTTCCTGTTATTTATTAAAGGGCATCGATACCGGTTTCGTCTGTGCCTATACGAATTGCATCATCAATGGAAAAGACAAATATCTTTCCATCCCCTATATGTTTGGTTTGAGCTGCTTTACGTATTGCATCAACAGTTTGTTCCAGTTTTTCATCGGACACAACAATTTCAATCTTTACTTTAGGTAGAAAGTCAACAACATATTTCGTACCACGATAAAGTTCTGTATGTTCCCTTTGACGACCAAAACCTTTCGCTTCTGTTACTGTAATACCATGTAACCCAATTTTTTGAAGCGCTTCTTTCACTTCATCAAGTTTGAAAGGTTTTATAATGGCTTCAATTTTTTTCATGCTGAAATTATCTCCAACGTTATTTTGTCTTTTTAGACTGCATCACATTATATTGACAACTGTAAGATGTCCAACAGATACTTTGTGCACAAAAAGTCGAAAATAATGACACTCTATGCTCTGTTAGGAGAGTTTCTTTTGTAGAATACAGCCAAATACTGTTTTTTGGGAAAAAAACTTACAATTCTTATACAGAATTCAAATAATATAATAAAAGAGTTTTGTTTCTTTTTTATTAGATAATATCTTGACTTATAAGGATAATTAGACGCTCTCCACATTGAATGAGAAACTCTAATAGCGTAAGATTTTCTCATTTTAGATCTTTTTATCGTCAATCAATCAAAACGATACTTTTATATATCATAAATAGTTATGAGTGTGTGGATAACAACATTTGAAAAAAGAAATAAAATGCTTTTTATGAAAGCTTTCGATAATTAAAGGCTTTACAATATTAGGGAGTAGGGAAGACAAATATTGGAAAAGAGTGTGATGATGCCGATTCATAAATGTAAAGATGGTGGTGTATAATAATGAGTTTATCATTATAGCATTCATAGGAGCCGTTGTGAAATGGGCTTGAGAGCATTGAGAAATGTTTCTTTAAAACAGATGTGGGAATTGGCAACGCAAATATATTCCGTTTGGGGCGTTTTGTTCCTTCGTGAGGAATGTGATCTTCATTAAGGAACGCGATAAATAAAAGTGTGAAGCAATGGCAATCTTCATTATAAGATATTGCTGTGGATGCCTTGGAAAATCATAAAGATAAATTAAAAGGAAATGGAAATATAGAAATTTATTTATACCCTTAAAACTTCATATTCTTCCCAGTTTAGGTTGTCTGGTCGTTTCAGGTATAAACAAAACAGAGAATAAATACGCAATTATGTGCGCGTTCCTATTTGGCAATACGACAACTGAAACAGCTTATAAAGCGCTAAATTGTTTTTAGTCTTTGCTTCAAACGTGTTGCACCACTGGAATTAGGTGTTGGTTTACAGGTAATAATAAAAGTACAGGCTTTGTTAGTATGCTGTATTTTACAATAGAAAGCGTTTCTAAGAATTGGAATTATAGAGAGATGGGCGCAGTAAAACATGTTTTAGAAATTTTCCCGTATAGGAAGCGGGAACCTTAATGATGTCTTCAGGGCGTCCAATTGCAACAATTTCACCACCGCGATCTCCACCTTCTGGTCCTAAATCAATAATCCAGTCGGCTGTCTTTATAACATCAAGGTTATGTTCAATGACTATAACTGTGTTGCCTTGCTCGACTAGTTCGTGAAGCACTTCAAGAAGTTTGGAAATATCATGAAAATGTAAACCTGTTGTCGGTTCATCCAAAATATAGAGTGTACGTCCCGTTGTTTTACGAGAAAGTTCTTTCGCAAGTTTTACACGTTGTGCTTCCCCACCAGAAAGTGTGGTTGCTTGCTGTCCTACTTTTATGTAACCCAATCCTACTTTAATGAGAGTTTCCATTTTATTATGAATAGCGGGAATAGCTTGGAAAAATTCCTCTGCCTTTTCAATTGTCATATCCAAAATATCTGCGATAGATTGTCCTTTGAATTTTATTTCTAGTGTTTCTCGGTTATAGCGTTTTCCTTTACAGACATCGCAAGTAACATAGACATCAGGTAAAAAGTGCATTTCAATTTTGATGACTCCATCACCTTGACACGCTTCGCACCGTCCTCCTTTAACATTAAATGAAAAACGCCCAGCTTTGTAACCGCGGGCTTTTGATTCTGGAAGATCGGCAAACCACTCACGAATCGGTGTAAAAGCACCTGTATAGGTTGCGGGATTAGAGCGTGGGGTGCGTCCAATAGGAGACTGGTTGATATCGATGACTTTATCAAGAAATTCTAATCCTTCAATTTTGTCATAGCTGGCAGGGCTGTGATGAGAGCCCATGATATGATGTGATGCTGCTTTGAAAAGCGTTTCAATAAGAAATGTTGATTTTCCTCCTCCAGAAACACCAGTTATGCATGTGAAGGTTCCAAGAGGAATATTCGCATTGATATTTTTGAGGTTATTGCCTTTGGCGCCGATGATTTTAAGTGTTTTCGTTTTTGATATTTTGCGTCGCTCTGTCGGCATTTTAACAGCCATTTTTCCTGAAAGGTATTGGCCTGTGAGAGAGGCTGAATTTTCTATAATTTCCTGCGGTGTTCCTTGCGCTATGATTTCTCCACCATGAACGCCTGCGGCAGGCCCCATATCGACAACATAGTCTGCTGTGAGAATAGCATCTTCATCATGTTCAACAACAATAACTGTATTGCCAAGATTACGCAAATGGCGCAGCATTTCCAACAGGCGTTCATTATCGCGTTGGTGTAAACCGATAGATGGTTCATCTAAAATATAAAGAACGCCTGTAAGACCAGAACCAATTTGGGATGCCAACCGAATGCGTTGGCTTTCTCCCCCTGAAAGCGTTCCTGAATTTCGAGACAAGGTAAGATATTCCAATCCTACATGATTTAAAAAAGCCAAGCGTTCACGAATTTCTTTTAAAATACGTACGGCGATATTACGTTGTTTTTTTGTGAGATATTGATGAACATTGGCAAACCAATCATCTGCCTTTAGAATAGAAAGATCTGATATTTGCCCAATATGCATTCCGTTTATTTTTACAGCAAGTGCCTCTGGTTTTAAACGATAACCGTGACAAGCTGGGCAGGGCGAAGAAGACATATAACGTTCGATTTCTTCTCGAGACCAAGCAGAATCGGTTTCTTTCCAGCGTCTCTCCATATTAGGGATGATTCCTTCAAAGGGTTGGGTCGTTTTATGCGAACCAGAATTATTTTTATAGATAAAAGAAATTTCATCTCTTTTTGTACCGTAGAGAATAGCCTGTTGTGCTTCATTAGAGAGTTCACACCATTGATCTGTGAGTTTGAAACCGTAAGCTTTTCCTAATGCTTCTAAGGTTTGTTTATAGTAAAGTGAATCTGACTTAGCCCAAGGGGCAATGGCGCCATTCTTGAGGGTAAGATTTTTATTGGGCACAATTTTCAGTGGATCCATTGCTTTTTTTATGCCCAGTCCATCGCAGAGAGGACAGGCGCCAAAAGGATTATTGAACGAAAAAAGGCGTGGTTCAATTTCAGGAATAGAAAAACCCGATACAGGGCAGGAAAACTTTTCTGAAAAAATGAGCCGTTTGTGTGTATCATTTTTTGATTTATGAGCAGATTCCTTTGTCGTTTCTTTTTGTGCTAAGGGGTGGTCTGCCATTTCAGCTATGGCAAGCCCATTTGCTAGCTGTAAACAGGTTTCTATACTATCAGCCAAGCGAGAGGTGATATCCTTCTGTACAACAATGCGGTCTACCACGACATCGATGTCGTGTTTATATTTTTTATCAAGAGGTGGAATATCAGCGATTTCATAGAATTTTCCATCAACTTTAGCGCGTTGAAATCCTCTTTTTAAAAGTTCTGTTAGCTCTTTTTTATATTCTCCCTTTCGTCCTCGCACTAAGGGTGCCATAATAAAAATTCGCGTTCCTTCTGGTAAGGCCATAATTTGATCCACCATTTGGCTTACTGTCTGGCTTTCAATAGGAAGTCCTGTTGCAGGAGAATGAGGAATACCAATACGTGCAAAGAGAAGACGCATGTAATCGTGGATTTCAGTAACGGTACCTACCGTTGAACGAGGGTTGCGACTGGTTGTTTTTTGTTCAATGGAGATAGCTGGAGAGAGACCGTCTATGCGGTCGACATCGGGTTTTTGCATGACTTCCAAAAATTGGCGTGCATAGGCTGAAAGGCTTTCGACATAGCGGCGTTGTCCTTCAGCGTAAATTGTATCAAACGCTAAGGATGATTTCCCTGATCCAGAAAGTCCTGTTATAACAATGAGTTTATCACGAGGCAGATCGAGATCAATATTTTTAAGGTTATGCTCACGTGCACCGCGAATGGAGATATATTTTTGATGAGTCATACTTTATCCTTGGCATATGTGGCAAAAATTGAGCACCTAAAATGGAATAAAACTGTTTTTTTAGAATTATAATGTGTTTAACTGCTTTAATGCAAAAGGAAGGTATAAGTTTTGTGAAAAAAATACAAATGAGCAGCTTTTTATTCTCTCGTGGTGGAATAAACTATGCGTTTTTATCATCTTTTGTTATAATTACACTGAATACAATATTGGTAAAGGATAGCAATACCCATATTGATAGTCAATTGCGACATGTAAATTGAAGGTCAAGATGGTTATAACTGTTATAGAACAGAGTATTTTACAAATTAAAATTTTGGAGTTTATGCGATGGCTGGTAGCCTTAATAAAGTTATTTTGATTGGTAATCTTGGTGCCGATCCTGAAATCCGCCGTTTGAATTCTGGTGATCAAGTGGCAAATCTGCGTATTGCTACTTCAGAAAGTTGGCGCGATCGGAATACAAATGAGCGAAAAGAACGCACTGAGTGGCATAGTATTGTTATTTTTAATGAAAACCTTGTCAAAGTTGCAGAGCAATATTTAAAAAAGGGCAGCAAAATTTATATTGAGGGGCAGTTACAGACACGAAAATGGCAAGATCAAAATGGAAATGACCGTTATACAACAGAGATTGTTTTGCAAAAGTACCGTGGCGAATTACAAATGCTTGATGGGCGGGGAGCTGCGAGCGGGGAGCAAGGAGCAAGTCAAGGGGGGAGTTATAGTGGTGGCTTTGCCGATAGTCACTCAAATCAGAGAAATGCTTTTGGTCAAAATAATAATCAATTGGGAGAAAGTTTTTCACACAAATTAGATGATGACGTCCCTTTTTAAGAGTCTTTAAATTGCAGTATTATGATCATTTTATGGTTTGCTTGTTTCAGATTTTTGAAGTTTAGCGAAGTGAAAATTGTTAATTATTATTGGTAATTTAAAATATAAATTAATAACATCTTGAAAAATATTGTTAAATTTCTTTTTTGTCATGGGAGAGAAATTAGCATTTTTGTGTATTTTTCGCTATAAATAAAGTGAAATGATTCTTTTTTGAAAGTTTTGAAATTGTGACCGATCTTACTCCACACCCAGAACGTGATGTGCTAACCGGTATTGAACCAATCAGTATTATTGATGAAATGCAACGCTCCTATCTCGATTATGCGATGAGCGTGATTGTTTCACGTGCACTCCCTGATGTCCGTGATGGTCTTAAGCCTGTTCATCGACGTATCCTTCATGCTATGAATGAGATGGGGCTTTCTTTCAATAAGTCGTATCGTAAATCTGCTGGTGTTGTTGGTGAGGTTATGGGGAAATTTCATCCCCATGGTGATGCTTCAATTTACGATGCATTAGTGCGTATGGCGCAGGACTTTTCTTTAAGAAATCCATTAATTGATGGTCAGGGAAATTTTGGTTCCGTTGATGGTGATCCACCCGCGGCTATGCGCTATACTGAGTGTCGTTTAGAAAAAGTTTCAGAAGAACTTTTAGCTGATATTGATAAAGATACTGTTGATTTTCAGGATAATTACGATGGGCGTGAGCGTGAACCGGTTGTCTTACCAGCGCGTTTTCCCAATCTTTTGGTTAATGGATCAGGGGGGATTGCTGTGGGAATGGCAACCAATATTCCTCCCCATAATCTTGGTGAAGTCGTTGATGGTTGTATCGCTTTGATTGATAATCCCGATATCACACTCGATAAAATAATTGAAATTATTCCTGGTCCGGATTTTCCTACAGGGGGTATTATCCTTGGCCACTCTGGTGTTCGTGCAGCTTATGAAACAGGGCGTGGCTCAATCATTATGCGTGCTAAAGTTGAGATCGAAGAAATTCGCAGTGGTCGACAAGCAATTATTGTGAGTGAGATCCCTTATCAAGTTAATAAGGCAACAATGATTGAGAAAATGGCTGAATTGGTGCGCGATAAACGCATTGAGGGAATCTCTGATTTGCGTGACGAATCTGATCGTGATGGATATCGGGTTGTTATTGAGCTGAAGAAAGATGTTGTTGCGGAAGTTGTTTTAAACCAATTATATCGGTATACGCCGCTACAAACTTCCTTTGGTTGTAATATGGTTGCTTTGAATGGGGGAAAACCCGAACAGATGACGTTGCTTGATATGCTTCGTGCATTTGTTTCTTTTCGGGAAGAAGTTGTCAGTCGGCGAACAAAATATCTTTTGCGTAAAGCGCGTGAGCGAGCACATGTTTTGGTTGGCCTTGCCCTTGCTGTTGCCAATATTGATGAAATTATAGCGCTTATTCGCAAAGCTCCTGATCCGCAGACAGCACGTGCACAGTTAATGGAGCGACGCTGGCCAGCGATGGATGTCGCGCCTTTGATTAAACTTATTGATGATCCTCGTCATATTATTCATGAGGATGGTACTTATAACCTCTCTGAAGAACAGGCGCGTGCTATTTTAGAATTGCGTTTGCAACGATTGACAGCCCTTGGGCGTGATGAAATCGCTGATGAATTGAATAAAATTGGCGTGGATATCGCTGACTATCTTGAGATCTTGGCATCACGCGTACGCATTATGTCTATTGTTAAGGATGAGTTGAGTGCTCTTCGTGAGGAATTTGCAACGCCGCGACGTACCGTATTTGGTTTTGGTAGCGCTGAGATGGAGAGTGAAGATCTGATCGCACCAGAGGATATGGTGGTAACGGTAAGCCATAGTGGCTATATTAAGCGTGTGCCTCTTAATACCTATCGTGCACAGCGACGTGGTGGTAAGGGGCGTTCTGGTATGTCCACGAAGGATGAGGATTTTGTAACGCGGTTGTTTGTTGCCAATACGCATACTCCGGTTCTTTTCTTTTCATCACGTGGGATTGTTTATAAGGAAAAAGTTTGGCGGCTGCCGCTGGGGACACCCCAATCGCGTGGGCGGGCTTTGATCAATATGCTTCCTTTACAACAAGGTGAGCGTATTACAACGATTATGCCTTTGCCTGAAGATGAAGCGAGCTGGAGTGCATTAGATATTATGTTTGCGACAACACGTGGAACTGTGCGTCGTAATAAATTATCAGATTTCGTTCAGGTTAATCGTAATGGTAAAATTGCGATGAAACTTGATGAAGAAGATGAAATTCTTTCTGTTGAAACCTGTACAGAACATGATGATGTTGTTCTAACAACAGCCAATGGACAATGTATCCGTTTTCCAGTTGTTGATGTTCGGGTCTTTGCTGGGCGTAATTCTGTGGGAGTTCGTGGTATCAATTTAGCTAAAGGCGATAAAGTCATTTCGATGACAATTTTAGAGCATGTCGAGGCGACGTCCATTGAGCGTTCTGCTTATATTAAACGTGTAATGAATGAACGGCGTGCTTCTGGTGCAGATGCTGATGTTGAAGATGTTATAACTTTTGATGAAGAAGATGGGGGTGCTGAAACAGAGTTAACAGATGAACGTTATGCAGAACTTCATGCACGTGAACAAATGCTTTTGACAGTGAGTGAGTTTGGTTATGGTAAACGTTCTTCTTCCTATGAGTTCCGGATTTCGGGACGTGGCGGAAAGGGGATTCGCGCAACAGATCCATCTAAAACAGCTGAAATTGGTAAATTAGTAGCGGCTTTTCCGGTGAAGGCGCAAGATCAAATTATGTTGGTATCAGATGGGGGGCAGCTTATTCGTGTCCCTGTTGAGGGAATTCGTACTGCTGGGCGCTCAACTAAGGGAGTCACAATTTTTAATACAGCCAAAGGTGAAAGAGTCGTATCGGTTGAACGTATTTCTGAACCTGAAGATGATACGGGTTCATTAGATGATGAAGGTGAGAAGCATTCTGATACAGTTGATATGAGCGAAGAAAAATAATTTTTAAGAGGAAGGAGTAAAGTCATGAAAATTGCTCTTTACGCGGGTTCTTTTGATCCTCTTACAAATGGTCATCTTGATGTTTTGAAAGGGTGTTTTGTGTTAGCTGATAAGGTGGTCGTCGCTATAGGGATACAGGCTGACAAAAAAACACTCTTTAGCTTCGAAGAGCGTGTTGATTTCATTACGCAGGTAGGGAAAGACTTATTTGGTGCAGATTCTAATCGATTGCAGGTTCTTTCATTTAGCAACCTTCTCATTGAGAAGGCGCGTGAAGTTGGTGCTTCATTTCTCATTCGTGGATTGCGTGATGGTACTGATCTTGATTATGAAATGCAAATGGCAGGAATGAATGGTGTTATGGCTCCTGAATTGCAAACTGTTTTTTTGCCGGCAAGTGTTTCTGGGCGCGCGATAACTTCTACATTGGTACGCCAAATTGCCTCTATGGGAGGTGATGTGACACCATTTGTACCGCCCAATGTTGCACAAGCTTTAAGCTCGAAATACCAATCTTTTAGGGGAGAATAAGTGTGTCTCGTAGAATTTTTGCTGTTTTGATATGTGTGTTTTGTTTTTTTTCATTGTCCGCTGTCGCTGGTAATCCTAGACCAGCAAGCGATGCAAACCTTCTTGTTTTATCTCTCAAAGATGGTGATGTCATTATTCGTCTGCGTCCTGATTTGGCGCCAAAGCATGTTGCGCAAATCAAAAGATTAACAGAGGAGGGGGCCTATAATAATGTTGTGTTTCATCGCGTTATTCCTAATTTCATGGCACAAACTGGTGATGTAGAATTTGGAAAAAAAGGCAGTAGAGATTTTGATCTGAAACGCGTTGGTATGGGTGGCTCAAATTATCCCAATATACCGGCAGAGTTTTCAAAACAGCCGTTTAAGCGTGGTACAGTTGGGATGGCACGATCACAAGATCCGGATTCCGCGAATTCTCAATTCTTCATTTGTTTTGAGGATGCTGCTTTTTTAAACGGTCAGTATACGGTTGTTGGAGAGGTTATAAAGGGGATGGATGTTGTTGATAAAATAAAAAAAGGTACGACAAGTAATAATGGATCTGTAAAAAATCCTGATGTTATTAATGCTGCTACTTTACAAGTTGAGAAATGAATCAAGGGAGCTTTCCATATGGCTGAGAATAAAAATCCAGAGAATACTTTAATTCTTGAAACAACAAAGGGCAGAGTTGTTATTGAGCTTTTTGCTGATTTGGCACCTTGTCATGTTGCACGTATTAAAGAACTGGTACGGGAAGGTGCTTATGATAATGTTATTTTCCATCGCGTTATTGATGGTTTTATGGCGCAAACAGGGGATGTGCAATTTGGAAAGAAGGATAGTGAAAAATTCAATTTATCACGTGCTGGTATGGGGGGGGCAGAAAAACCAAATTTAACAGCAGAGTTTTCAAATCTTTCTCATAAGCGTGGTACAGTTTCTATGGCACGGAGTCAGAATCCAAATTCT
Organism: Bartonella sp. AA9NXGY; assembly: GCF_042196845.1. Lineage (NCBI taxonomy): Bacteria > Pseudomonadati > Pseudomonadota > Alphaproteobacteria > Hyphomicrobiales > Bartonellaceae > Bartonella > Bartonella sp. AA9NXGY. Next base: position 72,404 of record NZ_JBHIRB010000003.1, read on the forward strand.
GCTAACTCTCAGTTTTTTATTTGTTTTGCAGATGCTCCGTGGCTTGATCGTCAATATTCCATATGGGGGCAGGTTGTTGAAGGTATGGAAAATGTTGATAAAATTAAACGTGGTGAACCTGTTGCAGATCCAGATTCAATTACCAAAGCCATTATTGCTGCAGATGTAGAATAGTATAAACTATACTGATTTCAATTGTAAGTTTCTAAGAAAAAATACTCTTTTCTGATCAATAAAGGCACACGAAACTCTTTTGTAGTATCAGGCTTACCTTTTATAATTTCGAGCTAAGCATTGTCCATATATTTTCTTCAATCGGATCTTCCTGAAGAATATAATGCAAAGGATTTGTACAAACATCTGTCAGAATAAGAAAACGCAAAGTCTGTTGTATTATGGTTGTTGTTTGGCAAAGTGTTTTATAAAAAATTCGGCATTTTTCTTCAATCCATTGTCGGTCTTAATGGTTTTATGATGTTACTTTCTTAAGAGAGCGTGTGCTTTTGTTTCTGCTCGTAAATCAACATCCAATCCTAATGCAGAAGCATATTTGAAACACATATTAAGACGGATAAGAGCTTTACTCGCTCATCCAGTTTTCTTAGCAAGGTGGAAAACCAGCATTTATATATATATTGGCGTAATCTTTAAAATAAGAAGACAGTTTAATCTTAGAAGAATATAATAAAGGCGCAGAAGTGAAATAAATGGCTAGTCTTGCCATCTCCTTTTTAACTCAACTTTACTTTTTTAAAAGTATCTAATGCAATATCTTTTAAATAATGAAGATTATGCATGGACTTACGCTTTTATTTTTCTCGTTTTTTAATAGAGGAATGCTCCAAACGGAATACACTTGTGTTGCGTATTTACGTGTTTTTTAAGAAGCATTTCTCAGTACATATCAACGTTCACTTCCACGATGATATTCATGGCATGTATAGTTTTAAAGCTATAAATAGTATAAAATCTATTATGCACCACCTTCTTTAAAGCTTATGACGGAGCAAGCGGGTACCATCATACGCTTTTTCAGCCTCTAATGGTACGATAGAGCTTTTGGTATTTGAGAATCTTTACAAAAAGCATTTTTAGTTTTTTAAAGTATTTTATTTACACGTTAATTTCTTTTGTGAATTATCTCTAATGCCAAGAGCTATCTCAATATTGTGAGTGGATAAGTGATTATGCTCATTTGCGCTTTTATTAAGCGTGAAGATCGCTGTGCCCAGTAGATGAAAAATTTTTATCTGTAAAAGTTAAAGAATATGTAAGCTGTACAATGCGTTCAAAATTTTCTTCTATGGGTACAAAGTTACTGCTTATGGAAGTATGTGAAGATGAAATTATTGTGATAATAATTTTGCAGTTCTGTTAAGGCTTTAGTGCGTTAAGCGTAGGTATTTTGTGGTATGATATTATAAGGATTTTACTATTTTTCTAGAGTTAGATTATCACTTTTATTATGGTGATTTCTTAACAAGAAATGTTCTTTTATCTCGTTTAATTTTTGATGCTGGTTACAATATTGAGCGAATCAAAAATTAATTCATAAAGCTTTTGACAATGCTCGTAAGGGGATATCTTTTTTCTTTCTATAGAGATATGCATTGATGGAATCAAAAAGACGAGAGTTATGATAAAGACATTTCATTATAGAAAAATTGCTCAAGATGGGTATGCACGTCGAGGCGAAATTATAACGGGGCGAGGATGTGTTCGTACACCCGCATTTATGCCTGTTGGGACGGCAGGAACCATTAAGGCTATGTATATGGATCAAATTCGTGATCTTGGTGCAGATATCATTTTGGGGAATACTTATCATTTAATGTTACGTCCAGGAGCTGAACGTGTTGCGCGTTTGGGAGGATTACATGAATTTTCACGCTGGAGCGGACCTATTTTAACCGATTCTGGTGGCTTTCAGGTTATGTCATTGGCGGGAATCCGTAAAATTACTGAACAAGGTGTGATTTTTCGTTCTTACATTAATGGAGCTTACTATGAAATGAGTCCAGAGCGTTCTATCGAAATTCAAGAACTTCTTGGTGCGGATATCCAGATGCAGTTGGATCAATGTATTGCATTACCCGCAACTGAAAAAGAAATGGAAGAAGCTATGGAACTTTCATTGCGGTGGGCGCTGCGTTGTAAAACAGCTTTTGGAGATCAGCCAGATAAAGCATTGTTTGGGATTGTTCAAGGGGGTGATAATATGAAACTGCGTGAACGTTCTGCTCAAGCATTAAAAGAAATAGATTTAAAAGGTTACGCTATTGGAGGGCTTGCTGTTGGTGAGCCGCAGAGTGTTATGACAGCAGTATTGGATACTACTTGTCCGATTTTACCAGAGGATAAACCACGCTATCTTATGGGAGTAGGGACACCTGATGATATTTTACAAAGTGTTGCTCGTGGTGTTGATATGTTTGATTGTGTTATGCCGACGCGTGCAGGACGTCATGGTTTAGCTTTTACCCGCTTTGGTAGAATTAATTTGCGTAATGCGCGTTATGCAGAAGATCCACTTCCTCTTGATCCACAGTCACTTTGTCCAGCAGCACATAATTATAGTTGTGCTTATTTGCATCATTTGATTAAATCTGGTGAATCTCTTGGGGGGATGTTGTTGACGTGGAATAATCTTTTTTATTATCAACAACTTATGCAGGGAATTCGTGATGCCATTGAGGAAGGCTGTTATGCTGATTTTTGCGCTGAAACGCGTGCTCTATGGGCACAAGGACGCTAAAATATTAATCGTAATATAGCACCTCATTTTTTTATTGAATTTATTCTCGCACTTACAAATTTAGCTAAAAATATGAAATTAGAAACATCTTCCAAAATTATAAAATTCCACTATCTTAAGATATAACAGTGCGGTTTTATAGGGTACATATTCTTTTCTAATTACTATATAAAACAGAAACTGTTACTCCGGTACGCGCTACCTGATCCGGAGAAAAACAGTTTTTCTGTTTCTGATGACTGTTTACAGCAACAATGTTAATGAGGCGTTAGCGAACTCTTAAAGAAGTATGAAAATTGTACTTTTATGAGCTACTTTGTGTTTTTTATTACTAAAGGTAAAGAATGGATTATATACAATCGAACAGATAAATTTTTAGAAAATTAAAATAAAACTAAAATAAAATTACAACATTTAAAATGTTATAATTTTATTTTTTAAGTTTTTATATATAAATATTCTTTAAAATAGATTTATGTAATATTATTTATATAATAAAAATATAGATATTATGTCATAATAAATTAAATATTAATCACGGTAATTGTCATGTTTATAAAACATCAATAAACATACTTATACAAAATTTATTATATTTGTTTTTTGCTTTGTTTATAGAATTTATCTGAAAATAATCATAATATATTTACGTGAATATTTTAATTTACAGATAGTGAGTTAGATATCTGATGCGATTCCTCTGTTAGATGAGGGAGGGGTAAAGATGTCTAAAAGAGGGTATTTAATAAATCTAGAAACCAAGCACTATTATCATGAGAATTTTTAAAAGACTCTATAATAATTTATAAGAATGGCCTAAAGTTGAAATTATAGCTTATCGATTTGGGGGATCTGTATTCAGGTAGCAAAATAAAGCAACAATAATTTGGGGGGAGAAGTTTTATCTTTGTATCAAGATAATGATGAGATATTATTCACTTGTTTGAAATGCATTCTTCGGCAAATTTTAGAATTATTTATAGGATGTAGTATATCGTTTTAAAATAAAGTTTTCACTGTAAATTTCAACGGCTAAAAAGAGGAGACAAAGTTTATTATCTGGTAGATCTGATAGAAATAGGTGAATACGTCTATGATCTTGAGGTTTTCAAAGATTTTCCATTAAAGAATCTTACTTAAAACTCCATAAAATGCTTTATATATCAAAATATTTCTAAAACTTTATTGGGGACTATTGGGCATGCGTATAACAATGTTTTGAATTTTTGTTTGTGTGTATTACAGATATTTACAGTTAAAACTCCTATTCAGAAGTGATGATATGAGAGATTCTTATCAACAAAAGGTTCTTGTATTGGGAATTGATTCGAGAATACGACGTTTAATAATTTTAGCTCTTGCCGTGGGCAGTTTTGCTATTGGTACTGCAGAGTTTGTTGCAATGGGGCTACTGCCAGAGATGGCACGAAGTTCCTATGTTGATATTCCTACCGCTGGTCAATATATTTCTGCTTATGCATTAGGAGTTGTGATTGGAGCACCTCTTTTAGCTGTGGCAACAGCTCAGGTATCACGCAAAACTGTTTTGATAGGCTTGATGCTTTTTTATGCCTTAGCAAATATTGCTAGTGCCTTTGTTTCTGATTTTAGCATATTAGTAGTATTACGCTTTCTCAGTGGACTTCCTCATGGAATCTATTTTGGACTTGCGGCTATGGTTGCCTCTTCAATGGTAGAAATGAAAGAACGTTCTAAAGCTGTTGGATATGTTATGCTTGGCTTAACAATTGCAACCGTTTTGGGAGCACCCAGTGCTACTTGGATTGGTCAACTTATTGGTTGGCAGATTGCTTTTGTCCTTGTGGGTATGATTGCTTTATTGTGTAGCTTGCTTATTTGGAATTTTTTTCCTTGTGATTCAAGTTTTCCAAAAACGAATCCTTTGCAAGAAATGGGTGTATTAAAGCAAAAGCAGGTGTGGCTTCTTTTGTTGATGGTGTCGGTGGGAGCGTCAGGATTATTTTCTGTTTTCACTTATATCAAGCCAACATTAATGCATATTTCTGGTGTTTCACTTGAGTGGGTACCATTTATTATGCCGTTAGTTGGATTGGGAATGGTGATAGGAAATCTCTTGGGGCCTAAATTAGCTGTTAAAATTGGCATTTCACCGATGATATTTTTCTCTATGCTTTGGAGCGTATTTGTTTTTTTTCTTTTTTTCTTTTTATCCTATGCTCCGTTAACAGCGGCAATAGGATGCTTTTTTGTTGGAACTTCTTTTGCTGCTATGCCTTCTATACAAACAAAAATTATGGATGTTGCACTACAGGGACAGATTTTGGCAGGAGCATTAATGCAGTCTGCTTTTAATATTGCCAACGCTCTTGGTGCAGAATCTGGAGCATTAGTTTTAAAATTGGGCTATAGTTATGAATATACAGCTGTTTTAGGAAGTGTTCTAACTTTGTGTGGATTAATGGTTTTTTGCGTCTCATGGTATATGGAGAAGCATGCTTAATATTTTTCATTTTTTAAATGAAGAAGGAATTTTTCTATTTATTTTTAGTTATTGGAATGTCCTGTTGGATTTTTCAATATGCAGTAAGAAATGCGCAGTGCTAATGGAATAGCAAGACAAAATAAAAGACCCATGAGCACTATAAGAAGAGTTTTTGCTGCTAAGATCATTCCTATTGTTCCTCCAGGATTAAAGAGGCCAGCAAGATTGGTGATGACTCCTGCTAGAGTTGCACTTAAGGCCGCTGAAAATAGTTGTACAGAGGTAAGGGATTCACTGGCACGGAGAGCATCTTCATCATTTGCACATTGTAAGATCCTTGTGAGCAAATGTGGCCATGCTATGCCCGCACTGATTCCAATAGAAAACAGTGCTAAGCAAATAATAAAAATATATTCAAGCGCGGAAACTTCTGTTGGGATGAGCCATAAAAGAATCACTATGCCTAACAGTTTTAATAGGGGCGAGTATACAATGATGTTGCGAATTTTTTTTGTGGAGACACCAGCACTTGAGATGGCTCCACATGTCCACCCTAGGCTCATAAGTGCTGCTATATAACCAGCAATAAGTGGAGCTTGCCCATGAAGCTCTTGAAGAAAAAGTGGAAAATAAAGTTCTATACTGTATACGACTGTTGTCATAACGAGTATCAATGCGTAAACAGAAAAGATTTCAGAAGAGAAAGAAAAGGATTTGCGGGGCAACATAGGATGAGGGGTAGATGATTCGATTTTTGCTAGAACAAAGAGAAGACTAAGTCCGATAACTAATCCGCAAATTTTTGCTATTGTAGACTCCATAGCCCCTCCAACAGAAATAATAAAAATCAATAAGGTGAGTGTGAAAAGCTGGAGAAGAGGAAGAGGGGGTGTTGGAACATCGTTTTCATTCTTTTTTGGTAAAAATTTAAAGGCGATGAGTGAGAAAAATATAGCTAATACGCCAATGATCAAAAAGGATGCTCGCCATAGCCCATAATATACAGAAAGCCCCCCGATTGCTGGTCCTAACAAGGTTGATATTCCCCACATTCCAGAGATAATACTTAATGCATGTGACCATAAAGATGGGCTGAAAACAATCCGTACCATGGAATAGGATAGGGATAACAAAGAACCACTTCCAAATCCTTGGATAAAGCGTCCTATTAAAAACAATGGCATAGATGAAGAAATACTGCACATAAAAGTGCCTAGGGTGAAGATAAGTCCAGAAATAACATACGCATTGCGAGGACCTAATTTCCCTAATATTTTTGTTGCAAGTGAAGTACCCACAAGTGAAGCTGTAATAAAGACAGTAGCCACCCAAGAATAATATATTTCACTGCCAATATGATTCATAAGAGAGGGTAAAATAGTAATAACAATATAAACGTTGGTGGCGTGTAACACAACTCCACCTGTAAACGTTAAAAAGCAAAGACCATTTTTACCCAATAAAAGCGCAGACCAGCCCTGTTTTTTCACTGTTTTTTGCTATTTAATAAAAATCTATCCTCTTTTTACTTATAAGGTACTTCTTTGAATTTGCCAAGAGAAATTCAAAGCTCTGTTTAGAGCTTTGAATTTTAATTTAAGTAATAACTCAACTGCCCATTGCTTTTTTGAGATTCTCATCAATTTTATCAAGGAAACCTGTTGTAGAAAGCCACTTTTGTTTAGGCCCAATCAAAAGTGCGAGATCTTTGGTCATAAAACCTTCTTCGACGGTTTTAATACAAACTTCTTCCAATGTCGTGGAAAAGTTTTTTAACTTCTCATTGTTATCTAGTTTAGCACGGTGCGCTAGTCCACGCGTCCATGCAAAAATAGATGCAATAGAGTTCGTTGATGTTTCTTCATTCTTTTGATGCTGACGATAATGGCGTGTTACGGTGCCGTGTGCTGCCTCTGCTTCAACAATTTTGCCGTCAGGTGTCATGAGAACAGAAGTCATGAGACCCAGAGAACCAAAGCCTTGGGCAACAATATCAGATTGGACATCACCATCATAGTTTTTACATGCCCATACGTATCCACCTGACCACTTTAATGCAGAAGCAACCATATCATCAATAAGACGGTGTTCGTAATATAATTTACGGTTTTCAAATTCAGTTTTAAATTCCGTATCGAATATTTCTTGAAAGATATCTTTAAAACGACCATCGTAAGTTTTTAGAATGGTATTTTTTGTTGAAAGATACACTGGAACATTCCGTTGTAGTCCATAATTAAAGGATGCGCGGGCAAAATCACGAATTGACTCATCAAGGTTATACATAGCCATGGCAACCCCTGCGCTTGGAGCATCAAAAACATCATGTTCAATAACTTGATTATCATCACCGACAAATTTAATACTTAATTTCCCTTTTCCTGGAAATTTAAAATCTGTTGCTTTGTATTGATCACCAAAAGCGTGACGTCCGATAATAATTGGCTTTGTCCAGTTAGGAACAAGGCGAGGGACATTTTTACAGATAATGGGTTCGCGAAAAATGACTCCTCCTAAAATATTGCGGATTGTGCCATTAGGTGATTTCCACATTTTTTTTAGGTTAAATTCTTTAACGCGTGCCTCATCAGGTGTGATGGTTGCGCATTTTATACCAACCCCATATTTTTTGATAGCATTGGCAGAATCGATAGTTACCTGATCATTGGTTGCATCACGATTTACGACGGAAAGATCATAATATTTTAGATCAATGTCGAGGTAGGGATGGATTAATTTATCTTTGATATATTTCCAGATGATGCGGGTCATCTCATCCCCATCAAGTTCAACAACGGGGTTTTCTACTTTGATCTTTACCATTAGAAATCCTTTTTCTTTTAAGCGATACTACTTGTATAACACTTTCAAGTTTATAATGAAAAGTAAAAACAAGGGAAAAAAGCATTCAAATATGAGCTTTTAGAATATATTATCAATAGAGTGTAAAATTTTGTTGGAGGGTTTAATTTTTGAAAAGAAGTGATGTGTTTGCAAATCTATAATTATTCTATGATTGATGAAGAATCTGTTTAATAGATAAGGTAGTTAGATCACCGAGGGACGGGGATTATGCGTTTTTATTATCAGAGATTCCATTTAATAAGTTGATCGTATTCTGAATTATAGTTTCTTGATTTGTTGTGTTAGGTGAATAAGAAACTATTTTTATATTGCTATTTCAATTCTAAGCTTACGGTCTGTTTGTTTATAAAAAGTTTAATGTGATAACAAAGGCACTGTAATTAGAAATGCTTCATATAAAATGCGTTTGAGATAAACTTCAATTTTGAAGGTTGAAAAAAACGTATAAATGATGCCGGCTGGTTTTAATTTAAAAATTAACAGCATACGCAAGAATATGACTTATAAAATTACCGTATCGCGAGCTAGAATCTTCTAATTCTTATGTTTTATCGATTCTTATTGTTATTAACTATGCGCAGTAAAGCACTATCCTCGAAATGCAACAAAGAAATTAATCACCTAATGATTCTTGTATCCTTTTTACGAAGAGATTCCTTTTAAAATCTTATTCCCTCATTTTTATTTATGCATCCCTCATTTTTAAAAACACAAATAAAATGAATATATTACACATAGAAAAAAGAAACATGGTACGCCCAAGGGGAATCGAACCCCTGTTTCCGCCGTGAAAGGGCGATGTCCTAACCGCTAGACGATGGGCGCAAACCAATGATGAGGCTTATAGAGAGGATCTTTTTACTTCGCAAGCCCTCTGTGTCATTTTTTTTGAAAAAAGTGTGTTTTATTGAATAATTTTTGAGCGCTTCCTGTTTAGATCATTTTATTTTCTAAGATTTTTTGTAGAAAAAATATAAAGTTATCATGATTGATAGAAAATTTTGATGTGGGTATCATCTCAGGGAATGATATTTTCAGTTTGAGGAGTAGGCAAAAATGATCAAAAACAGCATTTTTTATGTATTTATTTTTTGCATATTTTATCGCTTGTTATCTTTGCTCACCACATGAGAATATTATTTAACTTGCTTGAAAGAGCCTTTATACAGAAAGACTTCTCATTTGAGCTTATCATAAAGCAAAAACTGTATAATTTATGAAGTAGAAAGATAATATTTATTACAAAATTAACAAATAATACCAATTATACAAAAGTTTTTTTGAGGAGCAAGCCACAAATTCCTTTCAGTTTAACAAAATATAAAAAGATTCTTTATAATAAGAATATTAAGCAAATTTTACAGAATATATTAAAAATACTTTTCTTATCTTTACTTTTACAGGTTTGTAAGAAATTTAAAATTAAAACCCCTTCATTTGTTCCCTCACATATTGGGAAGGTTATTTATTTGGAAATGAATTAGTTTGGGTAAAGGGCAGATTGAGATTTTTGTCATTTCAATTCGCTAGTTTTTTAAAGAGGTGGCAATAAGTTGAGATAAAATATTCGAATTTTGCAAATTTATTTTCCATATTTATAATATTTTAGAATTATGGTGTGTGCATATTAAGTCTTGTGTTTTACTTTAATGTAAGGTTCTATTTTGATATATGAATGCGTTAAGATTTTTGCATTAAAGATTTATAGTTTAAGCTATGGAATGGTAGGAAGGAATGTGTTATTATTGACTGAACTACTTTATTTTATCCATTCTCTTAATTTATCATATGAAAGAATGTTTTTTGTTCCATATTTGTCGATTTAGAAGAGATATTTTTATTCTTTCTTACTAAGTCTTCAATATTCTTTAACTTGTTATTGATTATTTTTTAGAACTTTTCTTTATGGCAACTTGCATTTATCAGTTTTACAGATTTTCATTCTGAATTAAATATTTTATAAGATTCTGAAATCTTTGAAGACAATAAATATTATATTTTTAGGAATGTTGATTGAATAAGCGGGGATAATTCTATTGGAGAAAATAAAGTGAATAGAGCGGGATATTTCTTTTGTTCTTATGGATATAGATATTCTTTGTGTTGATTGGCACATCATTTAAACGATTCTTCAATGAAGATAGGGATCAGTGGTTAGAATATGGCAGAAGCTTTAAAAGTTGGCGTTGCGGGACTTGGTACAGTTGGTACTTCAGTTGTTCGAACTCTATTTGAAAAAGCGAATAGTTTAGCTTGTCAATGTGGGCGATTCATCAAAGTTGTTGCTGTTAGTGCGCGTGATAAAGGTCGCAATCGTGGAATTGATCTTAGTGGTATAAAATGGTTTGATTCACCTGTGGAGTTGGCTGCTTCTGATGAGATTGATGTTTTTGTAGAGTTAATTGGTGGTGAATTGGATGTGGTGTATACCGCTGTTAAGAGAGCGCTTGAGGCGGGACATCATGTTGTAACAGCCAATAAAGCTCTTCTTGCTCGACATGGAGTAGAGCTGGCTATAATTGCAGAAAAAAAAGGTGTTTTTCTTCATTTTGAAGCAGCTGTTGCAGGGGGGATTCCTGTTATCAAAGCGATGAGAGAATCACTTGTTAGTAATCGCATATCGCGAATTTATGGTATTCTCAATGGAACCTGTAATTATATATTAACACGTATGTTTACGGAAGGTCTTTCATTTAAAGATTGTTTAGCAGATGCACAGAGACTTGGGTATGCTGAAGCAGATCCAAGTTTTGATATTGAGGGAAATGATACTGCTCATAAATTAGCTTTGTTGACAAGCTTGGCATTTGGAACTGCTGTTTCGTTAGATGATGTTTATGTTGAAGGAATTCATAATATTTCGCAAATTGATATTCGAGCAGCTGATGAATTGGGGTATCGGATTAAGCTTTTAGGGGTTGCATTAAAAACGGATTCTGGAATAGAGCAACGCGTTCATCCAACAATGGTACCAACATCCTCAATGATTGCACAGATAAATGGTGTAACCAATGCTCTTTCTATTCAAAGTGATTTATTAGGTGAATTACTGTTTTCTGGTCCTGGCGCCGGAGGAAAGGCAACAGCATCAGCCGTTATTGGTGATTTGGCTGATATAGCAAAAGCGCGTTCTGGTTTTCAGTATGCACCTGTTTTAAGACGTCCAGCATTAGAACTTGCTCCTCATAAAAAAGCACGTATTTCGCATCATGCAGGTGGTTATTTTATTCGTTTAAATGTTCATGATCGTACTGGTGTTTTTGCCGCTGTCGCAAGGCATATGGCTGATAATCACATCTCATTGGAGTCGATTGTTCAAAGATCTTTTGTAGAAGATCAAATTGAAAAAACAATTATTTTAATTACGCATGAAACAACAGAGCTGAATGTACGACAGGCACTTGCAGAAATTGAAAAAGATGGACATCTTGTTGCAAAATCTCAATTTATTCGTATTGAACCTATGACAGAGAATTGATAACTTTCTTGATAATGACAAAAAGGAACGCTTGAGTTCTTTTATCTCTTGTGGAAAATTTTCATCTTTGCCAAAAAACTTTATTCTTAGTATTTAATAAGGACTCATATTTTTTCTGGTATTCATTCGGTAGGATTTTTTCATATGCCCACAACTCAGAAGATTTTAAATGGACTTGATCGTATTTTGACGCTTGAATTGGTACGTGTTACTGAACGTGCTGCTGTTGCTGCTGCACGCTGGCGCGGACGTGGCGATGAAAAGGCAGCGGATCAAGCTGCTGTAGATGCAATGCGGCAGGAACTTAATCGATTGCCTATTGATGGTACAGTGGTGATTGGTGAAGGTGAGCGGGATGAAGCGCCTATGCTTTATATTGGAGAAAAAGTAGGTCTTCAAAGTGGATTGGCGATCGATATTGCACTTGATCCACTAGAGGGAACAACACTTTGTGCTAAAAATATTGCCAATTCTTTGGCAGTAGTTGCAATTGCTGAAAAGGGTAATCTCCTTTATGCTCCTGATGTTTATATGAACAAAATTGCTATTGGTCCTGGTTATCCAAAGGGAGTAGTCGATATAGATGCTTGTCCTACCGATAATATACATGCTCTTGCGAAGGCTAAAGGAGTAGCCGTTAATCAGATTACTGTTTGTATTATGGATAGACCTCGTCATGAAAAATTGGTTAATGAAGTACGAGCGACAGGGGCGTCGATTCGCTTGATTGGGGATGGAGATGTGGCTGCTGTTATTGATACAACTGATCCAGAAGAAACAGGTATTGATATCTATATGGGGATTGGTGGAGCACCTGAAGGTGTCTTAGCTTCTGCTGCTTTGCGCTGCATTGGAGGACAGATGCAAGGTCGTTTGCTGCTTGATACAGAAGAGAAAATTGCTCGTGCAGCTAAAATGGGGATTAGTGATCCCGATAAGGTTTATACAATGGAAGAAATGGCAAAGGGTGATGTTTTGTTTTCAGCAACAGGGGTGACAGATGGCAATATGCTTTCTGGTGTTAAATTTACATCTCGTTACATTCAAACGGAAACTCTCGTAATGCGCTCCCATACGGGTACAGTCCGTAATATTAAAGCAAAGCATAGAAATCATTCGAAATTTGATTAATGCTTTCTTTTTTGTCACTAAAAATAGAGGGAGTTTTTCTAGGAAAAACGCTTCCATGAATCTACTTTCATGGAAGCGTTTATAGATATGAGAATACCTTAAATATTATGAGATCTGGACAGAATGTACCCAGCCATTTTTATCTTCTATGTTCCCTTTTTGAATGCCAACCAATTGTGTACGAAGCTGCTTTGTAACTTCTCCAACTGTTTCATTTCCAATAATAAATTCTCCCCCTTTATATCTAAAACGACCAATTGATGTGACAACGGCAGCTGTACCACAAGCAAAGGCTTCTTTAAGGTGTCCACTCTTTGCATCTTCTTGAAGCGCTGTAAAAGAATAAGGACGCTCTTCTATTTTTAATCCCATTTGTTGAGCTAACCTTAAGATTGAATCACGGGTTATCCCTGGAAGGATAGTTCCATTAAGTGGGGGGGTTACAAGTGTATTATTGTCCATAATAAAGCAGACATTCATACCACCAAGTTCTTCAATCCATTTATGTTCAATCATATCAAGGAAGAGTACTTGGCTACAATTATTTTCAGTTGCAGTTTTTTGTGCCAGTAAGCTTGCTGCATAGTTTCCACCACATTTGGCAGCCCCTGTTCCTCTTGGACCGGCACGACTATAATCTGTTTCAATCCAGACGCTGACAGATTTTTCTTCTCCTTTGAAATAGGATTCAACTGGAGAGGCTATGACACAAAAAAAATATTCTTGAGAAGGGCGGACTCCCAAAAAGTTTTCATTGCCAAACATAAATGGACGGATATAGAGGCTAGCGTTGGGCTGATCAGAAACCCATTTTTGATCAATCTTTACTAATTGATGAACGGCATCCAGAAAAATATCTTTTGGCAATTCTGGCATAGCTAAACGTTGTGCTGATTCTATAAAGCGTTGTGCATTGGCATCAGGACGGAAGAGCAAGATGCGTCCATCTTTTGCACGATATGCTTTTAAACCCTCAAAAATTTCCTGTCCGTAATGTAAAACGGTACTTGCAGGGTTAATTTCTAAAGCTTTGTATTGAGAAATGACGGCATTGTGCCAGCCTTTGTCTTCAGTCCATTGAATAGTACACATGTGGTCTGTAAAAAATTGACCAAAACCGGGACTTTTTAAAATTTCTTCATATTTTTCTTCTGACAGAGGAGATGGGTGTTTTTCTATTTTAAAGGGAAGCGATGATATGGGAGATTTCATAAAAAACCTTTTGAGTATGTTTCATTTTTATTAATAAAAATAATGAAATATTTTGATTATAACTCTATTATTAACAAAACCTTTGTGTCAATGTTTTATTATAGAATACAAAGGGGTTTATTATAGAATTCAAAGGCTAGAGTAGGGTAGATATTTTAATTCTATCCTCGCTTCTTTTTCTCAACTTTATGAAGTAAACTGGAACTTTTGTTTATAATTATCGTTTTCTCACAATAAGTATCTGAATAATTGCATATATGCATATTTTCTAGAAATTTAAAGGTAAGGGAATTGAGAAAAGGAATCCACTATGATTGATAAAAATTATCACACATATGAAGAACGTATGGCCGCAGAAAGAAGAGGTCGTGAACAACCTGTTTCAATCGCTAAGGGTATTTTTGCTATTCTTCTTGCGATGGTTATTATCTGGTTTATTTTTGGTTTTTTAGGATCTTTTTTTGCAAAATCTCCTGAACATAGTTCGCGTTATAATACCCCAGAAACAAGCCAAAGTGTAACAACGCCCAAAAAAGATTTAAATTCGCTTCCTCCTGTACCTTATACCTATAAGGGTACGGAGTAATTTTTTCGTAAATATAATCTTTTAGATAGGGCGAAAATCGACGTAGATTAAGGAATAAAGTCAGCACAAAGACATAAAAAAGAGAGGAATGATTTTAATTTCTGAAGTTTTTGATAAGTAATTAAATGGTATGGAAATAAATAATGCAACGGTTGTTAAAACCGTTGCATTATTGGTTTAGCGTGTGATGAAGCAGCTTCCACCAGAACTTTTAATGGATTCACAAAGGATTATGGCTTCATTACGGTCTTGCGCTTGAAGCCGAACACGGTAATAAGTACCTTTTCCTGGTATAAAAGCGGATTGAATATTTAAAGAACGGGCACCGATAAGGAATCCAAATTTAGATTTCATATTTTTTAAAGAATTTCTAGCGAGCTCATACGTTGGTTGAGATGCAAGTTGTACGTAATAACTTTCTGAATTTTGTGCTGCGACTCTGTTTGGTGATATGGGGTGAGACGCGGCTGGTGTTTCAACTTGTGTATTTCTTTCTGCATGAGAAGGGATAGGGATAAATTTTTCTTCAATATTTGAGCTAGAATTATTTTCTGCGATTATTTTATCAATATTATTTTTGAGATCATGATCTCTTTCTTGGTCGTTTATATCAGAATCATGCGATGAAACAAGGGACGAATCTTGAAGTTCATTAGAAGTTTGATCAATGCTTTCTTCAGATTGAGCAGCAGTTTTGCTGTTTGTTTGATGCGCGGGGGCTAGTGTAACTGTACCATCTTGATTGACAATAACAGTTTGTACTTCTCGCATTGGAATAGTATGGTTTATGGCTTCTGTGACTGCATCTTCAACATCAGATTCATTTAAAGACGATGAGGAAACGTTTGAAGATTCTTCAGGGTTTAATTCTTTTAAATTTTCAGGTTGTTCAGAGTTATCAATAAGAAATTGTTGTGTATTTTCTTGTTTCTCATTTTGTTCAGTTGTTTGTTTATAGATATCTAAATTATGTGCAACATCATTTTTCGTTTCAGTTGTTTCTGGTTTGAATTTAAAAGGCGTATTATCAGCGTGGATAATGACCGTTTCTTCATTTTTTTGTGATGGCATAAAAAAATGAGAATAACCAGCAAACCCAAGTCCTATTAAAATAAGTATAAAAAAACCTTTAATGAAAGTTTTACCAAAAATAAAACTTTTAAAGGGAGGAGGAGCTGATGGATGCGTGGGAACCTCATCTGAGCTTGTGTATGATGAATTCTCGCTAAAAGAGGGAAAATTATATTCCATATTGGCAGAAGAAAAATAGTCGGAATTTTGTTCTTTAGAGTTTATATAAACACCTTCTTTTGAATTTTGTATAGACTGATGAAAAACTTCACTAAAAACCTCATTTTTCTGTTGTTTTTGAGAAAAATTATCCGTTGGGACATTCCCTACATTGAGTACATCAGCAAATTCTTCTTCTAAACCACCATTAGTTGGCACATCATATTCTGGCGCTTCGTACGGGACTTCTGGAACCATAATAGGACCAGTTTTTTCTACGATTTCCTCTGAAAATTTATAAGTATCAACATTGGGAGGGGGAGTATCTCTGTGCGTATAGTTATGGGCAAAAAAGCCATCCGTTTGTTTTGTATTTAAAGAGGGGGATGAGGAAAGAAACTCATCTAAATTATTTTCATTATATGAAATTTCTCTATTTGGGTTAGAGGCACCTTCGGCGTTATTGATGTATTGGGCTCGAGCCTCATCATATATCGGAACTTTTTCGCCATAAGTTTCTTGTTGTGAGGGGTTTTCTGCAAAAAAATGGGGATAATTGGTTGTATGATCTTCTTGTGAAGCCCCCTTTAAATAAGATTGTCTATCAACTGGTGGAGAATCTAAAGGTGAGGAGAAGGTACTTGTTGTTTGATTTCTTGCAGTGTTTTGTCTTTCTGACACAAGATTAGAAGATGAGAAAAACTCATTTTCCTCTGTAGAAGAGGAGACATCAGGATAATCCTTTTTAATCCAATTTTCTTGATCAGCTGAAATTTTATAGGGATGGTTTATAGGAGTGTCATAGAGGCTTTGATTGTCCTCATAAGTTTTTTGTATATTCGTAGTCTCAGGTTGTTGTGAATTTATTTGTGAAAAACGATTGGTTTGTTCAACATCTTCTGGCGTCTCTCTCTTATTTTCGTGCCTTTCAGATTTATCAAAAAAGAAATTTTCTGATTCTGATTGTGACATAAGATTACTTTTTTCAAGAAAAGGATCAGCACTGGTTGCTGTTTTTTTCTGTTGATGTGATTGATTTTTTGGGATTGGTAATGGAGAAAGCGCATCTAAAATTTGTTCTTCATCATGACTGCTAGGTGAAGAATATTTCTCTTCAGATAAATTATTTTGTTTTGAATGGTTGAAAGAAGCAGCTTGTGCAATATTTGAGGCTGTTGCGTTGCTGGTTGCATACAAGTCCCATTGTTTTTTTTGATCATCAAACGGTAAGTCATGTGCTAAATTATTTTCAAGTTCCTCTTCTAGAAAGGACAAATCAAAATCATCATCATGGGATGATATTTCGGGGTGAGATGTTGATCGATCTGTTTTTAAAGAAGATTGCTCATTTTGGTTTCCGCTTTGTTTGTGCGGATTAAAAATGCGCGTAAGCCTTTCTAAAGGATCATGGTGTTCATGATCGTGTTTTGTTTCGTGTAGATTTTTGCGATCGTTATCGCTCATAGCTTTTCTCACATGATGGTTTGCACTTACGTGCAATCAATGGTTGATTTTGATTTGTTATATTAAAATTATAAATTTTCCCCCTCTCATGCAAGGATACATGAAAAAGTTTATCAATAGAGTACCTATTGTATGTATTTATAGAACTTTTTCAACGCATTTCTATGGGTGATTCGACTCCTATGATGGTAAGCCCTGATGATAAAATATTGATAACAGCTTGTATCAATCCTAATCTTGCAAAGGATAACTCTTTATCATCAGGTTGAATAAAGCGTAAATTGAGATTTTCACTCCCTTTATTCCAATGGGTGTGAAAGCTGGAGGCAAGGTCATAAAGATAAAACGCTAATCGATGCGGTTCTTTATGAATTACGGCCTGTTCAATGATACGTGGATATTCAGAAAGTTTGCGTATTAACAATATTTCATGGTCATCTGTTAATCGATGAAGATGGGCAATCAATGTATCATTTGAAAAGCTTTTAATATGAAGCGCTTCTTGTGCTTGACGAAAGACTGAGTGACAACGTGCACTTGCATACTGTACGTAAAAGATGGGGTTATCTTTTGATTGTTCTGTTACTTTTGCAAAATCAAAATCAAGAGGTGCTTCACACTTACGGTATAGCATCATAAAACGCACAGGATCACGCCCAACCTCTTCGACAACATCCCGTAGAGTGACAAAAGATCCTGCTCTTTTTGACATGCGTACAGGATGACCGTTGCGAAAAAGTTTTACCAATTGACACAAGAAGACACTTAATTTAGCTTTACCCCCAGAAATTGCTTTTGCCATTGCCTCTAGCCGCTTTACATAGCCAGCATGGTCTGCGCCTAGAATATAAATCATTTCATCAAAATGACGATTAAATTTATCCCGAAAATAAGCAACATCAGCAGCAAAATAAGTGTAAGAACCGTCAGATTTGACTAAAACACGGTCTTGGTCATCACCGACATTTGTTGAACGGAACAAAGTTTGTTCGCTTGGTTCCCAGTCTTCTGTATTTTGTCCTTTGGGAGGGGGGAGTTTTCCTTTGTAGATATAACCATTTAAAGTGAGGTCGTTGATGGTGTTACGAATGGCGCGTGCATTATCTGCATAAAGCATTCGCTCAGAGAAAAAGATATCATGATAAATATTAAGAGCAGCCAAATCTTCGCGAATCATGGACATCATTGCATGAATTGCACGTTCTTTCACAAGAGATAAGGCTTCATCTTTATCCATCGTGAGGAGTTGGTCACCAAACTCTTGAGCAAGCGATTGACCCAATGGTATCAAGTATTCTCCAGGATAGAGTCCTTCTGGAATTTCATTAATTTTTTGCCCAAGAGCTTCACGATAGCGCAATAGTACCGAATGGGCGAGGACTTCGATTTGTTGACCCGCATCATTGATATAATACTCTTTTGTAATGTTATAGCCCGTAAATTGTAGCAAATTGGAGAGAACATCCCCAACAACCGCTCCGCGGCAATGTCCTACATGCATTGGTCCAGTGGGATTTGCTGAGACATATTCAACATTGACGCATTTTCCTTGTCCCATTGGAATACGACCATAAGAAGTGCCTAATTCAAGCATAGATTTTATAGCATCTTGCCAAAATAATTTTGTAAGCTTTATGTTTATAAAACCAGGACCGGCAACATCTATATTTTCGATAGAGGAATCATTTTTAAGAAGTTCTATGATTTTATCTGCAAGTGCACGTGGATTGATTCCAATAGATTTTGCAAGCACCATAGCAGCATTGGTTGATAAATGACCATGGGAGGAATCACGCGGAGGATCAACAGTGATTTTTGATAAATCTAGAGCTTCTCCATTTTTTCCTTTTATATCAGATAATTCAATTGATCTCTTAATTTTTTTTTCGAAGTTTTTAAAGATATTCATATTTAGCTTCCATGATGATGCCAAAAGCCATTAAACGAAATTATCTGTATGGTCAAATAAACGCTGATATTCACGTAGAGCGTAGTGATCCGTCATGCCTGAAAGAAAGTCAGCAATCAAACGTGCTAACTCTTGATTTTTTAAGTGCACTGTTTTGCTCTGCCAACTTTCAGGCATTGTATTTGGATTTTCATAATAACAATTGAATAATTTTTGTACAATGCATTTTGCTGCATTGCGACGACTAAGAACTTGTTCATGGTAGTAAAGATTTTTAAATAAAAAGTTTTTTAGTTCTTTTTCATAAACGGTCATTGTCGGTGAAAAGGTGACAATAGTTTGTTTTGCTTGGTGAATATCGTTTATGCTTGTTGGTTTGATGCGTGCTAAATTTTTTTGTGACTGTTTGATAACATCTTCAACCATGGTTGTTATTTGTCTTCGTACAAGCGTGTAACCGCGACGCGTTTGGTCGAGGTGGGGATGCTCATCTGTTATATCTTTTAATATTGCTGCTGTTAGTGAAACATGTTCAAATTGATCGAGTGTTAAAAATTGCGAACGTAGACCATCATCAATATCATGCGCATTGTATGCGATATCATCTGCAATAGCAGCACATTGCGCTTCTAGCCCTGCAAAACAATCGAGTGCAAGGTCTTGCTTTGCATTGTATTGTAAAATATCGATAGGAACCTCCTTATTCTTTGCGTGAGGACCTAAAAGGGGACCATTATGCTTTACAAGTCCTTCGAGGGTTTCCCATGTAAGGTTAAGTCCATCAAAATTTGCATAGCGCTGTTCTAGTTTTGTTACAATGCGTAATGCTTGTGCATTATGATCAAAGCCGCCATAATGTACCATGGCTTCATTAAGAGCATCTTCTCCTGCATGGCCAAAGGGTGTGTGTCCAAAGTCGTGAACGAGGGCAATGGCTTCGGCAAGGTCTTCATCAAGACACAGGGCACGGGCTAATGTTCTTGCAATTTGAGAAACCTCTATGGAATGGGTTAGGCGAGTACGGTAATGATCGCTTTCATCAGCAATAAACACTTGCGTTTTATGTTTAAGACGTCGAAATGCATTAGAATGGATAATACGATCTCTATCTCGTTGAAAAGGTGAGCGTGTGGTGCTCATCGTTTCATGGTATAATCGACCACGGCTTGTTTGTGGATGAGCACTGTATACTGCTCGAGATTGGTAATTGAAGTCGATATTTCCTATATCCATTGCAAGCTGTCTATTATCATCTTAAAATTGAGAGTGGTTTATGACAAATAAACTGCTCTTTGAGTGTAGGATACTCTTTCTTGATGGTTTAATGCAAGGATATATAAAATGAATGTGAAAATTTCAGATGTTGCTGCCAAAAAAATTGCACAGATACTTTTGCGTGAACCCGATAAAATAGCATTACGTATTTCTGTTGAAGGTGGTGGGTGTTCTGGTTTTTCTTATAAATATGACTTGGTTTCTGAAATGTGTGAAGATGACCTCGTTCTCAAAAAAGACGGGGCAGTTGTGTTTATTGATTTACTATCACTTCCTTTTATGGAAGGAGCTGAGATTGATTTTGTTGATGATCTTATGGGGCAGTCTTTTCAAGTCCACAATCCCAATGCTGTTTCATCATGTGGTTGTGGTGTAAGTTTCTCAATTTAAAATGATGGCTGTGTGATATTGTTTCTTGAAAAAAAGATCATGTTGGTCAACAATGCAAAAATGGGTATTCTTATAAAAATAGTGCACCGATGTGTATGGTTGTGCGTGGCGCTTTCTTTATTGACTTGGAGCCACTGTGCTTTTTCTGAAGCAGGAGAAGGGCAAGATCAGCAGCAGAGACAATCAAGGAGTTTTATTGTAAAGACTCAAAAGCAGGAGAACGAAAACTTAGCATCTCAAACACAACTCATTTTGAATGCTCGATTAACAAATAGTCATCCGGATATTGAAAAAGGGCTTGTCTGGCGGGTTTATGCTCCTATTCTAGGGATTGATAATAAGTTACCATTAGTGGCAACCTATAAGGGGGGAAGTGCACGTTTTGATCTCGAACCAGGAAATTATCTTGTTCATGTCTCATTTGGTCATATGAGTGCTGTGCGCCATATTCGTTTAGAAAATGGGCAGAGTCTTGTAAAAAACTTTAATCTTGAGGCTGGTGGTGTCATTTTAAATGCAACACTGCTCAATGGCGTAATGAATGAAAAGGAACTCCGTTTTACCATTTATGAGGATGAAAAAGAAAATGATGATACGGGAGTAATTATATCAAATGTTAAACCCCAATCAGTTGTGCGTTTAAAAGCTGGCCGCTACCATGTTGCTTCCCATTATGGTTCTATTAATGCGACGGCTCGTTCGGATATTCAAGTGGATGCGGGTAAAATAACAGAAGTTACTCTTGAACATCAGGCCGCTCAGATTGTCTTAAAGCTGGTGCGACAAGAAAGAGGAGAAGCGCTTGCAGATACAAGTTGGTCTCTTGCCAATGATTCTGGTGATATCGTTTATGAAACAGTAGGTGCGTATGTTTCACTCGTGTTAGCGGAGGGAGAGTATATTGCAATTGCTAAAAATAAAGATAAAATCTATCAAAAAGTTTTTTCAGTCGTTTCTGGTCATGATGAAGATATAAGTGTGATAGCGAATGAAGAAAATATGCAGCGAGTTGATGAAGATGTGGATTGATTGTTGTTCATGGGGGGTAAACTATGATGAAAGACGGGGTATGAATTTTGATTGAAATTTCAACAGTTGGTGTGTTTTTTGCTGGGGCACTCTCTTTTTTGTCACCATGCGTTTTGCCGTTAGTTCCTCCTTATTTGTGCTATATGGCAGGGGTTGGTATTGATGATTTTCGTTCAGAAAAGCCTGATGAGAAAGTCTTTATCCGGTGGGCTTTATTATCTTCTGTTATTGCTTTTGTTCTTGGGTTTACGACTGTTTTTGTTGCTTTAGGTGCCAGTGCTAGTACAATTGGGAAATTCATCGGTTATTATCGTGATTGGTTTGCCCTTGCTGCTGGAATTGTCATTATTATTTTTGGTTTAAATTTTTTGGGGATTTTCAAGATCGCTTTTTTATTTCGTGAGGCGCGTTTTCAGACCCAAAAAACACCTGCTGGTCCTTTAGGCGCGTATATTATCGGTTTAGCTTTTGCCTTTGGTTGGACACCGTGTATTGGCCCTATTTTAGGTCCTATTATAACGCTTGCTGGAACAAAAGAAACTGTGGGAGAGGGAGCTGTTCTCTTAGCGGTTTATGCATTAGGTCTTGCTATTCCTTTTATGTTAGCAGCTTTATTTTCGAGCAGTTTTATGCGATTTTTAGGAGCTTTTCGTATTCATTTAGGAAAAGTTGAAAAAATCATTGGTGTTTTTCTTATTCTTACAGGGATTTTGTTTTTAACAGGTTCTATGCAGGATCTTTCATTTTGGCTTTTAGAACATTATCCTTCGTTGAGTTATATTGAAGATATTCGTTGGCACAATATTATGATTTTTTTTGGATTTTCTCGTTAGTCTTATGTGTTTTTATGGTTAGAAGTTGTCTTTCTATTGTTCTTGCCGCAGGTGAGGGGACGCGCATGAAATCGTCTCTGCCTAAGGTACTTCATAAAATTGCTGGATTGCCTCTTATATGCCATGTTCTAAAAAAAATAGAATTGGCAGGCTCTTCACAATTAGCGGTTGTTGTGGGATATGGTGCTAAGGAGGTTACGCACGTTGTTCAGTCATTTGTAAAAGATGTAATGATTTTTGAACAAAAAGAGCGTTTAGGAACTGCTCATGCTGTTTTGTCTGCTCGTTTAGCTTTGCAAAAGGAGGTGGATGATGTGCTCATTGTTTTTGGGGATACTCCTCTCATTCAGCAAGATTCATTGCACCAAATGCGTGCACAGCTTGCTGATGGAGCAGATGTTGTTTTTGCAGGTTTTCATACCAAACATCCAACAGGTTATGGGCGTCTTCTCGAGAAAAATGGTCAATTGATTGCAATTGTAGAAGAAAAAGACGCTAGCGATGAAGAAAAAAAGATTTCTTTTTGTAACGGTGGAATACTCGCTATGCGTGGAAAACATGCACTTTCTCTTTTAGAGAAAGTTGGTAATAATAATGTGAAAAAAGAATATTACTTAACAGATATTGCTTCTCTTGCAACACGCGAAGGATTAGATGTGCGTGTTGTTGAAGTTCCTTTTGAAGATATTGTAGGAATTAACAACGGTCTTGAGCTTTCTGAGGCTGATTCTTTGTGGCAAAAACGTAAAGCGCGCGATTTAATGTTATCGGGTGTTACACTCTTGAAGCCAGAAACACTCTATTTTTCTTATGATACAGAAATTGCACCAGGGGTGGTGATAGAACCAAATGTTTATTTTGGGTTAAACGTAAAAGTACAATCTGGTGCGGTTATTCATGCATTTAGTTATCTCGAAGGTGCTGTGGTTGGTAGAGATGCACAGATTGGTCCCTATGCACGTTTGCGTCCTGGAACAGAGTTGGCTAAGTCCGTAAAGATTGGAAATTTTTGTGAAGTCAAACAAGCTAAGGTAGGAGAATCTTCTAAAATCAATCATTTAAGTTATATTGGTGATGCCGAAATTGGTGCACATACCAATATTGGAGCCGGTACGATTACTTGCAATTATGATGGATTTAACAAATATAAAACCATGATTGGTGATCATGCTTTTGTTGGGTCTAATACGGCACTTGTTTCCCCATTGGTAATAGGGGATGGCTCTTATGTTGCTTCAGGAAGTGTTATTACTGAAAATATTCCTATGAACAGTATGGCTTTTGGGCGTGCACGACAGGTTATAAAAGAGGGCTATGCGACAAAATTTCGAGAGCGTTTGTTAGAAAACAAACAGAAAAAATGATTATTTTCAGCTTATTCTTTTGTTTCGTGTTAATCTAACGATGGATGGAAGATTTATTCTTAAAGATTGCCGTATTCCATGTTTGAATTATTTTTATTATTTATAGTTTTAAATAAAGGCTGTTGGATTGTTTTGTAAAATTTGAATCTTAAGATGTGGGTTGGAGCTTTTTAATGTGTGGAATTATTGGAGTTCTTGGAAAGAGGTGTGTTACGTCCTCTTTGGTTGAGGGGTTAAAACGTCTTGAATATAGAGGGTATGATTCATCTGGGGTGGCAACGGTCCATAATGGGCATCTTTATCGTGTACGTGCTGAGGGGAAGCTTGTTCATTTAGAAGAAAAATTAAAAAAAACACCTCTGGAGGGAAGTTTAGGGATTGGTCATACCCGTTGGGCTACGCATGGAATTGCTGTTGAACGCAATGCGCATCCCCATGTGACTGAAAAGCTTGCGATTGTTCATAATGGTATTATTGAAAATTTTGTAGAACTGCAAAAGGAACTCATAGAGGATGGTTGTATCTTTGAAACAGAGACGGATACGGAAGTTATTGCACATTTAATAACGCGTGCATTAAAAGATGGTCTTTCTCCGCAAGAAGCCATACGTACCAGTTGGAAAAGGCTGCAGGGGGCTTTTGCTATTGCTCTTATTTTCGAAGGTGAAGATAACCTTATGATTGCGGCTTGTTCTGGTCCACCTCTGGCAATTGGTTATGGAAAAGATGAATTTTTTGTGGGGTCAGATGCCATAGCTTTGGCACCATTCGTTGATTATATTAGCTATATGGAAGATGGAGATTGGGCTGTTCTCACACGGGAAGGTGTTACAATTTATGATGCTAACAACCAACCGGTAAAACGTCCTGTGACGACATTACTCGAAGGGGCTTTATTGATTTCTAAGGGTAATCATCGTCATTTTATGCACAAGGAAATGTTTGAACAACCTGAAGTGATTTCTCATAATTTGGCGCATTATCTTGACCTTGGAAATTATGCGGTTCGACCGCTTGAGAATTTGATTGATTGGAAAAATATTCATCGGCTTCTTTTTGCGAGTTGTGGAACGGCATATTATTCAACCTTAGTTGCGCGCTATTGGTTTGAGAAATTTGCCGCTTTAAGTGTTGATAATGATGTTGCTTCCGAGTTTCGTTATCGTGAACCTCCTATAACGTCTGATGTGTTATCGCTGTTTGTTTCTCAATCTGGTGAGACAGCTGATACATTGGCTTCTTTGCGTTATTGTCGTGAGCGGGGTGTAAAAACAGCAACAATTGTGAATGTAGAGCAATCAACAATGGCAAGGGAGGCTGATTTTATTCTCCCAACACTTGCCGGACCGGAAATAGGTGTTGCTTCAACAAAAGCTTTTACCTGTCAATTGGCAACGCTTGCTTCACTCGCTCTTAGTGCGGCTAAACAACGTGGCTATCTCTCGGCTCAAATAGAAAAGCAACTGGTTCAACAGTTGGCAGAAGTTCCACGTATTTTAAATGAGGTCTTAAAATTAGAGAGAAAAATTGAATGTATTTGTCGTGATTTGGTGAATGCAAAAAGTGTTCTTTATCTGGGACGTGGAACTTCTTATCCGATTGCTTTGGAGGGAGCTCTTAAACTGAAAGAGCTTTCTTATATTCATGCTGAAGGTTATGCGGCAGGTGAATTAAAGCATGGACCAATTGCTCTGGTGGATGAGACAATACCCGTTATTGTTGTTGCACCTTATGATCGGTGGTTTGAAAAAACTTTTTCTAATATGCAAGAAGTGGTAGCGCGTAATGGTCGTATTATTTTAATAACCGATAAAAAGGGAGCAGAAGTAGCTTGTCTTAAGACTTTATCAACGATCACTTTGCCAGATGTTCCAGAATTTATTTCTCCTATTATTTATGCACTCCCTGTTCAGTTAATCGCTTATCATACAGCTGTTTTATTAGGAACAGATGTTGATCAACCCCGTAATTTAGCAAAATCAGTCACGGTTGAATAAAAGTATATTTCTGAATCTTTTGGAGAATAATCAAGTGTAAGAAATTGATTTATAATGAAACTTATTTTTTCATTTTTCTCTGTTGAACGAGAATACTGAAGAAAGGTTTTTTATTCCTAAATCCTTTACGATAAAACGAAAAATATTTTCTTACCTATCAAAAAATAGATCAGTTATGTGAATATAATGGTAAAAAAAGACGCAATATTGCTTCTACTGTTTTAATGCAGTTGATTTGTTATTCGTTCATGAAGCATAAAGATGGTAAGAGACTGCGTAGATCATTTATGGGTAATTCTAAGAGAAAATCATATTTGAACAGAGAGGTATTTAAGTTTTTTATTAGAGGGTTTTTGTTATCCTGCTCGTAAGAGGCGTGCAGCATCGTTGTGTCCGAAAAGATAAAGGAGCAACCGTAAAGCTTGTCCTTGCTCAGAAGAAAGATGAGGATCGCGTTGTAAAAATAAACGAGCATCTTTTCTTGCCATTGACAAAAGATCGCTATGAACTGCAAGGTTTGCTATATGAAATTCAGGGACTCCAGATTGTTTTGTACCTAAAAGTTCTCCTTCGCCTCGTAGGCGCCAATCTTCTTCAGCAATTTCAAAACCATCTTCTGTATTGCGGATAATATTAAGGCGTGTTGCTGCTGTTTTAGTCAGTGGATCTTTATAGAGCAAAATGCAGGAAGATTTTTTATCGCCTCGTCCTACACGTCCACGTAATTGGTGCAATTGTGAAAGGCCAAAATGTTCCGCGTGTTCGATGATAATGATCGAAGCATCTGGAATATCTACTCCCACTTCAATGACGGTGGTTGCAACTAAAATACGTGTATTTCCACATTTAAAAGATGCCATAGCGGCTTCTTTTTCTGCTGTAGACATTTTTCCATGGATCATACCAACGTGTGCTCCAAAGCGCTCATGGAGAAATGCAAAGCGGTTTTCAATTGAAGTGAGATCAAGAGCTGTCGATTCCTCTACTAAAGGACAAATCCAATAGAGCTTTTCTCCTTTTTCTAATGCAATTGCGATTCTCGCTATAAGCTCATGAAGACGTTTCAAAGAAAGCGTTGCTGTTGTAATGGGTTGTCGTCCCATTGGTTTTTCGGTAATTTTAGAGACATCCATATCACCAAAAGCTGTTAAGACAAGTGTGCGCGGAATGGGCGTGGCGGTCATAACCAGCATATCAGCTTTATTGCCTTTTTCTGTAAGAGCGATACGTTGATGGACACCAAAACGGTGTTGTTCATCGATAATGGTTAAAGCGAGATTATTATAAGTAACGCTGTTTTGTATGAGAGCATGAGTTCCGATAACAATAGAAACTTGACCTGACAGAATATCATTCACGATATTTGTCCGCAATTTTCCTTTTTCTCGTCCTGTTAAAAGCGTTGTTTGTAATCCGACCTTTTCGGCAAGAGGAGCGATGGTGGCAAAATGTTGCCTAGCAAGCACTTCAGTTGGTGCCATTAAAGCTGATTGTCCTGAATTTTCAGCAATTTGTGCCATTGCCATCAATGCAACAACAGTTTTTCCTGCGCCTACATCACCTTGAAGTAGTCTTAGCATCGGTTCTGGTGAAGCAAGATCATTTGCGATATCTTCTACTGCTTTTTTTTGTCCGGTTGTGAGTTGAAAGGGGAGGATATTGAGTAATTTTTTAGTATAAATTCCTGTTGATGGTCGAGAAGTGCCAACAAGAGATTTAGTTTTCAAACGCACGAGTCCTAGTGCCAATTGACAAGCGAGCAATTCATCATAGGCAAGACGTTTGCGTGCTGTACTTTCTAAGGATAGATCATTGGGGTTAATGGGTGCATGGATACGGCGTAAAGCAACGGAAAAAGAAGGAAAATTTTGCTGCTTTTTTACATTTTCATCTATCCATTCTGGTAGAAGAGGAATAAAATCAAGAGCGTTTTGTATGGCGCGTCTTAGTGTCTTTGCAGTTAGTCCTGCAGTAGAGGGATAGACAGGTTCGATGAGAGGTATCTGATTTGATTGTTCGCTTGGGGCAATATAGTCTGGATGCGCCATTGAAAGCTGTCCATTAAACCATTCAACTTTTCCTGATATAATGACTTTTTTTCCTTCGGGGAGTTGTTTTTTTAGCCAAAGAGGTTGAGCATGAAAAAAGACTAAATTTATTTTTCCTGTGTGATCATGGGCAATAACACGATAGGGAATTCGGTTGTGACCACGGGGTGGTGGTTGATGTTGATCGATGATAATTTCGAGCGTAACAGTATCTCCTTCTTTTGCACAAGTAATGTTGGGACGCATTCTGCGGTCTATAACGGAATGGGGCATTAATTGAAGAAGGTCAATAAGGGTTGCTTCGCGTTGTGTGGGATTAACATCTAAGAGTTTGGTCAATAAACCATAGACTTTAGGTGTAATACCAGAAAGAGTTCGGATAGAATTAAAAAGTGGGGTAAGAAGACTTGGAGGCATGAGCAAATTTAACCTGCCCTTTTTGTTTTTTCTAGACCTTTAGAAGAGCTTTTTGGGGATAAAGTCATAAAGAGGAGGTTGCTTTATTTACACATTGAACTTTAGGAAGAGAAATTAATATTTAAAGAAAAATACAATTAAATGGTCAAAAATTAAAGTGCTTAGATGAGGTATATTGTTTTTCTTTTTATTTTAGGTGTTTATTTGCTGTGAATAGAAGCATTTTCTTGATAGAACTCTCTTATAAATATTAATAAAATTGGGATATTGCTCCTATGTAGGATGATGAATTTATAGCTTTAAAGTTTGATGATAAACAGAAGTTTTTTCTTTTATAAGGGGTGCTGTTTAGCATTTATTTTGTAGTGGGAAATTGTGAGAGTGGTAAAAACTAAAATGCAAATGCAAGAGAACAAAAATTCTCTTCCTCGCTTTATTCATTTGAGAGTGCATTCAGCTTATTCCTTGCTCGAAGGGGCTTTAAAAATCCCCCAAATTATTCAACAGACGATTTTAGATCATGCACCAGCGGTTGCTATTACCGATACCAATAATTTATTTGGTGCTTTGGAATTTTCACAGCATTGTCTTTCTCATGGGGTCCAACCTATTATTGGTTGTCAGCTTACTGTTGATTTTTGTGATGAAAATGATCATTCACGTTTGGCTAAATGGCGTAATCCTTCTGATTTTTGCTCTATTGTTCTTTTGGCTGCTAGCGAAACCGGTTATGCTCATTTGGTTCGTCTTGTGAGCCGTGCTTATCTTGATAAGTGTGATACTGATCCTCCTCATATTAAAGCTGATTGGTTGTCAGAACACAGTGAAGGCATAATCGCTTTAACGGGTGGAAAGGGAGG
This sequence comes from Bartonella sp. AA9NXGY, assembly GCF_042196845.1. Classification (NCBI taxonomy): domain Bacteria; kingdom Pseudomonadati; phylum Pseudomonadota; class Alphaproteobacteria; order Hyphomicrobiales; family Bartonellaceae; genus Bartonella; species Bartonella sp. AA9NXGY. Next base: position 101,711 of record NZ_JBHIRB010000003.1, read on the forward strand.
ACCTATTAATCTTTCTTTGGCAGAAGAGAAAAAAGAACATGCTGTTGAGCGCTTAATTTATTTGAAAAAATCTTTTGCTGATCGTCTTTATGTGGAGTTACAACGGCATGGCTCTTATGACCGGAGAGTAGAAGCTGATCTTATTGAATTGGCTTATGCGCATGAAATTCCTCTTGTAGCAACGAATGAAGCTTTTTTTCTGCAAAGAGAAGGGTATGAAGCGCATGATGCGCTGATGGCTGTTTCAGAAGGACAAATTGTCTCTAATCCAGATCGCAAACGTGTGACACCAGATCATTATTTGAAGTCACAAGATGAAATGGTTACACTGTTTTCTGATCTTCCAGAAGCTTTGGAAAATAGTGTTGAAATTGCATTGCGTTGTCATATTGCCTCGCCTCTTCGAAAACCGATATTGCCTCGTTTTATAGAACAATCTGTTAATTCAGAAACTACTTTAGAAATAGAAGATAGTGAGTTATTAAATCAGGCTAAAGATGGTTTGAAGATTCGGCTTGAAACAATAGGGTTGGCTGAAGGGTATACGATTGCAGATTATGAACAGCGGCTTGATTATGAAATTTCAGTTATTACGCGTATGCAATTTTCTGGATATTTTCTTATCGTTTCAGATTTCATAAAATGGGCAAAGGTTCATGACATTCCCGTTGGACCAGGCCGAGGTTCTGGTGCTGGTTCACTTGTTGCTTATGCATTGACGATTACTGATGTGGATCCCTTGCGGTTTTCTCTTCTCTTTGAACGTTTTCTCAATCCAGATCGTGTTTCGATGCCAGATTTTGATATCGACTTTTGTCAAGAGCGGCGCGAAGAAGTTATTCAATATGTTCAAAAAAAATATGGACGTGATCAAGTTGCTCAAATTATTACTTTTGGTAAGTTACAGGCACGTGCAGTTTTGCGTGATGTGGGGCGTGTTTTAGAAGTTCCTTATCGTCAGGTGGATTATCTTACAAAATTAATTCCTGCCACCCCAGGAAGTCAGGTAGAATTAGCAGATGCTATTAAGGATGAACCTAAATTTGAAGAAGAAAAGAAAAAAGATCCCGTTGTTGGACGCGCATTAGATATAGCGCTTCAGTTGGAGGGACTTTATCGTCATGCTTCAACTCATGCTGCTGGGATTGTTATCGGAGATCGTCCACTTTGGGAGCTTGTCCCGATGTATCGTGATCCTCGTTCTGATATGCCTGTTACACAATTTAACATGAAATATGTTGAACAAGCGGGGCTGGTAAAATTTGATTTTCTTGGATTAAAAACGCTTACTGTTTTGAAAATGGCAGTCGATTTTGTTGCCAGAAAGGGGATTAAAATAGATTTATCAAATATTCCTCTGAATGATGAAGCAACCTACGCTATGATGGCACGTGGTGAAACGGTTGGCGTGTTTCAGGTGGAAAGTTCTGGTATGCGCAAGGCGTTGATTGGAATGAAGCCAGACCGTATTGAAGATATTATTGCGCTGGTTGCACTTTATCGTCCAGGTCCAATGGAGAATATTCCAACCTATAATGCACGCAAACATGGGGAAGAGGAAATTGCTTCTATTCATCCTAAAATAGATCATCTGATCAAAGAAACACAAGGTGTTATTGTTTATCAAGAACAGGTGATGCAGATTGCTCAGGTGCTTGCTGGCTATTCGCTTGGGGAAGCCGATTTATTACGTCGTGCTATGGGGAAAAAAATTCATGCTGAAATGCAAAAACAGCGTACGCGTTTTGTCAATGGAGCTGTTGCAGGTGGCGTGGATAAAGATCAAGCTGATATTATCTTTGATCTTTTAGCGAAATTTGCCGATTATGGTTTTAATAAATCGCACGCTGCTGCTTATGCAATTGTTTCTTACCAAACGGCTTATATGAAAGCAAACTATCCCGTTGAGTTTTTAGCTGCTTCAATGACATATGATATGACGAATACAGATAAGCTCAATGATTTTCGGCGTGAAGCATTAAGGTTGGGTATTGAAGTTATTGCACCCTCTATACAAACATCTCATCGTGTTTTTGAGGTTGGTGATAATTGTATTTATTATTCTCTTGCTGCCATTAAAGGTGTGGGAGAAACTGTTGTAGATCATATTGTTTCTTGTCGTGGGAGTAAGATTTTTAAGGATTTGGAAGATTTTTGTGCGCGTGTTGATCCTCGTATTGTTAATAAGCGTGCGATGGAAAGTTTAGTTTGTGCTGGTGCTTTTGATTGTTTTAACATTGCACGTGAGGTTTTATTAGCCAATCTTGGAACCCTTCATGCGCGTGCACTTCGTATTCTCGATGACAATTCTAGCGGGCAGGTTGATATATTTGGAATGGCAGGCGGATTAAAAGAACCATTGATTTTATCGCAAACAACCCCTTGGTTGCCGGCTGAGAAACTTTATCGAGAATTTCAAGCTATAGGTTTTTACTTTTCTGCGCATCCTTTGGAGGAGTATCAAGCTATTCTAAACAAAAAACGCATTCAGACTTGGGGTAATTTTGCCAATGCCGTTAAAGGGGGAGCAACGGCTGCACGGCTTGCTGGAACTGTTGTGGCAAAAAACGTGCGCAAAACAAAATCTGGTAAAAAAATGGGAATTATTCATTTTTCTGATACAAGTGGACAATATGAAGCAGTTCTTTTTTCTGAGGCACTCTCGGATTATGAAGAGATGCTAGAACCCGGAAAATCTTTTATTATTACGGTGAGCGCAGAAAATCGTTCTGAAGGAGTTAGTTTGCGAATTGAAACAATTCAGTCTTTGGAAAATGAATCATTACAACAGCATAAAATGATGCGTCTCTTTATAAAAACAGTTGATATGCTTCCACAAATTGAACAAAATTTAAATCTTGGGGGGAATGGAGAGGTTGGGCTTATTTTAATTCAAGAGGATGGATTGCGAGAAGTCGAAATTGCGCTTCCTAAGCGATATAAGGTAAATTCACATGTCGCAAATGCTATGAAATTAATTCAGGGTGTTGTTGATGTAGAATTGAGTTAAAGAAAGATTAAAGATGGGAGCTGATTTTGAGTGGTGTTTTTGCTTTTAGGAGAGCTAAAAATTGAGCTTTTAAAATCAGATTGTAGGTTTCGAAAAATATTGCTTTTATTAGAGTAAATTATGATATTTTTTAGTGTCATAAAATTAAAAAAATCTCGTTCTTTCGTAATATTCAAAGTGCCGGAAGAATTTTATAAGTTTTTATCATTATTTTTTATAGAATTCATCGCATCATACATGTAAAGCCAATTGAGATCTGACATAATGCTCTCTGGTGTACGAATTTTCATCATGAGATTGCGTGCAATTGCTATGGGACCGGTTGCGTGATAGGCTAATCTATTGAAATCTCCGCGTTTTTTTACTGCTGCAATACGCGGGGTGCGTGTTGTTTCGTAAAGCGAAAGTGCTTTCGTTAATGAAAAATCTTTCAATGAAAGTGCTTTTGCTAATGTGGCGGCATCTTCGATTGCCATAGCGGCGCCTTGTGCTGCAAAAGGTAAGGCAGCATGTGCGCAATCGCCAACAAATACTTGTCTCTCTAAACCGATAAAACGATTTTGTTTCATTTGAAAAAGTGGCCAATAACTCCATTCATCAATATGATCGAAGATTTGTAAGATTTTTGAATTCCAATCTTTAAAAAGAGATTTGAGTTTTTCTTTATCTCCTTTATGGGCCCATCCTTCTTTTGAATTTTCTCCATGCGTAATGGCGACAAAATTAAAAATTTTTTCTGACGATTGAATGGGGTAGACAACAAGATGATTTTTTGGTCCCATCCAAGCCGTAATTGTTTTCATATTTTGCAATGAAGAACGAAAGTTTTGAGGAAGATTATCAAATGTTGTTGTTGCACGCCAAGCAATAAAGCCACTAAAATTTGCTTTTTCATGAAAAGGAGATTGTTGCCGTAATGTTGACCAAACGCCATCACATCCGATCAGAAGGGGCGTTGAATAAAGCTGTTCTGTTGCCGTATCTGTTTTTATTGTCGTGATTTTAATGTTGGTTGCCGATTGGGTAGAAGATACAATCGTTTCGCCTGCTTTGTATTTGATCAAAGGATTTTCAATCACTGCATTATATAAAATTTTTTGTAAAGCCGCGCGGTGAATCGTCATATAAGGGGCTTTCCAATATTTTTCTGTTAGATTAATAAGATGAGCCCGTAGATGTATTTTTAAAGATAATCCATCTTTTAACTCAAGAAAATATGGGATTGTCGCGACTTCAGTGAGTTTGTTAAGAAGTTTCCAGCGAGCAAGAATAGATGTTGCATTTGGTGTCAGTTGAATACCAGCGCCTATCGTTTCAAGTTGCTTACACTTTTCGATAATGGTGCTTGCAATTCCTTTATGAGCGAGTGCTAAAGCAGTGCTTAAACCAGCAATTCCTCCTCCAACGATGATGGGTGATTGTTCCACAAATGATTTCATATTAAACAAGCAGAATTAAAAGAGGGGTTATTAAGAAAGCCAAAAAACGCAATTATAATAGCTTTTCTGGATGATATAAGCATCCTGTTGGGTTTGTTTGATCGTATGATAGCGAGGGAACATAACGATAAAGGGTTGAGCAGTAAGGGCAAATTTTCTCATCTGCTGCTCCCATATCGATAAAGATATGAGGATGATCGAATGGGTGTGTAGCGCCTACACACATAAATTCTTTCACACCAATTTCGATTGTTTTATATCCAAGGTCATTTTGGAAATGAGGAATATTGTGATCAGCCATGGCATACAAACTCCAGAATAAATTTTCTCATCAGCTATGATTGGGCTCTTCTATTTTATAGGCGTGAGTTTGTAATAAAGCGTATAATAATGCAAGATGCTTTTTAAGACAAATTTCTCTTCTTTTATGCTATATTAGAATAGTTGTCTTACTTTTAGTGCTTTGCGCATAGCAATAATTCCAAGTACTTTTAAATATTAAATGGAAAAATGATGAGGGAAGTTAGGTATTGATATATTATTATGATGATAACATATTATCAAATGTTATGTGAGATATTTCGTCAAGGATTTTAGAAAATATAAAAGAAAATTATTTAGGATATATGGAACAGAGGGTGGTAAATAAAATTTCTATATCGAATATAACAATGAAAAATCCGGTACGGTTTATTAATCGAGAGTTTTCATGGCTACAATTTAATAATCGTGTTTTGATGGAAGCGGCTAATTCGAAACATCCTTTATTAGAACGTCTACAATTTCTTTCTATTTCAGCTGCAAATCTTGATGAGTTTTTTATGGTTCGTGTTGCAGGACTAGCAGCTCAAATTCGTGCTCGCGTTACAGCGTGCAGTGCAGATGGGCACACTCCACAGGAACAACTTGATATTGTATTAGCTGAGATTTCAAAGCTGCAGGCTCACCAACTACGAGAATTGAATGTTTTACGTGATGAATTAAAAAAGAATGATATTGAAATTATTTGTTCTGATGATCTTTCAGAAATTGAAAAATCATGGCTTGAAAAATATTTTCTTGAGACAATTTTTCCTGTTTTAAAACCTTTACCTGTTGATTCTACTCATCCTTTTCCGTTTATTCCTAATTTAGGGCTTTCTATTGGGCTTCAATTGTCTGGAGAAACTGATCAGAATTCACACACAGTATTGTTGTCTATTTCAATGCTTTTAAGGCGTTTCGTTCTTCTTCCTCAAGAAGGTAATCATTTTCGTTTTATCGCATCTGAAGATGTTATTTGCCTTTTTATTAAACATGTATTTCCTAACTATGAGGTTAAAGGAATTGGTACATTTAGAATAATCCGAGATAGCGATATTGAAGTAGAAGAAGAAGCTGAGGATCTTGTTCATTTTTTTGAAACTGCTCTAAAAAGGCGGCGCCGTGGGCAGGTTATTCGAGTTGAGTTTGACGCAAAAATGCCAGAGAGTTTACGCCAATTTATAGCGAATAGTCTCGCTGTTCCTGATAATTGTATTAATGTCCTTGACGGATTTTTAGCGCTTAATACGGTATCAGAAATTGTTTCTATTCCCCGCGATGATCTTAAATTTATTCCTTATATTTCTCGTGTTCCAGAATGTATTCGTGAACATCATGGGGATTGTTTTGCGGCTATTCGTGAAAATGATATTGTGATTCATCACCCTTATGAGACATTTGATGTTGTTGTCCAATTTTTACGTCAAGCTGCTTGCGATCCTGATGTTGTAGAAATAAAACAAACACTTTATCGTACATCAAATGATAGTCCAATTGTTGGCGCTTTGATTGAAGCAGCTGAACAGGGAAAGTCTGTGACTGCTTTGGTAGAACTTAAAGCACGTTTTGATGAGGAAGCAAATATTCGTTGGGCCCGGGATCTTGAATGTGCTGGGGTTCAAGTTATTTTTGGTTTTATTGCATTAAAAACGCATGCTAAGATGTCATTAGTTGTGAGACGTGAGGGAAAACGTCTTCGCTCTTATGTTCATCTTGGAACAGGAAATTATCATCCCATTAATGCTAAAACTTATACCGATCTTTCTTTTTTTTCCACGGATGATGATATCGCTCATGATGTTGCGTTATTATTCAATTATATTGCGCAATATGAGCGTCCAAATGAAACAATGAAGATTGCTTTTTCACCCTTAACACTGCGTGGTCGTATCTTAGAGCATATTGAGGGAGAAATTGTTCATGCACAACAGGGAAGGTTTGCTGCTATTTGGATGAAAGTTAATGCATTGGTTGATCCTGAAATTATTGATGCTTTATATCGTGCCAGTCAAGCAGGGGTGCAAATTGATTTGGTTGTGCGGGGGATATGTTGTTTACGTCCTGGTATTCTAGGAATTTCGGATAATATTCGTGTAAAATCAATTGTCGGGCGTTTTCTTGAACATAGTCGCATTTTTTGTTTTGGGAATGGTCAAGATTTGCCTAATGAAAATGCACTCGTTTACTTAGGCTCTGCTGATATGATGCCTCGTAATTTGGACTATCGTATTGAAATATTGGTTCCGGTTTTTAATAAAATAGTGCGTCAAAAAATTCTTTTACAGATTATGTTAGCTAATATCATTGATAATCAACAAAGCTTTGATATACTTAAGGATGGAACATCAAAACGTATTACACCGCAGATAGGTGAAAGTCTATTTAATGCGCAGGAGTATTTTATGGCCAATACAAGTTTTGCGGGGGAAAATGAGTCTTTTGAGTCTTCTGTTTCGCGCTTGGTTGCGTTGCATCGGCAACAAGCCGAAATACATAAAGACTAAAATCCAATGACATATAGAGATGCTCAAGGTCGGTTAAAAGGGCGTAAGCCTGTTGCTGTTATTGACATTGGCTCAAATTCTGTTCGGTTGGTTATTTATGAGGGGCTTGTTCGATCACCAACAGTTTTATTTAATGAAAAGATTCTTTGTGGTCTCGGTCATGGTGTGGCGAAAACAGGATTTTTAGAAGAAAAATCGATGAAAATGGCGTTGCAAACACTGAAACGGTTTCGTACGCTTTGTCGACAGATTGGGGCAGATGAGGTCTATACTTTAGCAACAGCAGCAGCACGAGATGCACAGAATGGCGTAGCATTTATTCAGCATGCTGAAGATATTTTGCAAAATAAAATATATCTTCTTTCAGGAAGTGAAGAAGCTATGTATTCAGCATATGGAGTTGTGTCTACTTTTTATCAACCAAAAGGTATTTCTGGGGATCTTGGTGGTGGAAGTCTTGAGCTGATTGATATTGATCATTCTGATGTTGGTGAAGGGATAACGCTCCCATTGGGTGGTTTAAGGCTACAGTATATGTCAAATAATGATAGTGCTGTAGCTACAAAAATTGTACATGAGCAATTTTATAAATCGTCTGTTGTTCGTGCTCGTAAAGGTATAGCACGTTATTTTTATGCAGTAGGGGGGACATGGCGTAATTTGGCAAAACTCCATATGGCAATGAAACACTATCGGCTCCCTGTTATGCATGGCTATGAAGTTGATGCTGTTGAAATGGAGAACTTTTTACGTCTTGTAGCACGTGGCAATATTGATAATATGAGAGGGATTGCAGCGGTTTCTCAGAACCGTCGAAAACTTTTATCTTATGGGGCAATAGTTCTTATTGAACTCATTCAGTGTATGGAGTTTGAAAAGATAATCTTTTCTGGTGCTGGCGTTCGTGAAGGTTTTCTTTATTCACGATTGCCGCAGGCGATTCGACTTTCAGATCCTCTCATTGCAGCATGCACAGAAATGGCTATTTTACGGGCACGTTCACCAAAACAAGCAGAAGAACTCATTGATTTTACGACGAATGCTTTTGAAGTTTTTGGAATTTCAGAAACCGAAAATGAATGCCGTTATCGTCAAGCCGCTTGTCTTCTTGCGGATATTGGTTGGCGTATACATCCAGATTATCGAGGCAATGAAGCAGCAAATCAAATAGCTTTAGGATCTTATCCAGGAATTTCTCATGAAGGGCGCCTTTATGCGGCACTTGCTGTTTTTTTTCGCAATACGAGTTTATTGGTTGATAAAGAATCTCTTCCCATTTTTCAATTAGCAACTCAAAATATAATTGAAAAAGCACGTATTCTTGGCGAAACTATGCGTATTGCTCATCTTTTTAGTGCTTCTGTTGCAGGAATTTTACCTCATTTATTGTGGCATAAAAAAGCAGATCATATTATCCTGCAGATCCCAAAGAATTACGCTGGGTTATTAGGAGAACGTCCTCTTGGACGATTACAGAAGTTATCAAAAATAATAAAACAACCTCTCGCTTTTGAAATTTTTTGATTTTTTTCCTAATTTATTCGTGTTTTATGTCTTAATAATAGGGCCATTGACGAGGGATAAACTAGGTAGCCTATCATCATGAGCTGGACAATAGGACTTGTTCCATAACGCCCATGCTAGACACCACGCAAAGCATTTGTAATACCTGAGCATTCATAAAAGAAAACATAATTTTTTATTCTGTTACTTGCATCACAGGATGGATTTTTCACTTCATAAGCTTCATGTGAAAATGAAAAGTTTTGTCCATTTTTACGTGAAAAGGTTTTCTTTTTATGCTGCGTCGTTATAACGTTTTTGTTTAGCTTGCTCGATTATCTTGATAAGATTACGATTGTAACCAACGCGATAAAAAACAAGTTTTAAAGATTTTGGGAGAGATCCATTGGTTACATGACGCTGGAATGTTGAAATACTCATATGAAACAGTTTTGCACTTTCACGGTCTGTCAAAAGAATATCATTTCAGTCATTATAAAATCCTTTCACTATAAAAAATAGAAATAAATCACAACTATTTATTAACTATGATTTTCGAATCCTTTAAAAGGTGTTTAATTTATAAAAAACAGCGCTTTATCATATAATTTCTTATGTGAAACTTTATGAGTTTTATTGAGATGGAGTGAGAGGATCTTACGATATTCGGAGGTCTAATTCAATATAAATAACGCTAGATTATCGTTAGAAATCAATATATTGCTTTTGTTAGGTATTTTAGTTGTTATGCTGGCTCGTTTTTGATTGTTAGATTGCAATCTTGGTAGTTTTTAATACGATATGGTGACGTGAGGCATTATATCTTTGTTTGTTCCTATTTCTAGGCTGCTATTTTTGTAATGAATGCGCTTTTATTATCAGAACTTTTTTTTTCAAAACTTTTAAATAAGGAACTGTCTGTTTTTTTAGATTATTTTTAATGGGATTTCTATTTAATTGACCTGATAAAGATTTAGCTATCATTTTAATAAGAGTTTACTATTTAATTTTTTAACTTTGTCAGAAGTAGGCTTTATTTATCCTGTTTGCGTTGGCCTATAGGGCATACCAATTGATGTAGATAATGAGTAGCGTAATGGATTTTTCAAAATGAAAATGTAAATTAAAGCTGTTTTGTGCTTATTTTTCCATCGTTAAAGTAAAACCCTATCTGGCCCTTTAGCAGTTGTTCGGCTTTTTTACCAAATATTTCATAGCGCCAGCCATTCATAGCGGGAATATTTTTCTTTATTCCTCCATTGGCAATTTTTTCTAAATCATTAGATGTTGCAATAATTTTAGGGGCAATGCTGTTTTCATTTGCAACAATTTTTAATAACACTTTGAGCAGATCGATAACAGCGGCTGTCGTATCATTGAGTGGATTATGTTTAGGAATGGGGGGTAAAGTAGAAAGATCCACCTCTAATCCTTCGTGGACAGCTTTGATTAATGATTGAGCAATTGAGAGTTTATCCCAGTTCTTATTAAGACTGCGCAACCGTTTTAATGCAGATTCATCTTTTGGTTGTTGGGTTGCTATTTCTATAAGACATTCATCTTTTATGATATGACGACGTGGCATATTGTATTTTCGTGCTTCACGTTCCCGCCAAGCTGCTATCTTTTGTAATACAGCAAGTTCACGTGGCTTTTTAATTTTTCCTTTCACTTTTTTCCATGCTTCATCTTCTGGCATATCATAGGTTTTAGGATTTAAAAGGATTGTTATTTCATCATCCATCCAGTGAGCTCGTTGATTTTTCTCTAACCTTTTTTTCAATAACAAGTAAACATCTCTTAAGTAAGTTACATCGGAAAGTGCATAGAGCAGTTGTTTTTCAGACAAAGGGCGGTAACTCCAGTCTGTAAAGCGGGAGGATTTATCAAGATGATGCCCTGTACAGCGTTGTACAATTTGATCATAGGAGATAGAATCACCAAATCCACAAATGGATCCTGCTATTTGCGTATCAAAGAGAGGGGAAGGAATAACACCTCCAAGGTGATAAATTGTTTCAATATCTTGGCGCGCAGCATGAAAAACTTTTACAACTTTTTTATCGACCATAAGGTCAAAAAATGGTTGTAAATCAATATCTGGTGCTATGGGATCAATCAAAACTGTAACATCTGGTGAGGCGAGCTGTATTAAACACAGTTGAGGCCAAAAAGTTGTTTCGCGGATAAACTCAGTATCGACTGTTACAAAATCAGAGGTACGTAGAGCGTTAAGTGCAATTTCAAGATCTGTTGTTTGTGTAATAAGATTCATCATTTTATTATAATTCGATAAATTAAATTTGTCCTTTGTTGACTTTATTTTTGAGTTTTTATTCTCATATCTTGACAAATGGTTATTAAAAAGCGTTTGTAGCGCATGTGAATATTATAATCAAAGGCAAAAAACATGCATCGTTATCGCAGTCATCATTGTGCGGCTCTTCGTAGATGTGATGTAGGAACACAAGTTCGTCTTTCGGGGTGGGTTCATCGTGTTCGTGATCATGGAGGGATTCTTTTTGTGGATTTACGTGATCATTTTGGAATCACACAAATTGTTGCTGATCCTGCTTCACCAGCTTTTAAAGTTATTGAAAAAGTGCGTTCTGAATGGGTTATTCGTGTGGATGGGGAGGTGTGTGCTCGTTCTGATGAGGTTATTAATGCAACGCTTCCAACAGGTGAGATTGAAATTTTTGCACAAGAGGTAGAAATTCTTTCAAAATCTGATGAGCTTCCTTTACCGGTTTTTGGTGAGCCTGATTATCCAGAAGATATTCGATTAAAATATCGTTTTCTTGATTTGCGTCGGGAGACTATGCACAAAAATATCATGCGTCGGACTGAAATTATTGCGGCTATGAGACGGGCTATGCAAAATAATGGTTTTACGGAATTTACGACGCCACTTTTGACAGCTTCATCGCCGGAAGGCGCACGTGATTTTTTGGTTCCGAGTCGTGTTCATCAGGGAAAATTTTATGCGTTACCGCAAGCGCCACAGCAATATAAACAGTTGTTGATGATGTCAGGTTTTGATCGTTATTTTCAGATTGCTCCATGTTTTAGAGATGAAGATCCAAGGGCCGACCGTCTTCCTGGTGAATTTTATCAATTAGATGTTGAAATGAGTTTTGTTGAGCAAGAAGATGTTTTAGCAACTATGGAACCTATTATGCGTTCTATTTTTGAAGAATTTGCAGATGGAAAGACTGTGACACAAAGCTTTCCTCGCATTTCTTATGATGAAGCAATGCGAAAATATGGTTCTGATAAGCCTGATCTGCGTAATCCGATCATTATGGAAGATGTTTCTCAGCATTTTTATAATTCTGGTTTCAAAGTCTTTGCTCAAATTTTAGCGAATGATGAGAATGCACAAGTGTGGGCTATTCCAGCTAAAACGGGTGGAAGTCGTGCTTTTTGTGATCGTATGAATGTATGGGCACAAGGCGAGGGGCAACCAGGGCTCGGCTATATTTTCTGGCGTGAAGAAGAAGGAAAATTTGAAGGAGCAGGGCCTATCGCCAAAAATATTGGTGAACAGAGGACTGAAGCAATCCGTATACAGCTTGGTCTTGAAAGTGGGGATGCCTGTTTTTTTGTAGCTGGCGATCCAAAAAAGTTTTCATCTTTTGCCGGAGCAGCACGCACAAGGGTAGGGGAAGAATTAGATCTTCTTGATAGAGATAGTTTCTCTATGGCGTGGATTGTTGATTTTCCATTTTTTGAATGGAATGAAGATGAAAAAAAGATTGATTTTGGACATAATCCTTTTTCCATGCCTCAAGGGGGAGAAAATGCCCTTGCCTGCCAAGATCCTCTTACTATTAAAGCTTTTCAATATGATCTTGTTTGCAATGGTTATGAAATTGCATCAGGTGGAATTCGTAATCATTTACCAGAAATGATGCTTAAAGTTTTTGAACTTGTAGGACTTTCTAAGGAAGTTGTGAAAGATCGTTTCGGTGGTCTTTATCGTGCATTCCATTATGGGGCTCCGCCACATGGTGGCATGGCTGCGGGAATTGACCGCATTATTATGCTGTTACAAGGTGTTAAAAATTTGCGTGAAGTTGCTTTATTCCCTATGAACCAACAGGCGCTTGATCTTTTAATGAGCGCTCCGTCTGATGTTTCTCCTACACAATTACGTGATTTAGGAATCCGCATGGCTCCTACTCACAAAAATAGCTCATAAAGTTGATAATGGATTGGTTTCATCTTTTCTACGTAGAGTGAAGTTTTGATGCCTTTCAAGAGTCAACGGTGTGTGCGTGTACTGTTTGTGAAATTTAGATAGGCAAAACGCTATTGTGTTGATTCTTTACGAGGCATTTTTATTCCTTGTTTCTATAGTGGCTTTTCCCCTTGTGATAGGTGAGGAAATAATTATAATTGCTTGATCATGAATAAATTAGAAATAAAAGAATTCTATAATATTCGGGAGCCTCATTTTAGTTGAAAAAAATTAATTATCTTTATATGTCAATATATTATTTATTTTTTATTGAAGTTTTTACAACGTTGTAGCAGAGAATTGTGTCTCTTCGTTTTTATGAGAATAATGTGGTTTTCCATTCTATGGACTTACTCTGAAAAGTTTAAATTTCATAAGCTTTGAACATTTTTTTGGTTTTTCGTAGAAAAACTGAATGGGGTTGTTATACAATTTATCTTTATAATAAAAGATGATGTTTGAAAGGTGCTTTTGTCATTTCAGAAAAGATGAAATAACTCTTTGTGGGCAGTTAAATTATCGTCGAATTTGACAAAGCTTTCAATAAATTACTTAGGACAAGGGGGAAGGACATGTATAAATTTTTCAAATTGATATAATTTTCTGTTCATGTTCTAATTGCAGCGTTTGTTTTTATGTAATTGACTTTTAATAAAAAAGTCGACTCATAGAAGATTTCATTAAATAAATCCTATAAAATAATTTCTTATTATTGTGGGAATTGTTGTTTTAATACTATGTCTGATAAAATGAATTTACCTTTTGATAAAGAACATATTGAACCAATAGAATTACGTTCTGCTTTACAGGAACGTTATTTGGCTTATGCACTTTCTACGATTACACACCGTGCATTGCCTGATGTACGTGATGGATTGAAGCCGGTCCACCGGCGGATTGTTCATGCGATGCGTCTTCTCAAACTAAATCCTGGACAGTCTTATGCGAAATGTGCGCGGATTGTTGGTGATGTCATGGGAAAATTTCATCCTCATGGGGATGCGTCTATTTATGATGCCTTGGTGCGCTTGGCTCAAAGTTTTGCTGTTCGTTATCCGTTGGTTGATGGGCAAGGCAATTTTGGTAATATTGATGGTGATAATGCTGCTGCCATGCGTTATACGGAAGCACGTATGACTGAAGTGGCTGCATTGTTACTTGAAGGAATTAATGAGAATGCTATTGATTTTCGTTTAACCTATAATGAGGAAGATGAAGAGCCGGTTGTTTTACCAGGAGCTTTCCCTAATCTTTTAGCAAATGGTTCTTCTGGTATTGCTGTTGGTATGGCAACATCTATTCCACCCCATAATGTTGCTGAGCTTTGTGATGCAGCACTCCATTTGATTGCGCATCCCGATGTAAATGATGAGGAATTAAATCAATTCGTTCTTGGTCCTGATTTTCCGACGGGGGGAATTTTAGTTGAACCTAAAAAAAGTATTGAGGAATCCTATCGTGTTGGGCGTGGATTCTTTCGCTTGCGTTCACGTTGGCATCAGGAACCTGGTAGCCGTGGTTCTTATGTGATTGTTGTGACTGAAATTCCCTATCAGATTCAAAAGTCACGTCTTATTGAAAAAACTGCGGAATTGTTGCTTGCACGCCGATTGCCAATGCTTGAGGATATCCAAGATGAATCAGCAGAAGATATCAGAATCGTGCTTGTTCCTAAAAATCGGTCGGTTGATCCGGAGCTCCTTATGGAGTCTCTTTTTAAATTGACTGACTTTGAAGTAAGATTTCCCCTTAATCTGAATGTTTTGTCTTTGGGAAAAATACCCAATGTTCTTTCTTTGCGAGAAAGTTTGCAGCAATGGCTTGAACATCGTCAAGAAGTGCTTATTCGTCGCTCTTATTATCGGCTTGATCAAATTGATAGCCGATTGGAAATTCTTCATGGATATCTTATTGCCTATTTAAATCTCGATGAGGTCATTCAGATTATTCGTGAAGAGGATGAACCGAAAAAGAAGCTGATTAATCGGTTTGAATTAACAGAAAATCAAGCTGAAGCTATTCTTAATATGCGCTTGCGTTCTTTGCGTAAACTTGAGGAATTTGAAATTCGTAAAGAATTTGAAAGTTTGAAAGCTGAAAAAGAAAAACTACAGAATTTATTAGCTTCTCCTATAAAACAGTGGAAAATAATTTCAGAAGAAATCAAAAAAGTTCGAAACACTTTTGGTCCTGAAACACTTTTGGGGAAAAGACGTACGACGTTTGAAGAAGCACCAAGACATGATCTTGATGATATTCAACAAGCAATGATCGAAAAAGAACCGATTACTATTGTTATTTCTGAAAAGGGGTGGATGCGTGCTTTGAAGGGACACTTGAACGATTATAAAGCACTTTCTTTTAAAGAAGGAGACAGTTTAAAGTTAGCCTTTCCAGCATTTACGACCGACAAGATTGTGCTGATCAGTACGGGGGGGAAGTTTTTTGCTATTGGTGCAAATAATTTACCTGGAGGGCGGGGACATGGTGAACCTATTCGTCTCTTAGTTGATATGGATGATGAGCACGATGTTCTCACAGCTTTTGTGCATCACGCCGAGGAAAAATTTCTCTTGGTTTCATCTCACGGTAATGGTTTTATTGTTTCTTCTGCAGAAGTGATCGCCAATACACGAAAAGGAAAGCAAGTGATGAATGTGAAAGCTCCTGATAAGGTAAAGCTTTGTGTTCCGGTAAATGGTGATCATGTTGCTGTAGTCGGTGAAAACCGTAAAATGCTTATTTTTTCTATTGAACAAATACCAGAAATGAATCGCGGTAAAGGTGTTCGTTTACAGCGTTATAAAGAAGGTGGTGTTGTTGATGCCAAGACTTTTAATTTATCAGAAGGCTTAAGTTGGCAAGATACAGCTGAACGAATCTTTAACCGTCAAGCTGATGATCTCATTGAATGGATGGGAATGCGTGCGGGCGTCGGGCGTTTGGTTCCAAGAGGATTTCCAAAATCAGGAAAATTTATCAATTAAATGTATTTTATAAATGGGAAAATTCCCTATGGTTTTATGATTATGTAAGATATTAATTTATAAAGATAATTTATTATTTTTTATATTGAACGAAAGACCTAAAGCGTAAGTTTTTCTCTTATTTCGATCTTGTTCAGGTTAAATCAATCAAAACTGTTTGTTTTCCTATCATGAGATGAGAGACCAGCCCGTCTTCATAAAAACTATTGAAGAAAAGAATAAAAATATTTTTTAATAAACCGTTTCACAGACAAGAGTTGTTGCAACAATAGTATGTTTGTTTTTTTACATTATACCATTTATGGGTGCTGTCGTGAAATGATTTGATATTTCGAGAGCTGTACCTTTAAACAAACAATGTGAATGTTTAACACAAGAGTGTTCTATTTGGAGATGTTTTATTTTGTCTGATAGGTTTATTTTCTTATTGTTCAAGAGAGATGTTATTAATCTTTCGTAGTAATATTTATTCGTTAGGATTACTATGATATTGCCTAAAAAGATGACCACGTTCAGCCCATAAGACGAGAAGTATGGCAGTGAGACTCAGAAAGAAAAATCCTGCTGAGTTTGGGATGGTTGTTTCATCAAATTGTTGGGCAATAAAAAAGCTAAGTCCTGCACCGATAGATGTTTGAAGAAAGCCGGATACAGAAGAAGCTGTTCCAGCTATTTCTCCTACAGGTTCAAGAGCGAGTGTATTGAAATTAGCCATAATACCACCGCAGGTAAACATTAATATACAATATAACGTCATATAAAAAGGAAAAGGGATAACACCACCTGCTAAGATGGACCCAATAAACCAAATGCATGAAGTGGCACAAAAGAGCAAAAGCATAGTATGAGCAATACGCCGCATTCCAAGGCGTCCAACGAGTTGAGAGTTAAAGAATGATGATAGAGCTTGAAATGCAGCACCAACTGCAAAAGCAATAGGGAACCAAAGTCCTAGATTATAGATCCCTTCATATGTTTGTTGTGATGTATTAACGGCGGTAAAGATACAGCCTAAAATAATGGAAGTTGCAAGTGTATAGCAAAGTGTTGTACGATTGGTTATTACAATCCATAAGTTGTGTTTAACTGAAGAAAAGGAAAGAGAGCGTTGCGCATAAAGAGTTTCAGGCAAGCGCAGTTGAATCCAAATCATCAGTCCTAAACCAATCATTGCCATGAAAATAAAAATATATTGCCAATGTCCAAGAAGTAAAATGATCTGTCCTGTTGCGGGACCAACCATTGGTGCAACAAGAAAAACCATCATAACAATAGACATAACTTCTGCCATTTTTCGACCACTGTAAAGATCACGTACGACGGAAACTGTAAGAACTCGCATAGCAGCCCCTCCAATTCCTTGCAAGATACGTAAAATAAGTAAGAGAGAAAAATCAGTTACAAAGGCACAGCCAATCGCCGTAAATGAATAAAAAGCAAGCCCGAGAAGAATAAGTTTACGTCGTCCATACCTATCGCTTATTGGACCGAAAAATATTTGAGCAATACCATAGCTAATAAGATAACTCGAAATGATATAATGTTGATCATTTTCATTGAGAACATTTAAGCCGTCTAAAATATCGGGCATAGCTGGCAGCATAATATCAACAGCTATAGCGTTAATAGCCATGAGCGAAGCAATAAGAATAACAAATTCTTTATAGCCAATTTTGTTTCTAATCGCATCTCTATGCGTTTGTTCATCGACTGAATATGACATATGGCATCCTTGAAATAAAAATTTCGTCTGAAAACAGCTCTTTTTAAGAGTCTGAATAAAATGAAAGATACCTATGATTGATTACATGGAATATTTTTTTCTTTCAAAAGTTCCTGTAACTCATTGTTTTGAAACATCTCTTTAACAATATCACAGCCTCCGATAAATTCACCTTTGATATAAAGCTGTGGAATTGTTGGCCAATTTGAGTAATCTTTAATCCCTTGACGCAATTCGTTAGAAGTTAAGATATTAATCCCTTTATAATTCAATCCTAAATAATCAAGAATTTGAACAACTTGTCCTGAAAACCCGCATTGCGGAGCGTCAGGTGTTCCTTTCATGAATAAAATGACGTCGTTTGTTTTAATTTCGTTGTCAATAAAATCATGAACAGTGGTCATTTTTATCCCTCGATATTTCAGATTTTTATCAGTGTGTAATTTATATTCATACTGCTTTTAATCGTATTAAATGTGTGAATGCAAGAAGAAATTTTAGATTATTTTGGGACATTTGTTTGCAACATTAAGGCGTGAAGGTCATTTCCCATATTGCCTTTAAGGGCATCATAGACCATTTTATGTTGTTGAACACGGGTTTTACCACGAAAACTTTCAGAAATAACTTCTGCAGCATAATGTTCCCCATCTCCAGCAAGATCACGAATTCTTACAGTAGCATCAGGAATGCCTTCACGAATAAGCGTTTCAATTGCATGGGCACTCATTGCCATCATTATTCTCCTATGTTGTTCATTTTTTATAAAGGCTGTTTAAGAGAAAAAACAATTTTTATTCTTCACCCATAAATTGTGGAAACCAGTTTTCATAGGCTTTTGTGAGTTTGTCTACTGAAAGTGTTAATATCCCATCTATATTAAGAGAAGTACCCTCGACTTGACCTAGCTCTGTTAAAGAAACTGTATTGATTTGTGCACGCTCTTTAAGACTATTAAGAGAGTGAGGTTTGACGGCTAAAAGATAACGTCCTTGGTCTTCTCCAAAAAGTTCTGCATGATGGGGTGATTTATTGCTTAATTTTACTTTGATTCCTTTACCTGCTTTAATGACCATTTCAGCAAGTGCTATCGCTAATCCTCCGTCAGAAAGGTCATGGGCGGCGTGAATAAAACCACGATGTATGACATCTCGAACAAATTGACCATGCTTTTTTTCAAGTTGTAAATCTACAGGGGGGGGGGGGCCTGCATCAATATTTAAAATGTTACGTGCATAGATTGATTGTCCTAAATGGGAGCCGCAATTTCCTACTAAAACAAGAATATCTCCATTTTGCATACCACTTATTGTTACCATTTTAGACCAATCATTAAGAAGGCCTACCCCAGCAATTGTGGGGGTTGGAAGAATGGCTTCTCCATTTGTTTCGTTGTAAAGAGAAACATTGCCTGAAACGATAGGAAAATCAAGGATTCTACAAGCTTCTCCTATACCTTTAATAGCAAAAACCAGCTGTCCCATAATTTCAGGTTTTTCAGGGTTACCAAAATTGAGATTATCTGTAGCAGCCAGTGGTGTTGCACCTGTCGTACTAATGTTTCGCCAGCATTCTGCGACAGCTTGTTTCCCCCCTTCATAAGGGTCTGCTTCACAATAGCGAGGTGTTACATCAGAAGAAAAAGCAAGAGCACGTTTGCTGTTGTTTCCTACACGGATAACGCCTGCATCACCTCCTGGACAAACAAGGCTATTTCCTTGGATAAGGGTATCATATTGTTCATAAACCCATCGCCGAGAACTTTGATCAGCAGAATTCAATAAGCTCAGAAGCGCATCACCAAGATTTTCAACTTTTTTGACGTCTTCTGCTTTCAAGGGTGTTTTTTTTGCCGGCTCACTCCAAGGACGATCATAAACAGGCGCTTCATCACCAAGCTCTTTGATGGGAAGATTGACAACTTCTTCCCCTTGATGAAATACACGAAAACGTAAATCATCGGTTGTTTTTCCAATGATAGAAAAATGTAGTCCCCACTTATGAAAAATTGCTTCTGCTTGCTTTTCTAGTTCTGGTTTAAGGACCATGAGCATACGCTCTTGACTTTCAGAAAGCATCATTTCATAGGCTGTCATGTTTTCTTCTCGAACAGGAACTGTATCAAGATTAAGCTGTATCCCCAGATTTCCTTTTGCTCCCATTTCAACGGCAGAAGAGGTGAGTCCTGCTGCCCCCATATCTTGAATAGCAACCACGGCTCCAAGTTCCATGAGCTCTAAACATGCTTCAAGGAGACATTTTTCTGTAAAAGGATCACCGACTTGAACAGTTGGGCGTTTTTCACTGATTGAAGAATCAAATTCAGCAGAAGCCATTGTTGCTCCACCGACACCATCACGTCCTGTTTTTGCACCCAGATAAACAACAGGGAGTCCAATACCTTGTGCTTTAGAATAAAAAAGGGCGTCTGTCTTTGCAATACCGGCGACAAAAGCGTTAACAAGGATATTGCCATTATAACGCTCATCAAAATTTACTTCTCCACCAACCGTTGGAACACCAAAAGAATTGCTGTAACCACCTATTCCAGAAACAACACCAGAAACAAGATGGCGTGTTCGTGGGTGGTCAGGAGCACCAAATCGCAATGCATTCATAGCAGCAACAGGACGGGCTCCCATTGTAAAGACATCACGTAAAATACCACCAACACCTGTCGCTGCACCTTGATAAGGTTCAATATAAGAAGGGTGGTTATGGCTTTCCATTTTGAAAACAACACATTGTCCTTCGCCAATATCGACAACACCAGCATTTTCACCAGGTCCTTGGATGACACATTTTCCTTCTGTCGGAAGAGTTTTTAGCCATTTTTTAGATGATTTATAGGAACAATGTTCGTTCCACATTGCAGAAAAAATTCCTAGTTCAGTAAATGTTGGTTCTCTACCAATTAACGTTAGGATACGTTGATATTCATCTTCTTTTAGCCCGTGTTGTGCAATGAGTTCTGATGTAATAGTGATGTTATTGCAAGGCTTCATGAGTATTTATCCGTCAAATTAATCGAAATTTAGTATTTTTATTTTTTAAACCTAGCAGCTTATATTATAAACAATAATGTTGTTTAATAATAAAAATATTTATAGACAGTAAGCTGAAGATTTTGTCCGTTTGTTTGGTGGGATTTAAGACTAAAAATGGTCTTAAATAATTATGTGTTTAGAAAATAATATCCATTGTTGTTTGTGAAGAGCTTTGTTTATAGCTTTATGAAGCAAGAAATGGTATAAATCCTTATTTTTTTAAATTATGGAGCGCGAGTATTTTTGCAGCATTATCCATTTACTAACTCTAAAGCACTTTGAAAAAGTAAACGACCGTCAGTACCTCCGTGGGCGGGTTCAATAAAGTTTTCAGGATGGGGCATCATACCAAGAATATTACCAGCTTTATTAACAATACCAGCAATATCTTTCATTGAGCCGTTCGGGTTTGTATTTTCTGCATAGCGAAAAACAATTTGTTCATTGTCTTCCATTTGTTTCAATGTTTCACTATCAACAAAATAATTTCCGTCATGATGGGCAACAGGACAACGAATAATTTGTCCTTTAGAATAATATCGAGAAAATTTTGTCTTGGCGTTGACGACTTCAAGCTTGATTTCACGACAAACAAATTTTAAAGAAGCGTTACGCATTAAAGTACCGGGTAATAATCCTGCTTCCAACAAAATTTGAAATCCATTACAGATACCTATAATTGTCGTACCTTCTTGTGCTTTTTCACGAATGGCTTTTAAGATGGGAGTTCGCGCTCCAATCGCACCACATCTTAAGTAGTCGCCATAAGAAAAACCACCAGGAATAATAATAACATCTACATCTGGAATTGTTGTTTCTGTTTGCCAAATTTTTAGTGGCTCAACTCCCGTTATATGATGTAATGCTGCAACCATATCTCGATCACGATTTAATCCAGGAAGTTGAATGATGGCAGTTTTCATGAGCGTTTCACTTACAGAAGTTCGATTGTATAATTTTCAATGACAGTATTTGCGAGTAACTCTTCACACATTTGTTCAAGTTTTTTCTTTGCAGTTTCAGAAGGTAAATCATCAAGAACAATATCAAAAACCTTTCCTTGACGAATAGATTGAATGCCTTCGAAAGCCAAACTTTTTAAAGCACCGACAATTGCTTCTCCTTGTGGATCAAGAACGCTTTCTCTTAAAGTAACTGTAATGCGTGCTTTCATTTTTTGCTTCCTGCTTTTTAAAAGAACCTCTCCTTTGAAGAGGGGTGTTTGTATAAGGTGATGTTTTTTACCTTGTTTTTACTTTACGAGAACGGGACCACTTGGTCGTGTTGGTTCGTTTTCATTCATAATACCAAGACGTTTAGCAACTTCTTGATAGGCATTAATAAGCCCTCCCATATCACGACGAAAACGGTCTTTATCCATTTTTTCTTGTGTGTGCATATCCCATAGTCGTGCAGAATCAGGAGAGATTTCATCAGCAAGAACAATGCGCATTGTTTCATCTTCCCACAGGCGACCAAATTCCATTTTAAAATCAATTAATTGGATGTTAACACCGGCAAAAAGCCCAGAAAGAAAATCATTAATACGAATTGAAAGTTGCATGATATCTTCTATCTCTTGTGGGACAGCCCACCCAAAAGCTGTGATATGTTCTTCCGTTACCATAGGATCATCGAGAGAATCATTTTTATAGTAGAATTCAATGATGGATTGCGAAAGCGGGGTTCCTTCTTCCAGTCCTAAACGCTTAGCAAGAGAGCCGGCAGCAACATTGCGAACAACAACTTCCAACGGAATGATTTCCACTGCTTTAATAAGCTGTTCGCGCATGTTTATACGTTTGATAAAATGTGTTGGGATGCCCAAACGTCCAAGATGGCTAAAAATATGTTCCGAAATTCGGTTGTTTAAAACGCCCTTTCCGTCGATAATTTCATGTTTTTTTGCATTAAAGGCAGTTGCATCATCTTTAAAAAATTGAATATAAGTTCCTGGTTCAGGTCCTTCATATAAAATTTTAGCCTTGCCTTCATAAATACGGTGGCGACGATTCATCATGATTCTCTATTTATCTTGAGAGGTTTTTAATAACATTAATAAATGATACTATCCTAATTGATAGAATTTCTCAATGATATTGCTATGATACTTTTATAATTTTTATCATTACACGTTTACCCAAAGGTGAAGATACATAAGCGATGAGAAAGAAGATCACCTCTTTTGGATCAAATTTTTGCAAGAAAGTGAGAGAGGACCATAAGCCCTTCAGGCCAAGGTCCGTGTCCGGATTCTGCGTTAATATGGCCAGAATACCCAGCATCAACAAAGAGTGATCCCCAATCATTGGCAATTTTTTCTGCTACTGAAAATTGACAAAACTCATCGTTGCGACTGGCTATGACAATAGAAGGAAAAGGAAGCTTTTGGCGATGATAGGGGCCAAATGTCATTAAATGTTTGGGACGTATTTTTTCATTGGCGACATCTGGAGGTGCAACAAAGAAAGCGCCACAAATTTTTTCTGTATTTTGTACAGTTGCATGAATAACACTGGGAACTCCTAATGAATGAGCAATAAGCATAACAGGCCTTTGAGCTTTTGCGATGGCGGTTTTAACTTTGTTAACCCACTCTTCACAAACAGGCTTTGACCAATGGAGTTGTTCAATGCGGCTGGCTGTCGACAATTTTTTTTCCCAGCGTGTTTGCCAATGATCTGGACCAGATCCTTTGTAGCCAGGAACAATAAGAATATCCAGTTGATTTGCTTTCATGAATTGTTTTCTTTGTTACAACAGATTTTTGATCATAGGTTGAATGGATTTTGGTTTTCTATGTCGCTTTATTGTTCTTCAAAAACACGTTTAAAAATCGTATTGATATGTTTGGTGTGGTAAGAAAGATCAAATTTTTCGCGAAGTTCTTCTTCACTTAAAGCTTTGGTAACATCTTTGTCGTTGAGGAGTTCTTCTAAAAAATCTTTTCCTTGTTCCCAAACTTTCATCGCATTTCGTTGTACAATCCGATAAGAATCTTCACGACTAATCCCTGCTTGTGTGAGTGCTAAAAGAACCCGTTGTGAGTGAACAAGACCGCGGAATTTATTGAGATTTTTTTGCATATTTTCTGGATAGACAATGAGATTTTCAATGACAGATGTGAGGCGAGAAAGAGCAAAATCAAGTGTAATAGTCGCATCTGGAGCAATATAACGCTCAACAGATGAATGGGAAATATCACGTTCATGCCAAAGAGCTACATTTTCCATGGCTGGGAGTGCAAATGCACGTACCATACGGGCTAATCCAGTTAAATTTTCTGTTAAAACTGGATTACGTTTGTGAGGCATTGCCGATGAACCTTTTTGCCCAGGTGAGAAATGTTCCTCTGCTTCAAGAACTTCTGTTCGTTGTAAGTGGCGTATTTCTATTGCTAGCCTTTCAATAGAGGAAGCAATAACACCAAGTGTTGCAAAAAACATAGCATGACGATCTCTTGGTATTACTTGGGTGGAAACCGGTTCAGTACGCATCTTCAAGGCTTTTGCTACATGTTCTTCAACGCGTGGATCGATATTAGCAAAAGTTCCTACAGCTCCTGAAATCGCGCAAGTAGAAACTTCTTCTCGTGCAGCAAGAAGACGTTTGCGACAACGGGAAAATTCAGCGTATGCAAGAGCAAACTTGATTCCAAATGTTGTCGGTTCAGCATGAATGCCATGACTCCGCCCAATGGTGATTGTCTCTTTATGCTCAAAAGCACGTCTTTTTAATGCTTCAAGAAGTTGATCTATATCCTCTAGCAAAATATCACTCGCACGCATCAATTGAATGTTCAGCGTTGTATCGAGAACATCAGATGATGTCATGCCTTGGTGGATAAAACGTGCCTCTGGCCCAATGAATTCAGCTAGGTGGGTTAGAAATGCGATAACATCATGTTTGGTAATTGCTTCAATTTCATCAATGCGATTGACATCAAATTTAGCTGCTGCCCCTTTTTCCCAAATGACTTTGGTGGCTTCTTTCGGAATAATCCCTAAGTGAGCAAGGGCATCACAGGCATGGGCTTCAATTTCAAACCAAATACGATATTTTGTTTCGGGAGACCAAATTGTTACCATTGCAGGGCGGGAATAACGTGCGATCATCATTTTTTTCCTTGTTGTGAGAGGATTGCGGCTTGGCGCAATGCACTAATACGTGTTTTGTAAAGCTCTTTATTGCCATCTTTATAAATTGCAGAGCCTGCGACAAATACATTTGCACCAGCTTTTGCAGCTATCCCAATTGTATCAACGGTGATACCACCATCAACTTCAAGATCAATAGGGCGGTTTGCAATCATGTTTTTAACGCGCTTAATTTTATTTTTTATTTCTGGAATAAAACTTTGTCCACCAAAACCGGGATTGACCGTCATGATGAGAATGAGATCTAATTGATCAAGCAAATATTCCAGTACATGTTCAGGGGTGCTTGGATTGAGTGCGATTCCTGCTTTTTTCCCCATTTTTTTGATTGTTTGTAATGAACGATGAAGATGTGGACCTGCTTCAGCATGAATAGTTATAATATCTGAACCTGCTTTTGCAAAAGCTTCTAAATAAGGGCCTACTGGTGCGATCATCAGGTGGACATCAAATATTGCTTTTGTTAATGGGCGCAGAGCTTTGACGATTTCAGGACCAAAGGTGATGTTAGGAACAAAGTGCCCATCCATAATATCAAGATGAAGCCAATCTGCACCAGCATCAACAACATCTAACATTTCTTGTCCAAGTTTAGAAAAATCAGAAGCCAAGAGAGAAGGCGAAATGAGATGAGAATGGGGCATTAAAATCTCCTTAGATTGGCAGTTTTTATCATATCGCTGTGTATACACAAATATTTTTTGTGTTATGACGGAAAAGAAAAAATATGTATTATAGGTCTTTTTATGGAAAGATTGCTTGAAATTTTAAAGCTTTATAAGTGAAAGATATGTCGAATCATAAAACATATTTGATGCCTGAACTTCAACATAAACATACTATTGCGGTTTCTTCTCAAGAATATCGAGATGCCATGAGTCTTTTTGCAGGAGCTGTGCATATTGTGACAACAAATGGTATTAAGGGAAGACGTGGGGTGACTGTTTCGGCGTGTTGTTCTTTATCTGATGATCCTCCAACCCTTCTTGTTTGTCTCATGCGCCATAATTTAAAGAATCAGGTGTTTATGGAGAATGGAAATTTTTGTGTTAATAGCTTGGCAGGAAAACATCGCTCATTAGCGGATGTTTTTTCGAGGCGTTGCAATTCTACACAAAATGAGCGTTTTGATGTTGCTCAATGGGGAGCTTTGCAAACGGGGGCGCCTAGTCTTTCAGACGCTCTAGCGTCGTTTGATTGTCGTTTGATTTGTTGGCACGAACACGCAACCCATTGTGTTTTGATTGGTGAGGTTGTTGCAATCAACTGTAATAAAGAAAAAGATGCTTTGATGTATTTGAAACGTGAATATCACACTTTGCCTTTATAAAGATTTTATTTTTTTGCATTGATGAAATGATTTATTGTTGCTTCATTTAGATTTTAAACAATGTAGAGAGTAGGGGAGGGATGGCTCTGATATCTGATATTAGATTTCCTTCTTTTTAAAGTTTTTCAATAAGCGAAAAAAATGATTCTGGATGAGATTTGATCAAGAATTCAATCTACATAAAAAAGCGATCAAACCTAAACAGTGCATTTAGATATATTCGTCGATTGTTATGAAAAAACATTTTACTCTTGTGTTGATGGGTATTGCACAATATATAGACCGCACATAGCATATGTGGAGGTTTTTTATTGCATGAGCGAAGAGATTGATGGTCAATATCGCCCTAGTGAAGATGAGCCTTTTATGAATGAGCGGCAAAAGGCGTATTTTCGTGCTAAATTGGTTTCTTGGAAGAATGATATATTAAAAGAAGCTCGTGAGACTTTGGAAAATTTGCAGGAAGAGAATGTTGGTCAGCCCGATTTGACTGATCGGGCTTCTTGTGAAACTGATCGTACAATCGAATTACGTGCTCGTGATCGTCAGAGGAAACTTATTTCAAAAATAGATGCTGCTTTAGAGCGCATTGATAATGGGACATACGGTTTTTGTGAAGAAACCGGCGAACCCATTAGTATCAAGCGTCTTGAGGCTCGGCCGATAGCCGTTTTGTCATTGGAAGCGCAAGAACGTCACGAACGACGTGAAAGAGTTTATCGCGATGATTAAGGTTATTGAGATGATAAACAAACGAAATTCGTGGTGATGAAATTGTATATTTTTATTTTTGAGGGGTAGGAATGAATAAAGATGGTTCTTGCCGCCCCTCAATTTCGGCGGTGATGGCTGAATCTTTTACCGCTTGATTCGTAAAAGGAGAGGGACTTTTATCCGATACATCGTTTCTTTCTGGAGGGGCGGAATTTAGATGTGTGTGTGTTTCTCTTTTTTGTATTTTTGATGTACCAGTAATATCGGATTCTACAACCACATCTGTTAATCCGCCAATAAGGAGCAAATGTTCTTTATTATCGCAACGGACTAAAACAAGGCGGCGTGCTCGATCTATAGAAATTACTTCACATAATGCTAATCGTGATAGACTTTTTTTTCTATTAATGCTGTATCTTCCTGTACTTAAGCGACGTAAAAACACGATAATTACGGTAATAGCTGCGATTGTTATTATAAAAAGCAAAAAGCTTATCGTTATGTTTGCAGCAGATACACCTATCTGCTCTGATAACCAGATATACATAGATTTTCTCCCATTTTGGATGGAAATATTATTTTTTATTGAGATAAATTTATAAACATACCCTCAAAAGGTTCACTTATAATGTAAGAAATAAACTTTTGAATATTAAGCGAGCTTATCTTAGATAATATCATAGTATATACTTTATAACAACATAACAACGAATATAAAGGAAGTTTTGTGACATAAGAAATAGCTATAAGCTAAGGCAAAGAGAGATGGATAAAGATTTTGAGAATAATGAAAGATCAGCGTCTTCGTTTCATCGGAGAGTTGTGATTTTTGGTGTTGTTTTTGTATTAGGTTTTCTTTTCATTGTGGGTATTTTAGGTTTTTTTTATCCACAAAACTATTTGCAACAGGCGATATCAATATCTTTTTTGATTCTAGCAATGATCGGTGTTGCAACACTCGTTTTGTGTGGAATGGGAATTTTAAGATATCATGTGTGGTCGCATGAAGATTTTGATTTTAGCATCTTTAATAGGAGCGATGATGCAATTGTAATCTCTGATCTTTCTGGTTTTGTTTATTATTCTAATCAAAACTATCGAAAAATTCTGACCTATAAGCCTGAAGTGTCTTGTTATAGGGTTATTGCAGATCTGCCAGGAGCTGGTGCACTCTCGTACCGCTTAAAGGTTGCAGCCTGTAATAATCTTGCAGCGCAAGAGGAATTGAGAGTAGAACAACCAATTTTTACCGATTCTACACCAAAAAAATCTGTTTGGTATAATATTTCCGTTCAACCTATCACAAAACAGAAAAAAAAGCTTTTATTTTGGCGTATTACTGATATTTCGCACTTACAACAAACGCGAGAAGTTTTTTTCTCGAACCTTCAAGAGGCTATCAATCACTTGGATCAAGCTTCTATTGGTTTTGTATCCGTTAATAGACAAGGAACTATTCTTTATGCCAATGCGACTTTTGCCGAATGGTTTTCAATTGATTTAGCGAATTTCTCAATTGGTCAATATAATTTTGATTCGTTATTTGATAGCGTTGGCGCTAAGAGCTCATGGAGTGATATCTGTTTACAAACCAACAGATATCAAAGTTCAGGTTACTCTTTACCTTATAGGTTTTCGTTATGTTTAAATTCACACACGACTTGTGAGAAAATATTCCATTGTCTTATATCTGTTTCTTCTCTCTTAGAAGAGGAAGCCATTTATCGTGTTGTGATCATTCCACAACAAATACAAAAAGAAGAAGATGATCAATTAAAATTACCCAGTATATTAGGAGAATATTTTGATGCGAGTCCTTTTGCAATAGCCGTGGTGGATCATGCAGGGCAATTGGTTCATATGAATAAAGCTTTTTCATCACTCACGGGATGTATGGACAAAGCTGTCAATTTTTATGATGTTATTTCTCGTCGTGATTGTGTGCAGTTAGAGCGTTCTTTTCAGAGAATTGCGACAAATAAAAATTATTTTGTTTCTCTAGAAACTGTTTTAGAAAAAAATGAAGAATGCCATTTACGGCTCCATATTATGTCTGTACCGCCCTATCACGGTGATGCATTGCAAAATTTGCTTATTATCTCTGTCATTGAAACAACCGAACAAAAAACTATTGAAGATAAAATGATGCAAAGTCAGAAGATGCAAGCTGTAGGACAATTGGCTGGCGGCATTGCTCATGATTTTAATAATGTTTTAACAGCAATTTTAATGTCGTGTGATCTTCTTTTAAATACGCATCGTAGTTCTGATCCTGCTCATGCTGATCTGATCAATATTAAAAACAATGCTAATCGTGCAGCTGCTCTTGTCCAGCAATTATTAGCTTTTTCTAGAAAGCAAACACTTCGACCTGAAGAAGTCGATTTTACTGAATTTTTATCAGATATCCGCAATCTTATTTTACCACTTTTGGGGAATAATATTCAGTTAAAAATTATCCATGGAAGAGATTTGTGGAGCGTTGAAGTTGATCAAGCATCTTTTCAGCGTGTTATTATGAATTTGGTTATTAATGCGCGTGATGCCATGTTAGATGGAGGTGTTGTTACGATTGCAACAAATAATATTACAAAGCAACAAAGTGCTGAATTTAATCATCTTGGATTAGCAATTGGCGAGTATGTGCAATTGACTATTTCAGATACAGGGGCTGGTATATCTGCTGCTATACAAGAAAAAATGTTTGAGCCATTTTTTACAACAAAAGAAGTTGGAAAAGGAACAGGACTTGGTTTATCAATGGTTTATGGAATTATCAAGCAGAGCGGTGCGTATATTTATTGTGAAAGTAAAGAAGGTGAAGGAGCAACATTTCATATTTTTCTTCCCCGTTATATCCCCAATATAAAAGGAGAAATTTCTCAAAAGATTGAAAAAGATGAAGAGAAAGATAAAAATATAGACTTAACAGGATCTGCGACTGTTTTATTGGTTGAAGATGAAGATGCGGTTAGAATGGGGGGGGTAAGAGCTCTTCAAATGAGAGGATATACGGTTTTAGAGGCTGCAAGTGGGGTGGAAGCACTCTCTATTCTTGAGGAACAAAAAGGAGATGTTGATATTATTGTTTCCGATGTGGTGATGCCAGAAATGGATGGGCCCACTTTATTGAAGGAAGTCCGTAAAAACTATCCTGATATCAAATTTCTTTTCGTTTCTGGATATGCAAAAGATGCTTTTGCTAAAAATCTTCCACAAGATGCTGTTTTTGGTTTTTTATCTAAACCTTTTACACTCAAACAGTTAGCTCTAACAGTTAAAGAAACCCTTTTGTCATGATAGAAAAATTTATGTAATAGAAAAAGTGCGTATTTTAAGATTTTTTAGGCGAAATACGAGAGTATTTTGATCAAGAGAGTTCATGATAATAAAAACTGGATAAAGAAGAACAATTTAGACATTGCACTAAAATTCAAAAAAATTCGCACATTCTACACAAATTTATGAAAAGATAAGTTTTATCATGTCAACTTTTCATAGAGTTCATTTATAAGAGTTGAAGACAAACAGCGTGTACACCGTTGAAAAATGCTGATTAATAGATTGTTGATACACTCAAAAGGATAAGAGCTGTTGTTGTGTATCTACCATTTTGCTCTTTCCTTCAATAAATGCTTTTAAAGCTTCGGGGTAGAGTTTATGTTCTACTTTAAGAACTCTCTGTGCTAAACACTCAACGGTATCATGGATACAGACGGGGACGGCTGCTTGGGCGAGGATTTTTCCTGCATCCATGTCTTCTGTAACAAGGTGAACAGTGCAACCCGTGATTTTTACACCTGCTTGTAAAACTTTTTCATGTGTGTTTAAGCCTTTAAATGAAGGCAAAAGAGAAGGATGAATGTTTAAAATCCGTCCTTCGTAAAGTTTTACGAAACGCGATGAGATAAGGCGCATATACCCTGCAAAGCAAAGAAAATCGGGCTTATATTGATCTAAAATCGTAAAAATATTTTCTTCATGCTCTTCTTTTGTTTTGTAAATTTTACGATCAACAATATGAATAGGTAAGTTATGGTTTTGCGCTTTTTCAATACCGTTGGCACGCGGATTATCGCAAATAACCGCGACGATTTCAGCAGGATATGCCGTTTGTTGGCTAGCTTGAGCAAGGGCGACCATATTGGATCCATTACCAGAAATGAAAACGACGATTTGTTTTTTCATAAATGCAGTACCCCTTTATAAAGTATTCCTTTATTTTGATCTTGGCATTTTGTTAAAATGCCAAGGGGAGTTACAGTCTCTCCTTTTCTTTCAAGAGCTTGTGTAATTGTTTCAGCTGCATGCTGTGCTACGATAATGATCATGCCAATACCACAATTAAATGTTCTTAACATTTCTGTTTCTTCTATTTTACCTTGTTTGGCAATCCATGAAAATACTGCTGGAACATTGATGCTAGAAAGATTAATTTCAGCGCAGAGAGAGGATGGAAGGACACGTGGAATATTTTCAGGAAAACCTCCACCCGTAATATGAGCAAGAGCTTTAATCCCTTCATATTTTCGCATGATGGGAAGAAGCGATTTTACATAAATGCGTGTTGGTGTAAGAAGCGCTATACCAAGGCTGTTTTCAGGGGAAAAAGGGGCAGGGTCATTCCATTTGAGATAATTTTGCTGGATGATTCGTCGAACAAGCGAAAAGCCATTGGAATGAATTCCAGAGGAGCTTAGACCTAATATAACATCACCTTCTATCAAATCTTTTGAAGGGAGTAGCTTGCTACGTTCGCATGCTCCTACAGCAAAACCGGCTAGATCATAATCTCCCTCTGCATACATTCCTGGCATTTCTGCAGTTTCTCCTCCAATAAGAGCAGCACCGGCTTGTTTACATCCTTCTGCAATACCAGAAACAATCGCAGCCCCTTGTTCAGGGTCGAGCTTTCCAGTTGCAAAATAATCCAGAAAAAAGAGCGGTTCAGCTCCTTGTACAAGTAAATCATTGACACACATAGCAACGAGATCAATACCTACAGTATTATGGTGACCTACTTCGATAGCAATTTTTAATTTTGTTCCCACACCATCATTGGCTGCTACGAGGATAGGATCTGTAAAGCCAGCGGCTTTTAAATCAAAAAGGCCACCAAACCCACCAATTTCTGCATCTGCTCCGGCTCGTTTTGTAGCGCGTATAAAGGGTTTGATTTTTTCTACCATGGCATTACCCATATCGATGTTTACACCGGCTTTTGCGTAGGTAAGGCCGACTTTGGATTTATTCTTTATAAGATCTTGATTGCTCATTGGAGCCTTCCTTTAATGGAAAATCAGGTTTTGATATTATGCAATGCCATGATAGAGTTCTCTCTGCAAGAGATATTGATAAGAAAATAAGCAACTTTTCTTGTAGCTTATTTTGAAGTTGTTTATAATTTTTTGTGAAGATTTTTTTAGGATATTTTATGAGCAAGATATCAGATAATCACGGACAGTCTTCTTGGCAACTTATGAGAAAGAAAGTGAGTGAGAATACATCTCGTGATCGTTATAAGACTTATGTGCCAGCGTATACTCAATTACCGTTGCCGAATAATATGAAAAGACAAATCTTTTTTTGGCTTGGTACGCTGATTTTTTTCATTCTTTTTATGTTTGTTTTTGGATCGATTTTGCTTCCTTTTGTGGCAGGGATTGTGTTGGCTTATTTTCTCAATCCCATTGTTCAATTACTTGAAAAATTTGGTATTCGTCGTGTGTTTGGGACTGTCCTTATTACCTTATTTATTGTTATTACCTTTGTTGCTGCTTTAGTTATTTTGATTCCTGTTATTAGTTGGCAAATACAGCAATTTATGAGTGATGGTTTACCTGTTTATATTAATCGTATTCAAACCTTTTTTGTTGAGCATGATTTTGATTGGTTAAGGCGCTATTTTGGAAGTGATCCAAATGAATTACGGAATAATATTAAAGGATTTTTGGGCGAAGGTTCGGATTTTATTACGTCTCTTTTGAATTCACTTTTAAAGTCAGGAAAATCTATCGTTAATATCGTTAGCCTATTTGTTGTGGCACCTGTGGTGGCATTTTATATGTTATTAGATTGGCCACGTATGGTAACAGCAATCGATTCGTTAATACCGCGTGATCATCTTGAAACCGTCCGTAGTATTTTTCATGAAATGGATAGAGCTATTGCAGGCTTTGTTCGTGGACAAGGAACAGTTTGTCTCATATTGGGAGGCTATTATGCTATTGGTTTAACGATTGCAGGACTCAATTTTAGTCTTTTGATTGGTATGTTTATTGGTCTTATTAGCTTTGTTCCTTATATCGGCACAATGAGTGGTTTGGTCCTTTCTGTTGGTATTGCATGGGTCCAGTTTTATCCCAATAATTGGGGGGGAATCATTGTTGTGATGGCACTTTTTTTAATTGGTCAATTTATTGAAGGTTATATTCTTCAACCCAAGCTTGTAGGTTCATCAGTGGGATTACATCCCGTATGGTTGATGTTTTCACTTTTTGCTTTTTCTTCACTCTTTGGTTTTACTGGTATGCTTGTTGCTGTTCCTGCGGCAGCGGCTGTTGGCGTTTTAGTTCGTTTTGCTCTTCATACTTATCTGAATTCTCAGATGTATTCGCGAAGCGGAAATTCGGAGCCGCTAAAATGAATGGGCGTGAAACGCAATTATCTTTAAATTTTCCTTATGATCCGATTTTTCAATTTGAGGATTTAGTGGTAACGGAAAGTAATCGTATGGCTTTTCAGCTTATTGATCACTGGCCCAATTGGAGCTTACCTATTGCAGTTTTGGTTGGTAAAGAAGGATCTGGAAAAACGCACTTTTCTAATATATGGCTCCAAAAAGCAGATGCTTTCAGGATTCAGTACAATGAACTTGGTCAGGCTGTTACTATGGCTTCTTTAGGAAGATCATTTTTAATAGAGGATATTGATACAGGTGAAATCAATGAGACAGAACTTTTTCATTTAATTAACAGTATTAAGCAAACAAATCTTGATGCACGACAAGCTACTTTATTGATGACGGCACGAACACTTCCTTCCGCTTGGAATTTAACGTTAAATGATCTAAAAAGTCGTCTTAATTCGGTGATGTTCGTTGAAATTAATCAGCCTGATGATGCATTGTTAACAGCTGTTGCTTTTAAGCTTTTTTCCGATAGGCAACTTATTGTACATCCAGATACGGTTTATTATCTTGTAAGCCGTTGTGAACGTTCTTTATTTTCATTGAAGCGTGTTATTGATTCTGTTGATCAGTTGGCATTACAAAGAAAAAGAAAAATAACACGTGCTGTTATTGCTGAAGTTTTAAATAGAAGAAATCCGTAAATACTCCTTATCATGGCTTACTTATTCTGTCCTTTTATTATCGTTTCAATATGTGAAAAGACAAGTCATTTAAATTTTTTCTTTTTTGGATATCTATATAAGAGAGAAAAATAGTATTTTTTGACTTTTGTCATGTGTTTATTTTAAATAACTTTGAGATTTTATTGTATGATGTTGAATTCTTTTCAGCTTCGCATTTGAAAATTTTTCTAAAAAGAGCGCTTTATTTTATTTATAATGAAACCTTGTGCTTTGAAAAAATGTTTGTTGTTTATGAATATGAATTGTCGCAGATTCTAGAGTTTTTAATAAAAGAGTCCTTGGGAAGATAGAAAAAGAGGAGAAAAAAGCTTAATACAGCTGAATTCTTTGGCTTATGTTCTCTTTGGGAAAATTTTTCTATGATATTTAAGTCGTTTTTTTCTAAAACTGTATCTGTGAAATGCGTTTTGATACAGTGAGAGCTTGCTTAAAACAGGATAAAAATTATGAAGTCCTTATAGAGAAATTCATTCTTTTTTAATATAGATTGGATTTTTTACGGAGGTTATTTTCTACTATTTGTCAATAAATTTGTTATTGAGTAGGGGAAAAAATTAAAAAATGTGCTTTTTTGTAAAGAAATGCAACAAAATTTAAAAAAAGTGTGTTTTTCTCTTGCACTTCTGTTGTGAAAATTTTAGGAAATGTGCATCAAGTAAATGTAAATGGCGGAGCGTAGCGCAGCCTGGTAGCGCACCTGATTTGGGATCAGGGGGTCGTAGGTTCGAATCCTATCGCTCCGACCATATTTGATTGAGTGTGTGAGAATGACCCAATTGGGTACGTGTGGTGAGAAACTATCATTCAAGCGTTGTGTAATCTGAAGGAAAAAGGCATGATCGCACGTATTTATAGTCCTGCTAAGACAGCTATGCAGTCAGGTAAGGGGAATACAGGTTTTTGGATTCTAGAGTATGAGCCAATGAAAGCAAAAATGCTTGAACCTCTTATGGGCTACACGGCAACGTCTGATATGAATAATCAGGTAAAGATTCGATTTAATAGGAAGGAAGAAGCGATTGCTTTTGCACGTAAGAATGCTATCTCTTACCGTGTAGAAAAGAAACATACATCGATTCGACGTGCTATTTCTTATTCTGATAATTTTCGCAGTGATCGGCAGCATTCTTGGACACATTGAATTGAAGATGCTATTTTGAATTGAGAAAATAATCAGTTGGGTCCCGTAGCTCAGCTGGATAGAGCAACGGCCTTCTAAGCCGTGGGTCACAGGTTCGAATCCTGTCGGGATCACCATGTTTAAATGATATTTATAGGCTATAAAAAGTTAGAGGGTTTTCCTTTTATTCTATTAGCTTATTTTTCTGTATAATCCTGAATCTTTTTGATGTTTTTTGGTTTATTTTGTTGCTACACGTTTTCTGTTGACTGTTTTAGTATAAAATAATGCTGTTTTATCTTTTTTCAGTAATAATTGTTTTTGATTATTGAAACTTATAGCACATTGCATTTTCGTGCCGCGTGTTGCTACTACATTACATGCTTTAGGAAACAGATTGTAAAAATTATTTTTTAAGAGCTTCTTTTCATCTTTCTGAAAATGAATATTTTATTTCTTAGATTAGATTTAAGCATTGCTGCTAATGCTGGTGAAATTGCCAAAAAACATCTATTGTGATTTTTTTTATTTTTTATGAATAATATTATTACGTTTTTTAGCATGATCTTTGGTAAGATTGATTTTGATTAGATACAAGGCATGATGGATTCGATTTAGAACAGTTTATGAAACATTGAAGAATAAAAACGATATCTGTTTATGATGAGAATTTATAGATGGCACAAGAGGTGGAAAATATCTTCTTGTCTTGGAAGCTGTGATTCATAACAAATTACTTCTTTATAGTTTTTTCGTATAAAAAGATGTTATATCTGCCGTCCAGATAAGATATTGTTTTTTTCAGTGAGAGACACTTGCGGACAATTTGATTTAACATGATTGTCACTGTTTCTCAGGTAGGGTTGTAGGTTTCATCAATGTTTAGGTTTTCTTAGTCTTATAGGTTTAAGAATATACACTGTATATTTATATGAATGAAGATAGGTTGTATCTTAGAGTTAAATTTTTAGATTTCATATTTACATTTTCAAATGTTTTTTCTTATTTCTTTATAGCTTGTACATCATGTGAGAAGTATTTTAATATTTTGGATAACAATCACATTAAAATGTTATGCAGATGAGCTCTGAAGATCTAAACTCACACGGTTCAAGGTGATCATTATATCAATAGGAATACAGTGTGAAGAGAATGCCATTTTACAGGCTTTGTTTTAAGAGATATCTCTTAAAGCTCACTTCGCGCTGGCGCTCGTGAATGGTACAATGATAAATCCATTGAGCTCCATCATCTTTACACTTATGAAGAAATAAGCTGACATTATCATACACTTTGCCTATTTGTCAGCCTCCGATGTTGCAATAGATCTCAGCACTTGAGGCATTTATCGGCATTTTTGTGCTTTTTTATACAATTTTTACTTAATATTAATTCCTCTTATGACGTGTAAGAGAGACGGTTTTGTTTAATTCAATATAAATAGGTTTGAAATGAGAAAACATTACGATATTCGGATTTCTCATTCAACATGGCAAACAATAAAACATGATTATAAATCAAATGTATTTTTAGAATGAAAAAAATTGCTTTTATCGTGTTTTTTACTCTTTTTAATATTTTATTATAATCTGTAATTGGTAAACTCAAAATACAGCTCTAAGGTTAAGTGTTTTATATCTATCGAAGTGACTGTGGTTATATCTAACTGTTTGGACAACAAGTTGTATACCAATAGACATGAAAGAATTAAGAAAAACAGGGGATAGATCAGGAAACAAACAATATTTTTTAGAACGGAAGCCTATGCTTGTGGAAAGAATTTTAAAATCAAACTTCTAATCTGTTGCAAAATGAGGCTGTTATTACGTTTGTGATACTTTTAGATGGCTTCCCCTAAGAGGCACTATCAGAACGTAAAAAATATTAGAAACACTCCGTAAAGTATGCCCTTTGTAGAGGCATGTTGCAAAATCTTATTTCCGAATCTTTATTTACGCATCCCGTACCTTGGAAGAATACGATAATTCGATAATTTATTTATACTATAAAGTTGAATGGTGGGCGTGACAGGGATTGAACCTGTGACCCCTACGATGTCAACGTAGTGCTCTCCCGCTGAGCTACACGCCCATTCATTGATGTTGCATACACCATATAGAATGCCAAACGTCAATGCCTAATTTAATTTTCTCTTTCAACAGATGCAAATAACTTTAAAAAATACTTTTTAAGCAGCGATAAGGATCTTTTCAACTTCATTGACGAGTTCACGTAAGTGAAATGGTTTAGAGAGAACCTTTGCATCAGGAGGGGCATCACTATTTGAATTGAGTGCTACCGCTGCAAAACCTGTAATGAACATTACTCGTAAATCAGGGTCAATCTCAGTAGCACGTCGTGCGAGTTCGATTCCGTCCATCTCTGGCATCACAATATCAGTCAGGAGAAGGGAAAATGGTTCTTCTTGTAAACGTTCATATGCGCTAATACCATTATCGAAGTCGGCGACTTCGTAGCCTGCACGTTCTAGGGCTTTTACGAGAAAGCGACGCATATCGTTATCATCTTCTGCGAGCAGGATTCGTTTCATGATTATATTCCAATGGCTCCATTTGTCAGAGTTTTGCCGCATCAATTATACAATATAGAGTATTTATAAAAAAGATGGTAAAATGCTCATAATTGAAATGAATGGCAAAATGGTTAATTCTTATATTCTGATTCAAAATACAGCATATTCGTTGTGAGTTGGTTAAATTCGAAATATATGTGATTTTGAAAAAAGAAGGGGTTCTCTAAAACTACTAAGATGATTCTTTACTATCTTTTCTTTTAAAGTTACTGATTATTATCAGAATTCCATTAAAAAACTTATGAAAACCGTTATTGTAGGGTTTTCATATATCGAGAAATTAGAAGAATATTATGTTAATTTATTGTTTTTAAAAAGTTCTCCTAAGAAATAGAAATTTTATAGTTATTTGTTTTTATAGAGATTTGTAATAAATATTATAAATGCGCTTTATTTCCAGTTTTTTCCTTAAATAGATGAAAACTATTATTTTCCTAGAATAATATTAAATTATCACTTAATAACAGATCAAAAATAGTATTTTGATGCTTTATTTGTAAATATGTATCATGTTATATTAAGATAGATTTATTATTTTTATTTATATAAATAGTTTTTTTATTAATTTATTTTTTATGATGTAAAATAATATTGTTTAATGTAATGATATACTTTGTATATTAGTTTTTTAGTAGAATGCGTGGTGAATATTTAGGTTATGGCTTGCCTGTAAAGGCTAGAAAACAAATCATATGAGTGGTTGGAAAGAAAAATCTATTATATTTAAAAGTGTTTGTAGATCCAATGCTCGTAGAAACTTTCTTTTTTGATGGGGCGGAGCGAAAATTAAGGTTTAATGTTATTTTACAGATACATTATCGGGAATAAAGGCATCAAATGCAGCCCAAAATTGTTTTTTATAATCTTCGTTAATCATAATTGTATCCAGTTCAGCGCCTGTAATAGTAATACTTTCTGTTAGACGTGTGTGTTGGCATAATTGCCGCACTTCAATGTTGTTTGCAATATTGTTTTGATTGGCAAGAATAAAGAGTGTTGGGATTCGTAAATCTCCATGAAGTACATTTCTCTTCATAGAATCAATCGCATTAAATACTGAAGCCATCCATTGGGATGTTGGGGGCTTAATGGAAGGGAGCGGCACTTTATGTATGTGTCCCAATTGTATATTTTTTTGTTTTGTCTTGTTTAATTTTTTACTATCTTTCGCTGGTATAAAGCCAAGACCCATATCAGAAAGAAATTGTGTTAATTTATGTTGAAAACTATTCGTTTTATTGCCGAATGGAGCAAAAAGGGGAGAAACACAGAGCAATCTATTAAACTGATGATTAATGAGATCTAATCCGCTAAGTGCTATCAATCCACCTATGCCATAGGCGAGCATAGAGTAAGGTGGCGGACAATTAGGATAAACAATATTTTTAAGAAATTTATATAAGTCATTAATATCATTATTTATATCAAAACAATGATGTCGGCTTTGTTTTCTTATCTTGAAGGATGTTTTTTCTTGATCAAAGCAGTCAAATATTGCTGTATGAAAACCGCGTTTAGAAATTTCATTTATTAATAAAAAATATTTTTCTAAAGTATTTGCGTAGCTTTTGAGAATAACAATTGTTCCCTTAGATTTTTCCACCTCAGGATATGTTATAGCAAAACGAATTTCGTGATCTATTGCTATTTTAAGAGTATCATGATGGATATTAAGAGAAGTGGAACCCCAATCTATGGGATAAAGAGGTGTTTTCAATTGAAATCCTTTACAGTGTATTTGCCACTTAGTACTTTGACATTTATGTAATGAAGAAAGAGGATTAAAAAAGGGGTATATTGCTTTTTAGATAGTTTTTATCAATTTAGGTCCCAAAGAGTTGAAATAAAGAAAAACGATTACTAGATAATATAGTGCGGTTGCCATAATGGGGCCGCAGGTTCACAAGTAAGTTTGCCATATGGGAACTTTGTGAATTAGTTATAAATTATAGTCGCTCTAGAGGAGGGCAATATTATGCGTCAAGTAGATTTTTCACCATTTTATCGTTCCACAGTAGGTTTTGATCATCTTTTTAACTGGTTTGATTCTAGAACACAACCAGAGGAAGTTTCTTCTTATCCCCCTTATAATATCGAGCGTTTAACTGAAGATTCTTATAGAATTTCTATGGCTGTTGCTGGTTTTTCTCAAGATGAAATTGATATTGAAACGCATTGTAACCAGCTGATCGTTAAGGGAGACAGAAAGTCTAAAAATGATGATGAAGAGCGAGAATTCCTTTATCGAGGTATTGCTTCGCGTGCTTTTGAACGGCGGTTTCATTTGGCTGATCATGTTAAGGTTATTGGGGCAGAACTTGGAGATGGGCTTCTTCATATTCAGCTTAAAAGGGAAATGCCAGCTGAATTAAAACCCAAAAAGATAACCGTACAGATGTCACCATCCATTACAAAAAATGATAACAGCGACGTTATCGTGTAAAGAAAATTTAGAAAATATGAGATCGGATAATTATAAATTTTTCTGAAAAATAAAAAACGCGAGGCAAAAGGTCTCGCGTTTCGTATGTGTTTTCCTAAGAACGAAGCGCATTTTAATAAAAAAGCTTATCTCGAATTTATGATAAAATATCATTGCACATTATTCTACGTTGAAGAAAAAGTTCATGTGTGTGCAATTGAAATGCATAATGATTCACTTTTTAAGTAAGCTTATTTATAGCATTTTAAAAATGGTCGGAGCGGCGGGATTTGAACCCACGACCCCTTGACCCCCAGTCAAGTGCGCTACCAAGCTGCGCTACGCTCCGAGTTCGTGTAAAACGATTAAATGACTGTTTCTTTAAAGGCAAGAGAAAAAATAAACAGAATAAAATCTAAAATGCTCTTGCACTTAGAGCTTTTGAAAGTAAAAATTTTGGACATCAATATTTTGTTGTTAATTCAAGATAAATAACGAATTTGTAAAATTCTTTGTGATCATTAAATTTTTAGCTCTATAGTTAATAGATGTATGCATTTAATTACTTTTGAGATTGTGAGGAGGGGGGTAAGATTGGTGTAGAAGGTATGAATTGGAGCAAATGAGTGCTGAAGGTATATTTTTTTCTTACCTAATCGTTACTTTTCTAAAAAGATAAAGATTTTCAAAAGAAGAGGAGTGAATATATGGTTTTGAAAAGTTTTCGTTTTTTAGAGTTTTATAGACGAGGTATTTTCATTTTATATGGATAAAAAATTGTAAGTTCTGGATTGTATAATCACAAATCTCATTTTACGGGTATGTATTTTTATCCAAATAAACAAGATCAGAATGCTTTAATTTATGTTTTGTTGTTTTTTTTCTAAAATATCAGATAAAATATTATAGAGGAAAAACTTTCAAAGTGTCTATTGAACTAAGAAAAGAGTAAACTATGAGCCGTTTTTCGGTAATAAATTTGACGCAAGCAGCAGTGGATCGTGTTAAAGCGATTATGGATGCAAAAGATGCACAGGGTATTCTTGTTGGTATCAAAAAAGGTGGTTGTGCAGGGATGGAGTATACAATTACTCTTGTCAAAGAAAAGGGGATAGATGCGGATGTTGTTGAAGTGAATGGTGCCCGTGTTTTTGTAGCACATGATGCGGTATTATTTTTATTAGGGACGCAGATGGATTATGAAGTGACAACGCTGCGGTCTGGTTTTATCTTTAAAAATCCTAATCAAGTTTCAGCATGCGGGTGTGGAGAATCGGTGGAACTTCGTCCTGCTACGCAGGATCAATATAAAACAAATTGAGCTGAGCTAAATTATAATTTAGTAATTTTAGAGGGGCTTATTCTTTTAGGTAGAAGAAATCTACTATTTTTTATTGTTCATTTTTAGCTTGCTTCCAAAGTGCTTCCATTTCATTCAAGGATGCGTCAGTGAGTGTTTTAGATTGAGTGGATAGCTTTTCTTCAATATAGGCGAAACGATTTCGAAATTTTATATTCGTTTTTTTTAATGCTTTTTGTGAATCAATCGCTAAGTGGCGCGCGAGGTTAAGGAGTATAAAGTAGAGATCTCCAAACTCTGCTTCTATCTCTGAGTTTTGTTTATTTTTGATGGCTTCTTTGAGCTCTTCGAGTTCTTCTTCTATTTTTTCAAAAACTTTATCACTTTTTTGCCAATCAAAACCTACTTTAGCTGCTGCTTCTTGTAAAGCAAGTGCCTCTTGGTTTGCTGGCTGGATTTGTTTTACTTTTGCGAGTATGCTTGTGGAGGAATTGTTGTTTTTTTCTTCGCACATTCTTTTTTGTTCAACCTGTTCTCTTTTTTTTATATATTCCCACTCCTCTTTTATAAATCCTCGTTTTTTTTGCTCGGTATTTCCAAAAACATGAGGATGGCGTCGAATCATTTTTTCTGTGATTGCATAAACAACATCTTCAAAAGTAAAGCTGCCTTCTTCTTGTGCTATGGTAGCATGATAGACAACTTGTAAAAGAAGATCCCCAAGTTCTTCACAGAGATCCTTTCGATTCTTTCGTTCAATGGCATCGATGACTTCGTAAACTTCTTCGAGCATATAGGGTATGAGGGATTCAAAAGTTTGTTTTTTATGCCAGATACAACCATTATCAGAGTTTCGTAATGCAGTGATAATTGCAGTGAGATCTTTGATATCTTTTGAGGCTAACATTTTGCACTTCCTTTGTAAGCAATAGAGCTTATGTTAGATGTCCCAACGTCTATGTAACCACATCCATTGTCCAGGATATTCACGGACCCAAGATTCAACAATATCATTTAATTTTTGCGTAGAAGCAGCTATATCGATATCATTTTTTTCATCACGTGGAAGTTCTACATGTTCATATAACTCTAAACGATGACGTCCACTAGGCAAACGAATACAACGTGCTGGATAAATATCACAGTCATATTGTCGAGCAAGTTTTATAATTAAGGGGTTTGTTTTAAGAGGTCTGTTAAAAAATGTTCCCATGATACCGCGGCGAAATTTTTGATCAACGAGCATACCAACATTTTCACCTTCTTCTAATTTGGCTGCTAATGCCCATGCTGCTCCGGCCTTGGAGGGAACAAGGTGTCCCATAGAAGTTTGTCGTGCTTTAAGGATTCGTTTGGCAACATAGGGATTATTGGGTGGTCTAAATAATACCGTAACATTAAGATCAAAACTTTGTGCACAAATAGGCAGAAGTTCAAAATT
This sequence comes from Bartonella sp. AA9NXGY, assembly GCF_042196845.1. Classification (NCBI taxonomy): domain Bacteria; kingdom Pseudomonadati; phylum Pseudomonadota; class Alphaproteobacteria; order Hyphomicrobiales; family Bartonellaceae; genus Bartonella; species Bartonella sp. AA9NXGY. Next base: position 144,921 of record NZ_JBHIRB010000003.1, read on the forward strand.
TCCAGTATGTGCGGTGAAAAAAATATGTGGTTTTTTTTCATTTTTTAATCGCTCAAATATTTCAGTGCCTTTAACCTCAATGAAACCTGGCTCGTCTGCATGAGGATCAAAATCAAAAATTTTATCAAGAAAAATATATTCGGCTAGGAAACGTCCTATATTTTCCCACATTTCTATTGCAATCGCACGGAGTTCTTGCTCTGTTTTTTCTGGATATGCACTCCTAAGGTTTGCGAGTGTGATTTGATGACGATGTACAAGGGGACCAATTTTTTTTGCTAACCAAGCAAAAAAAGAAATTCCCATTTTGGCTGGAAAACATTTTAGAATAAATAAAGAACCAAAGAGTAGATATGCCCATAACAAGTAGGATATTTTTTTAGCTATAATTTTAATACGATATATGAGATTTTTAAGAGAAAGCTTCATCATGATTTAATCGATTTTAAGGATAATTTTACCAAAAACATCTCGGCTCTCCATTCGTTTTAGAGCTGTATCAATTTCATCCAGCCCAACAATTGTATCAATGACAGGGTGTACGGCTTTTTGTGCCATTTTTTGCATGGCATTTTTCATATTTTCCATACGGCAGCCAAATGAACCGAATATCTTAAGCTGTTGCTGGAATAATTGCATGAGATTTATTGGTGCTGAAACACCAGAGGTAGAACCGCAAATCACTAAGCGTGCTCCTTTTTTCATACATAACAGAGAACCGTTCCATGTATCGACACCAACATGCTCAAAAACAACGTCAACACCTTTTTTTTGGGTTAATTTACGCACTACACCTTCAAAACGATCTTTACGATAATTAATCACATGATCTGCCCCAAGAGAGTGCGCTTTTGCAATTTTTTCATCTGAACCTACAGTTGTGATAACTGTACAGCCCATGTGTTTTGCAAGTTGAATGGCTGCAGAACCAATACCTGAGCCACCAGCCTGTACTAGGATTGTTTCTCCTGCTTGTAGTTTTGCGTTATCGAAAAGCATATGTTCTACGGTACCAAAAGTAATTGGAGCAACTGCTGCTTGCAATTCATCACATTGGGGAGGTGATGGAACTAATAAACGTGCTGGCAAATTGACAAGCTCACACGCAAATCCATCAAGGTGAAAACCATAGACTCCCTTTACATTACTGCAAAGATTATCCCGTCCTTCATGACAAGCTTGGCATACTCCGCAGGTTTGTGCACCATAAATTGAGACAATCTGTCCAAGTTGGAGATGTTCAACGCCATCTCCTATTTGTATAACCTCACCAGAGGCTTCTGCACCAATGATGAGTGGCATTTTTCTTTTCGCAAAAGCCATGCCGCGCCATCCCCATACATCAATATGATTAAGAGCAACGGCTTTTATCCGCACAGTTACTTCACCTGTACTAGGTGAAGATGGCGGGGAAATATTGGTGATTTCAAGCCGACGATCATCGAAGAGTTGCAGTGCACGCATTATCATCCCCCTTAAATATATTATTGGTTAGCGTTATAAAATTTTATTATTACAGGATTATCCTTTATATGCAGTGATAACAAGACTCATATTTTGACCACCAAATCCAAATGAGTTTGACAAAACCGCATTGACACAGGACTTACGGCTATGATGAGGAACAACATCTAAGGGGATAGTAGGGTCAGGATTATCATAATTTATTGTTGGTGGGAGTATTCCCGATTGAATGGTTAAAAGCGAAAAAACCGCTTCTATTGCACCAGCAGCAGTTAATGTATGCCCAATCATTGATTTATTAGAAGAGACAGGAATATGCTCTAAAAGATCACCGAATACTGTTGATAATGCAAGATATTCCATTTTCTCATTTTCAGGTGTTGAAGTTCCGTGGGCATTAATATAGTCAATTTCATTGATGGTTATTTTTGCATCGTTTAAAGCTTTGCGAACGGATTCAATTGCTGGTGATGCATCGGGTTTTGAACGTGTACGGTGAAAGTCATCGGCGGTTTCTCCACAGCCAGCTAAAATTCCTAAAACTGTAGCATTACGGTTTAATGCGCTTTGAAGAGATTCAAGAACAAGAGCGCCTGAGCCTTCTGCCATAACAAAACCATCTCGATCACGGCTAAAGGGTTTTGCTGCTTTTTCTGGAGGCTCATTCTGAGTTGAAAGAGCAGATAGTAACGAAAAACGGATGAGAGATTCTGCTGAAACTGATCCATCTGTCGCAATTATGAGAGCTCGATTTGTTTCTCCCCGTCTAATAGACTCAACACCTAATTGAATTGCTGTTGCACCAGATGCACAGGCAGTGGAAAGTGTAACAGGAAGTCCTTTTGTGCCAAATGTTTTTTGAAGTTTTTCTGCAATTGCACCAAATTGTGTGGCTTCAAAAAGCGTCTCATGGAGTTTATCCTTACAGACTTTAAGAAGATGTGCATAAGAAGGCTCATTATTGAATTCCTCCTCTTGATCAAGACTAAAACGTGCTTTCCATTCAAGTTCAACAGGAGGAGCAGCTAGAAAGAGTGGTCCATTAAATTTTTTTTTATCAATAGCAGCTTGTTCTAAAGCTTCTTCAGCAGAAAGATATGCAAGCTTCTCAGAGAGAGCTGAAGCACCAAGTGTACTTTCTTTAAGAAAATCAATTGTTCCAGCAATATATGTATTTAATCCCTCAACGGGAAAACGTGTTATTTTGTGGATACCACTTACACCACTTGTTAATTTTTGCCAATTTTCATGTTTCCCTTGTCCCAGTGATGTGACAATGCCTGCACCAGTTATTGCTACAAGTGGACGCCCAAAATGATCATGATATTTCACTATAGAAATTCCCCTTCAAACAGCTGTAAGACGCACAATACCTTCAGCTCTTTTTATACCAATAGTTGTAACAAATATTTCACGTACTTCTTTAGAAAAAGGTTTTTCATGAGGACTTAACGCTGGAAAACAATGTTTTTTTTCAATTGAAAGTGCTGCAAGAGCTAGAGCTAGAGGAAATTGTGCTTCCCGCATATAACCAAATAATGTTGTAATGCCACGGTAAGATAGATCAGCATTATCAAGAGCATTTTGTTCTGCTTTTGTTGCTTCGTGAGCTCCTGAGGCTGCTGAAATGGCTAAGGCAGATTTAGCGCCCGCAGTTTTTAACATTGTTGCAATTGAATCTCTAAGTGGAATTTTGGTTCTATCTGTTTGGTCTGTAATAATTTGGCTAATTTCAGCATAAGCACGTGCGTTGCGTTTTTTGGCATGTTCTCCACTTTCAATAACTAGGAAGATCCCACCAGAACCTGCTATGACACCGCCGCCTGGATAGATTCCACGATCCCACACGGGGCTCCATCCATTATGGGTTAAAAGACCACCAAGCTCATGCGCCAACAACATATCATAACTTTGTGCATTATAGGAACTTCCTACAAGAGCATGGGTACTTTGACCTGATTTAATACGAGCTACAGCAATTTGAAGTGCAGAAAGACCACTGCCTTCTTCTCCCATAAATGTACGAGATGATCCAGTGACTTTATGAACAATTGAAATGTTTCCTGCCAAAAGGTTTGAAAGTTGTGCCAAAAATAATGTTGGACGAAGTTCAGTTGAAAGAGCAACATTTAACATAGAAGCATGATCGGCAACAGCGCGCGCTTTAGAAAGAATCTGTGTATCAACAGTAATATCACGTTCTCCCCCACTTGCCGCTACGATCATATCCATTGTTGAAGTGAGTTGTTCATTATTTTTCATGCCGGCATCATCAAGAGCAAGACCAGCCGCATAGGTACCAAGACGCTGCCATGTTCCCATTTGCCGTTGATCACTTTTTTTAGGAATTTGTAAACTCCAATCAATTTCGGGCAATTTATGAACCGTGTAAGGTGAAAAAGTTGTATAATCTAGGTTTGGTGTACGGATTGGATCATTTAAGAGATTCCAATGTTGATCAGTTCCTTCCCCCAGAGAGCTTATGAGACCTATACCAGTGATGAATACAGATTGATCATGCATGGCGAAAAAACTACTCCGCCTGTTTTAAGGCAACGAGATCATCAATTTTTGCACAAAGGTTTTTAAGAACAAAGTATTCTTCTGTTGCAACGGTACCTTCGTTGACTTCTTGTGTCCATTGTTCTAGAGGGACTTTTATTCCAAAAGCTTTATCAATAGCGAAAACAATATCAAGAAAATCAAGACTGTCGATTCCTAAATCGTCAATTGTATGACTCTCAGGTGTAATTGTATTGCGATCAATTTCACTGATTTCTGCAATGATATCAGCAACTTTATCAAACGTGGAAGGCAATGTACGGATTCCTTATTATAGAGTTAGTAAATTCAAAATACATTTAATATTATTCTTCTAGCCTTTTTTCTCTTTAAAAAAAAGACTTAATCCAGAATATAGCTGTCTTTATCTATAGAGAAAAGAGGTTTACAGTACATGAAATACTATATCTCAATATTTAAAAAACTTTGAAATTTTATTGCGCATTTATTTTACGAGACTATTTTTTCTATTGGCAGCAAGGACAGCAAGGGCTGTTATATTAACAACTCCCCGAGAAGTTACTGAAGGTGTTAAGATATGGGCGGGACGTGCTGCCCCGATTAGAATAGGACCAACATGGAGTGCATTTGTGAGGCTTTTAACAGTGTTGAGCGTGATATTGGCTGAATCAAGTGTTGGAAAGACAAGCAAATTAGCTTCACTTTTAAGACGAGAATTAGGAAAAACACGATCACGAAAAACTTTGGAAAGGGCAGCATCAGCATGCATTTCACCATCTGCTTCTAAATCAGGGTGTAATTTGGCAAGAATTTCTGTTGCACGTCGCATTTTACGCGCACTTTCTGTGTTTTTAGAACCAAAGTTTGAGTGTGATAATAAGGCTGCTTTTGGTGTTATTCCAAATGCTTCAACTTCTTGAGCTGCCAACACAGTCATTTCAGCGATTTCTTCTGCAGAAGGATTTTCATTGACGTAAGTATCTGTGAGGAAAAGAGTACGTTGTTGAGAGATAAGCAAACTCATAGCAGAAAAACGGTGAACATGAGGATCAAGACCGATAATTTGTTCAATCAATTCAAGTTGACGTTCAAAGCGTCCTTCTAAGCCGCAAATCATTGCATCTGCTTCTTCACGCATAACGGCAAGGGCAGCAATAGCCGTTGTTGATGTTCTCACTACTGTTTTTGCCATTTCAGGCGTAACACCACGCCTCCCTGTATAATGAAAAAATAAATTAACATAATCACGAAAACGTGGATCATCTTCAGGGTTTGTTAATTCAAAATCTATACCGGGACGAATTCTTAAACCAAAGCGTTTTAATCTTGCTTCTACGACATGTGGACGGCCGATAAGGAGGGGCGTTGCTGTTTGTTCTTCAATGACAACTTGTGCCGCACGAAGGACGCGTTCATCTTCACCATTGGCATAGATGACGCGTTTACGTTTTGCTGTTTTTGCTGCAGCAAAAACAGGTTTCATTGTTAAACCAGAAAGAAAGACAAATCGATTGAGGATATCATAGTAGGCCTCCATATCTTCAATGGGACGAATGGCAACACCAGTTGTCATTGCTGCTTTAGCAACAGCGGGGGCAATACGCAGTATTAAACGCGGATCAAAAGGAGAGGGGATTAGATAGTCTGGTCCAAAATTGGGTGGTTCTTTTGAGTATGCACGTGCTACAACATCTGAAGTTTCTTCACGTGCAAGGGCAGCAATCGCATGAACAGCGGCCATTTTCATTTCTTCATTAATTGCACTAGCACCTACGTCTAATGCACCACGGAAGATATAGGGAAAACAAAGGACATTATTAACTTGATTGGGATAATCAGAGCGTCCTGTGCAGATCATTGCATCTGGTCGTATAGAGCGTGCTTCTTCAGGCATAATTTCTGGTACTGGATTAGCCAGTGCTAAAATGAGTGGATTTTGAGCCATTCTTTTAAGATATTCAGGCTTTAAAACACCACCTGCAGATAGGCCTAGAAAAATATCCGCATCATCAATAATATCAGATAAAGTTCGTGCGTCCGTTTTTTGTGCGTAATTGATTTTCCAACGATCCATAAGGGTCTTGCGACCTTCATAAACAACTCCCTCTAAGTCACTAAGCCAAATATTTTCAACTTTTGCCCCAAGACGAACCAAAAGATTAAGGCAAGCGAGGGCAGCAGCACCTGCACCTGAGGTAACTATTTTTGCATTTTCAATTTTTTTTCCTGAAAGATTTAAGGCATTTAATACAGCTGCAGAAACAATAATGGCAGTTCCATGTTGGTCATCATGAAAAACTGGAATTTTCATTTTAGCACGAAGCTTTTCTTCGATGTCAAAACATTCAGGAGCCTTAATGTCTTCAAGATTAATACCACCAAATGTAGGTTCTAAAGTCGATACCGTTTGTACCATTTGTTCTATATCGGATGCATCAATTTCAATATCAAAGACATCAATATTCGCAAATTTTTTGAATAAAACGGCTTTACCTTCCATAACTGGCTTTGAAGCAAGAGGGCCAATATTTCCTAAACCAAGAACAGCAGTTCCATTGGATATAACAGCGACTAAATTAGAACGGGAGGTATATTGAGCAGCAAGATTAGGATCTTCATGAATTGCAAGACATGGTGCAGCAACACCTGGAGAATAAGCAAGAGCTAAATCACGTTGGTTATCAAGAGGTTTTGTTGCTTGTATTTCCAATTTTCCAGGTTTAGGGTACTGGTGATAAAAAAGTGCGGCACTGTCAAGTTCAGCTTTTGGTGAACTGAAATCACTATTTCGTTCTCTAGACATTTTTATGATATCCAAGTTAGCGTATGTGTATATGAGATGTTCCATCTACGATAAGGTTTTGTCCACTAATAGATCCTCATTTCTCTGAATATCAAAATGCATGAGTATGAGAAAACTCTTCTGGATCGTAAAACCAGTTTGATGATTCTTTTTGTTTGTGTGCATGAATAATTTCATTGATAGAAGCACGATTAGTTTTTTCTTTCCTTAATAAAACGCGTAAAAATTGATTAGTCTACAAACGAATAAAATATTACTAATAATTACATTACCAAGCCATTATTTTTTTTGCAATGCTTACAACTTAAGGAAAGAAAAGAAGAGTGTTTTCTATTAACTTCATCTTCTTTATTTAAATTTCTATAGGGAGGTAGAAGAAATTTTAAATAACAATTTGCAATTTATAAATTATTTTTGCAGCTATTTAAAAGGAAATTGGAACTTTAAAAATGGGAGTTGTTTTGTTTATTATTCAATTGAACTCTTAATAATGCAAACTTTATAATTTATAATGAATCATCTCGTATGTTGAATGAGAAATTTGAATACAATAAGATTCTTTTAGCTCAAACTCATCTAATATAATAAAAAATATTTACTTACATAATTCAAACGAGAGTAATATGTGGATAAAAAACATTAAAAAAAATAAATAGAAGTGTTTCTATGAGCTATTTTAATACAAAAGCATGAATTTTTTTCACAATTAATAAAAATAATTATTACCGATTTTGTACCTTTATGAAACTATGAAAAATAAAGGAGTTAAGAAAAAGATAAGGAAATAGAAAACATGCTTTATCATTCTTAGAATGATACGTTGTTTGATAAGCCATTACGCTTCTTTAGGGTTATTGCTTAGGATATCAAAGAAAACCGCATGCCCAATTATCCCAACCTTTGAAGTACAAAGCTACAGTTGAAAAAAAAGCATTCTATGATGAGCCATTAAAACAACTGGAGAGAGAAAGTGGAAAAAATATCTTTTTCCACTTTCTTATTTGTTATTGGATTCGACCACTTGCATGAGCAAGCATAGTATAAACTTTTCCGGTATCTGATATCAAGTACTTGCGAACTGAGTTGGAAGAGCCAGAACTGCGCGATATATCACGTAAGAGCTTTTCGAAATCTGTAACATATTGATTCACTGAACGTTTAAACCCAAAATCGCTCATATATTTTTTCTTAATCATTTCAAATATTTTTTGTCCATTTAAGGTATAAAGGCGTTCTGTTACGATGTTTTTTTGTCCACGTTGATAATGATCCCATAGCTCAACAATGGCATTGTGATTAATAGCTTGCACTATACCAGAAGCTAATGAATTAAGAGAGCAGTTTGCAGGAGATGGTTTTGTTTGCACTGATGTTAAAACATCATCACTAGGGGGAGCATCATAAAATGTTTCTTCACGTGAAGCTCTTTCTAAGAGATTTGATACCCATTTATTTGGTCTTTTTTTGCTTTGATCTTGTTGCAAAATAGGCTTAGGTGGCACAATCTTTTTAACAGACTCAGTGGAACTGTCACTTTTTTGATTAAACATTGATGATGTAGGAAATGCTGACATTAGCTGTTTTTGTGCGCTCTTTTGATCATTTTGTATAACACTGACTAAATCTTGTAACGCTGTAATCTGTTCATTCAAAGCTGTGCGAATTGTTTGCGTTGTTTCTTTTGTTTTTTCTGGAAGTTTTTTTACATTTTCATTGATATCATTATTAATCTTTGAAAGCTCTAAACGAACTTCATCAGCGGAGCGACGTATATCTTCTGCTGCTTCTGAAAAACGCGTTGATGCTTCACTAACAAGCTTATTAAGTGATTGTTGGAATGAATTTGTGGAGTTACGCGCATTCTTATCAGAGCGTTCAAGTGCTAAGTTGAAGATTTTTTCATAATGCCCAATCATTTGATTAATTTCATGAGACTTTGAAACAAGAGCATCGCTTAATACAGAAAGCGTATTATGTTTTTCTTCAAGTGTTGCACTAAGTGAATTTTCAGACTGTTCAAGAACATGAATAGTTTGGGAAAGTGTCTTTGCATGTTCACCAAAACTGCTCGTTATATGATTAATTTGTTCAAAGGTACTCTTTGAAAGTCCTTGCAGAATTTCAACATTAGTATTGAGCGCTTGATTTGAAGCTGACAAACGCTCTGCTACTTGGTCCGTGTTGCGGAAAAAATTATTCGTACTCTCATTAAACTGCCCATCAATATTTTGAACAACCGATAATAAAACATTACTATTTTCGTGAAAATTGTAAATTGATTGATTCAACTGTGTTAAGATGGATGAGACATTATTAACAAGCTCTTCCTTCATAATCGTTATTGTTTGAAGTGTTTCAGAGTTAGCTTTGGTTAAGCTATTCACTAAAGATTCATTATGTGCATAAATTCTTTGTTCAGCATCTTGTGTGGAAAGAGAGAGTTGTTCACCGATATGCTGTGTTAAAGAATCAATTGATTCTGTCGTATTTTGCGCTGCTTGATTTAAGTGATTTGTAAGCTCTGTTATTTTTCCAACATGTTGTGAAATTTGTGTTGTTGTTTGATTTCCAGCATCTTCCAGACGGCTCGTTACATCAGAGAGCTGATATCCTAAATTATTTTTAAGATTTTGCATAGAGTGATGAAGAACATCACAGCGTTCATTAAGAACTTGTTCTATTGCTGTTGTTGATGTGTGAATAGTTTCATTCAATAATGCTTGTGCATTATGGCTGGCTGTTGCGAAAGCTTCGACAGTATGCGCTGTTTGTTCAGACAGAACTGACAGAACTTTTTCACTGGTATCATAAACAGTTTTTTTGACATTTGATACAATGCGATTGCCTGATTCTGAGAGAATATTTTCTGCTTGTGCAGTAATATTTGTAACAGATGAAAGAATTTGTTCACTCGTAGAAGAAAGAATATCAGAAGCTTTTATAATCTTATTATGCAGGTTATCTGTCACTGTATTAACAGAGTCTTCTAAGGTTACACGCATATTGTCAACACTGCTTTCCAGCGCTTGTTGAATTATCTGACTTTGCTCATTATTAATCATGAGAGACGTTTTTAATGTGTCAGAACGTTCCTCAATAACAGATGTTTGCATATCAATGGCTTCACAGATTTGGCTAAATTTTTCAGATAATGTTTCCTCTAGCGTTGTTGTCCGTTCAAAAATTTTGTGTGCACGATCTTCTAGATCTGTATCGAATGATTCCATACGTGTTTCAAGGGTTTCAAAGAAAACACCACTCGATTGAGAGAGAGTATTCTTTAAAATTTCGGCATGGCTTTCAAGGTTTTTGATATGATCTTGAACCGTTTCAGTAATGTTTTTATTATTGGCGACAATTGCACTCTCAACTAAATCTATTTGTTGTTTCAATGCAACATCGACACGTATATCACTTTTTGCAATGAGATTATGGATTGTTTCCATGCGTTGTTCAAGTGTGCGTGCTTGATCGGCAAGAACTTCATTGAGAGAAAAACTATTAATCGCTAAAGAATCGCGCAGAGCATCGGCACGGATATCAATATTTCTCGCTTGTGCTTCTAAAGCATCTTGGGTTGTATTACAACTTTGTACAATGACATCTTGTAACTTTTCAGTGCATTGAATGATGTTTGTAATATGATTTTCAGCTTGTTTATCAACGACTTGAACATTATCAGCCAAAACTTTTTCAATATGAGAAGTATTTTGGGACAAAACATCAATTTGATTTCTTAATGTATCCGCAATTTTATTTTTCTCGTTATCGAGCATGTCTGCCATAAGAGCTCGTTGATCAGAAAGTTGTACTTTAAAATCTTGTGAACGTTCTTGTATGATATCAACAATGGCATTGTCGACATATTGAATTTCTTCTCTCAGACTTTCCTTACTTTTATCAATTGCAGAAAGAATAGCTTCACGTCCATTTGTAAATGCATGGGTAATGTCTGCTGTTTTTTCTTGGAGGTTCTCATTTATTTTCAAGACATGAGCTTCCAAGAAGTTACCAAGTTTTTCAGCATTATCCTCTAAAGCCTGACTGCGTTCTATAAAGGAATCAATGATGGAATCACTATGTTCTTTAAGAGAAAGATCAACAGTTGCTAAACGTTGTTCAAAGGCTCCAATTGCTTGCGAGGTTACGTTATCAAATTTAGAAGAGAGTTTATGTGCTTGGTCGTCGAGCTTTAAGATCTTCTCATCAAAATTCTGTAGAGATTGATTATTACGATCAATAAGAGCTTTATCCAAGGCTTTAAACTTTTCATCAACAGCGTGCAAAGTTTGATCTGTTACTGCTTGTATATGTGTTGCAATTTTAGCAACATGTACTTCTGCTTTTTCAGCTGTTTCATTAAAAGTTTTTTCTATTTGTTTTTCATTATGATCAAATCGTTTTGCAAAGCCATCGAAGTTTTTTCCTAATTCATGAAAAAATTCCGTGTTTTTCTGCTGAATTTGTGTTGTTGTTTTGTTAAATTTTTCAACAAGCTGATTTGTTACGCCATCACCGGCATAGGAAAGTTTTTCAACGAGGTCTTCGCCTTGTTTTTGTAAAGTTTGAGAAAGGGTTTGTGCAAGCTTTTCAACATTGGTTACAATGTTAGAGGTAACCAAACCAAATTCATCACTCAGTTGTTCTTGGGTTCCTTTAATTGTTGATTGTACGCGATCTGCATGATTCAAAATGGCTATGCGTTCGTTACTCAATTCTTTGATTAATGTGTGAATGCGTGATTCATTCTCAGCATAGGCTTGTTCTAGATTGTGAACTTCACCTTGTATGATTGCTTCAAGTTCAACAGCACGTCCGAGAGTACGTTCAATACCTTCGTTCATTGCCGCTACTTCTTCACGAATGGTTTGCCCTATAGCGATAGCTTGTTTTTCAGATAGATGTTGTGGTTCACTAAGGCGCTGTGCAGCATTGGTCATAAGAAGCGCAATATTATGCAAGTCGTTTGAACGTTTTGTTAATTGAGCAACGCCCCAAGATATAAGGATAGGAATTGCTGTTCCGGCTGCTAAAGCAAGTCCTGTTGGGGAGGTAACAAAAGTGCTGATATTGGATAAGGAGCTGAGTCCGGTAGGTGCGAGCTTGTGCGCAATAAAAGCTCCTCCCGTTGCCCATAAAGCACTAAGCGCTGTTGTATACCAGTAGACTCGAGAGGAAGAACGCTGCTTGAATGGTCCAAAATTTACAGGGGTTGTTATATCATCATTTGCGGGAAGAAGTTTTGTAGGCAATAATGTATTATGAACAGTTCCACCTGAAATATCAGGTGAAGGTTTTGGAGCAAAAAGCTGTTCAACAACGGATTTATCAATAACAGCTTCATCATGAATATTAGAAACAAAAGTTGACGTACCGTTTTCAGCAAAAAATTCTTCTTCTGCCATTGCAATTTTTTGAATCAGATCATCGACATTAACAACATTTTCAGAATTATTGGATGATATCGTTTCAAATCCTGTGTCATCGAAATCAAAGTTCATAGCTTTTGTGAGGGCTTCTTCAACTTCAACTTCAAATGTTTGCAATTTTGTTCTGCGTGCCATACTCGCCTCGTACTCTTACAGCCGGAAAAGGGATACGTCCTCTTCCACATAATTTCTACATACTAGCTGTTAATTATTTAGAAAGGAATATGCTTAGGGAAAAATTTTAAAAACTTATCAAGATAAAGTTAACGCGGTTTCTTGTACCCTGTTTAAAAATGTTATAAAATATAGTAAAAACAATTTATTATTTAAATCTAACTAAAACAAAAATACTGTTTACAACTTGTGTTTATAGAAAGCTTTATAAGCCGGTAGTCTTTGAAATAAGGACAATTTAATAGCGGTTATATATACAGTAAGGTGCGAATGCCTTTCTTTAATATCGATAATCGTTAATAAATGTTGTTGTCCGCTTACTTTTATTGATTCTAAACGAAGCAGATTCATCATCACATATAGTCCGTAATAGCTTAGGATGTATAAAAGTATGCCTTTGAATTGTAAGCTCATAAAAAAGTAAACGTGGAAAAATTTTTAATTTAATATAGCTTTTCGTAAGTTGTACTTTATTATTGTCTTAAAGAGCCGTTTTTTCTCTAATTTCAGTTGTTTGTTGCTGAATTTTTAAGCTTCTACGTTGACAATTGGATATTTTTCAGTCGATATGCATGCACGAATATTTTTATGCAATCTAGATAAAGGTGTAAGAATAATGGCAGAGCGATCACAACACCTGCAAGATGTGTTTTTAAATACGGTGCGTAAGCAAAAAATTTCCCTTACAATTTTTCTTGTCAATGGCGTTAAACTCACGGGTATTGTAACTTCATTTGATAATTTTTGTGTTCTTTTGCGCCGAGATGGACACGCGCAATTGGTTTATAAGCATGCTATTTCTACGATTATGCCTGGACAGCCTGTACAGATGTTTGAGGGTGAAAGTCCTGAGTAAACATATCATTTTAAGATAGACCTCTTATCCCATTTAAAAGTACTTAGATTGCTATGATAAATGAAAATGAGAGATTAGGAGGGGTATTTTCGCAGAATACAGAACAGGTGCGCGCACTTGTTCTGATACCGATTTTTCAAGAAAATAGAAGTGAAAGCTCTTTGAGAGAGTGTTCTATATCTTCTCGTGTTAAAGAATCATTGGGGTTAGCGCGTGCTATAAGGTTAGAAGTTGTTAATTATGAAACGATTAATATTGCAACGCCTCGCTCTGCGACTCTCTTTGGAAAAGGTAAAGTAGATGCGTTAACCTGTTATATAGATGAATATTCTATTGAGCTTGCGATTGTAGATCACTTTTTAACGCCAGTACAGCAGCGTAATTTAGAAAAATTATGGAATTGCAAAGTTATCGATAGAACGGCTTTGATTCTTGAAATTTTTGGGGATCGTGCACGAACAAAAGAAGGAGTTTTGCAAGTAGAGTTAGCGCGTTTGTCCTATCAAAAAGGGAGGCTTGTGCGGAGTTGGACGCACTTGGAAAGGCAACGCGGGGGGCGTGGCTTCCTAGGTGGACCTGGTGAGACGCAAATTGAAGCAGATAGGCGTCTTTTACAAGAGAAAATTATTCGTATTCGCCGCGAATTGCAAACGGTTATTAAAACACGTGCACTTCATAGAGCAAAAAGGAAAAAAACATCTTATCCTGTTGTAGCAATGGTAGGATATACGAATACAGGAAAGTCAACTCTTTTTAACCGTTTAAGCGGTGCAGATGTTTTAGCAAAGAATATGTTATTTGCAACGCTTGATCCGACTTTGCGCAAAGTTGTGCTTCCCCATGGAAAAACTGTTCTTTTGTCTGATACTGTAGGGTTTATTTCTAACTTGCCAACGAATTTGATTGCAGCTTTTAGAGCAACCCTTGAAGAAGTGGTTGAAGCAGATCTCATTCTTCATGTAAGAGATATGTCAGATCTTGATCATCGAGCACATGCCCAAGATGTTTTAGAAGTGCTTTCAAGTCTTGATATCGATATTGATGATATGGAGCATATCATAGAAGTTTGGAATAAGATTGATATGTTAGATGAGCAAGCATTGAATGTTTTACAAACAAGCGCAAAGACGCGATTAAATCCTGCTCTCATGGTATCAGCACTTAAGGGGGATGGACTCGATCAATTATTAAGAGCCATTGAAAAGCGAATTTTTGGAGAGGTGCAAAGCATTGAATATCTTTTACAACCTCATGAAATGTCGCTTATTGATTGGTTTTATGAAAACTCTGCGGAAATAGTGCAAGAAGGGCATGATGATGGGTCTATTACCATTAGAGCGGTTGTTACTTCTGAAGCAAAAAAACAACTAGAGAGCCTCAAAAAAAATATGAATTAAGTTCTTTAAAGCTATTGTTGAACATTTGTGCTTAAATTTTATATTTTTATTATCTCAAAATAATATGACAGCAAGTTAAGAGGATAGTTACTACTTTCTCTTAATAAAACAATATGAAGAAGTATTTTGCTGGTTAAAATAAAGATGAGTCTTACATGTAATAAAAGACTATTCGTACGTACCGTATGGCGAAGCATTTTGATTGTTTTGCTATTACAAATGCTATGTGTATCTTTGATTTGGTTGTATTATTTTGTCCAGCCCCGTGGTTACCAAGCAACTTTAACATTTTCATTATCTGATTCTGTAGGAAAGCCATTACCAATTAAAAAGCAAGACAATGTTATCGCCTTTTTGTTTTCACAGCCTATGTTCTTCAATGATTCGAATTTTTCTTTAAGTGCTTCTTATAAGAAAAAAAATCATGAAAATATCCGTTTATCGCGTCATGGTGATTTTATCGATCTTACTTTTGAAGCCGAGACACTTGAAGCAGCTCAACGTGGGTTGGAAACTTGGTTTTCCGCATTTTCACAAGCAATCATAAAACAGAAACAATTCTTGTTAAATGATAAATTAGAAGACAAACAATATGATAATATTGCAATCCTTAATATCGTGCAGGAATTTCGTAAATCTATTGATTCTTTTATTCAGCGTGGTGTAAAACAAACAGAGCTTTATGATCTTTCGATGCAATTAACGCAAGCAACTTTAAAACGTATTCATTTAACAAGTTTGAATTCAACGATTAACATGATGCGTGAAAATGGGCAGTCTTTACTGTCTTTATCGTTTATTGCAGGCAATTCAGCAATTGCTGCTCTGGAATCTAAACGTGATCTCTTGGAAACACAAAGAGCACATATGGCTGCACAATTAGGGTGGACACATCCTCAAATTAAAGCGATGACTGCAGAATTAGAGACAGTTTCTCATCAATTAAAAAATAAAATTTTACAAATCGTTTATCAAGTTCATTCAGATGAGGTTATTGCAACGGAATTAGAAAAACAGCTTCAAAAAAGGGTGAGTTTTTTTGTAAAAGATCAATCCCAATCTTTGAATGAAATATTTAACGAGTTTGAAAATAAAATAAAAGCAGCAGTCGATGCCCAAAATGAAGCGATGAGCAAGTCTGCTCAACGAAGAGAAAAAATTATTGATTCATATCGGAGATTGAGTGATGATCCTTTTCTCTTACAAAATACAAATATCCACGTGGTCGTGCCAACAACGTTAGCACCAATTTCTTTTATGGCTCTTTATGGAAAAAATATTCTTGTGAGTGCATTGGCCAGTTTCCTTACTCTTTTGCTAGGAATATTGTTATTCTATCCGTGCTTTAAAAGGAAAAAAGACCAAATCTCAGAAGAGGATTTGAGATCAAAAGAAAATGGTCTTAAGAAGAATGAGAGTATTTTAGTCTCTCAAGAAATGAAAAATTTTGAAGCTTTTATTACGATAGAGGGATTATCTGATGTTTTGAAATGGCGTGCTTCAACCATTATTTCAATCATTGGACCAGAAGCTGCACGGACAGCGGCAAAGCTTTCACTTCATCTCACAAAAGAGAACAAAACAATTTTGTTGGTCGATATTTCTGGTCAACAAATAGAGAAAGTCATTGGCCCACATCGCGGACTGAGTGATATTTTAACGGGCAATGCCAAGTTGCATGATGTTATTTACCGTGATTATGATACGGGGGTTGATATTCTTCCTCAGGGGTTAACAAGTGCTATTTCAGCACAAGATTTTTCAAATGATATTTTTCATATATTACAAGAATTTAAAAAAGAATATGATTTTATCATCCTAGAGATGGCAAGCGAACCAAAATATGGGGTTGAGCAATTTGCAGAGCTAACAGACTATTATATTTGTAATACTGTTCTTAATGAACAAGAATGGATGATGCGTATGGTAGACAGCTTTCCAAAGACTGTTTATCGCGTTGTAGCATCATAAGCTTCGTAAAAAAGAAATATGTATCGCATGTTATAGTGGTACGCTTGTTTTTTGCTAAAGTTGTAGTACATACTAAAATAGATAACAGAGTTAATGTTTAAATTTTAAAATGCATTTTAGTTGGAGAGAAGCGTGGGGCAATCAGAGATGGCAGTAAAGGAATTAAACAATAGCATTTTAACGCCTGTGCAAAAGAAAAATAGAAAACAAATACAGATGTGGCTTTACTCTATTTTATTGCTTTGTTTAGCAATTGTCTTAGTGGGAGGCGCTACTCGTTTGACGGGATCAGGATTATCGATAACGGAATGGAAGCCAATACATGGCGTTATTCCACCGATTGGTGTGGATCAATGGCAAGAGGAATTTTTAAAATATCAACAGATAGCACAGTATAAGCTGCTTAATCCTGATATGACTTTAAGTGCTTTTAAGGTCATTTTTTGGTGGGAGTGGGCGCATCGTGTTCTTGGGCGTCTTGTTGGTCTTGTCGCTTTATTAGGGCTCATTTGGTTTTGGGCAACTAAACGTGTTGAAAAAAATATCTTACTCCCGATTATTGTTGTGCCTATTCTTATCGCCTTTCAAGGCTTTATTGGTTGGTGGATGGTTGCTTCAGGGATTGGACAAAGTAATTTAACAAGTGTGAGCCAATATCGTTTGGCATTTCATCTTATAACGGCATGTTTTGTGATTATTTTTGTTACTTATTTATCTCGAGGGCTTGCAGAATATTCAGAAAAACCAGCAAATAAAAAGGTGCAATATTTTGCGGCATGGCTCGTTATTCTCGTCTTGATAGAGATTTATTGGGGTGCTTTGGTTGCAGGGCTTCATGCTGGAAAAGTCTATAATACATGGCCCCTTATGGATGGTCAGATTATTCCTGATGGATTGTTACAGCATCGTCCTGTTTGGCTCAATTTATTCGAAAATCCCTTAACGGTTCAGTTTATTCATAGATTTTTTGCTTATTTTTTATTGATTGCCTCGGCTATTCATGCTTTCTATGTACAAAAAAATGTTCCCCGTTCAACCCACTCTCGTCGTGCATTTCTTATCTGTGTTATGATTATTATCCAAGCACTTTTAGGTATTTTGACACTATTACATGAGGTTCCGATAAGTTTGGGGCTCATTCATCAAAGTATGGCATTAGTCGTGTTGTGTTTTGTTGTTGCGCATTGGCGAGCAACAAAAGGGGCATATTGTGCTGTTGAATAAAAGCTTGTGGGTAGGGAGGTTTAGTCGCTTGCAAGTATTAAATCGAGGTTCTGGATAGCTGCAGCTGATGCGCCTTTTCCTAAATTATCGAATATGGCGCTGAGATTAAAAATACCTTCATGATCATTTCCAAATACGAACAGTTTCATACCATCTTTATTGGCTAAACATTCTGGATTAAGTCTTTGAAGTGAAGCAGTTTCTTCTTGTGATGCAACTAAAATGGTATTTTGTCCATCGTAATGGTTTGCGAGAATTTCGCGCAAATCAGAACAGTTTGCTGATTTTGTGAATAAATGGCGATGCAGAGGAAGATTCACAATCATTCCTTGGGGAAAACGACCCACACTTGGTATAAAAACTGGGGTTTGATTGATTTGTCCATAGATTTTAATTTCTGGCACATGTTTGTGTTCAAGATTAAGACCATAGATAAAATAATTGCCCTGAATATTTTGTTGAGATTGATTTTCCATTTGTAAAATCAACTGTTTTCCACCACCGGTATAGCCGGAGATTGCATTAATCGAGATAGGATAATCGGCGTCTAGCAGTCCTGCTTCACGGAGTGGGCGAATCAAACTAATGGCACCGGTAGGATAGCATCCGGGATTGGTTATATAATGTGCTGCTTGGATGCGCTTTCTTTGTCCTGCTGTCATTTCAGGAAAACCGTAAACCCAGTCTGGTGCAACACGGTGGGCTGTCGAGCTATCAATAATCCTAATGTTTTTATTTTTTTGAAGCCAATGAACCGTTTCGCGTGCAGCATCATCTGGAAGACACAAAATAGCAATATCGGCTTGATTAAGATAGTCTTGTCGCAGATGAACATTATGGCGATCTTTATGAGCAAGAGAGAGTAGTTTTAAATCTGTACGTCTTTCTAAGCGTTTTTGTATTTGTAGTCCGGTTGTGCCATGTTCACCATCAATAAAAACTTTGGTTAGCATTCTTATTTGCCTTCGTATTAACTTTGCCTATTATATTCAGCTTTTCACATTATAAATTATTTTTAATCATTAAATTATTGAATTTCTTTAGATTATAGATATTTTTTGTAAAAGGTGTAAACAAATAAGAGTGTAAAAAAAGAAATGTAATCTCATTTTTTACTATTCTCGAGAGGAAAGTTTTTCGCTGTTTTTATAACAAAGAATAAGATAAATATTTGCCTCATTATTTTTGAGTGTAAGTAGTTTAAAATGTTTGGTTTGCATGGTTTGCTGTGTTATCGTTCTTTGACTTTATTTTTTTATGTTAGGAATGTGTTTTATGACTCAGCAAGAAAATGACGCACAAAAGCGCTTTTTTAATGATAATTTACAAACTGTTGATGGTGCAATTTTTGACGCAATTAGAGGGGAGTTTGAGCGTCAACAACATGAAATTGAGCTGATTGCTTCAGAGAATATTGTTTCAAGAGCGGTCCTTGAAGCGCAAGGGTCTGTTTTAACCAATAAGTATGCAGAAGGTTATCCAAGAAAGCGCTACTATGGTGGGTGTCAATTTGTTGATGTCGTTGAAGATTTAGCTATTGAAAGGGCAAAACAGCTTTTCGGTGCTGCGTTTGCGAATGTACAGCCTAATTCTGGTAGCCAAATGAATCAAGCTGTCTTTTTAGCTTTACTTCAGCCTGGTGACACATTTATGGGGTTGGATTTAAATGCTGGAGGTCACCTTACGCATGGTTCACCTGTTAATATGTCAGGAAAATGGTTTGATGTTGTTTCCTATGGTGTGCGTCAAGAAGATCAGATTATTGATATGGATGAGGTTGAGCAGCTTGCAAAAGAACGTAAGCCAAAACTTATTATAGCAGGGGGCTCATCTTATCCACGGCTATGGGATTGGGAAAGATTCCGTGAAATTGCAGATGAAATCGGTGCTCATTTACTCGTTGATATGTCTCATATTGCTGGTCTTGTTGCTGGTGGCGTGCATCCTTCACCTGTTCCACATGCGCATATTGTAACAACAACAACACATAAATCGCTTCGAGGTCCCCGGGGTGGTTTAATATTGACAAATGATGAGGCTTTATCCAGAAAAATTAATTCTGCAATTTTTCCTGGTCTTCAAGGTGGTCCTTTAATGCATGTGATTGCCGCAAAGGCTGTTGCGTTTGAGGAGGCTTTGCGTCCCTCTTTCAAGAGTTACAGTGCCAATGTTGTCGCTAATGCGAAAACTTTAGCAAAAACATTACAGGGTAATGGTTTTAATATTGTTTCTGGTGGTACAGATAATCATTTGTTGTTGGTTGATTTACGTTCTAAAAATCTAACAGGTAAACGTGCTGAATTGGCTTTGGGACGCGCTCATATTACCTGCAATAAAAATGGCATTCCTTTTGATTCTGAAACGCCATCTATAACATCGGGAATTCGTTTGGGATCACCTGCTGCCACGACGCGTGGTTTTTTAGAAAAAGAGTTTATTCAAGTTGGTCATCTGATTTCAGAAGTTCTTGATGGTCTTCGGAGTGCAAAAAGTGATGAAGATAATCATGCCGTTGAAATGGCTGTTGAGAAAAAGGTAAAAGATATAACGAATCAATTTCCTCTTTACTCTTATCTTACCACTCGTTAAGGATACAAAGGATGCGCTGTCCTTACTGCCAATATGAGGATACACAGGTCAAAGACTCTCGTCCAGCAGAAGAGGGGGCAGTGATTCGCCGCCGCCGTGTGTGTTCCGTTTGTGGTGGTCGTTTTACAACTTTTGAACGTGTTCAGTTGCGTGAGCTCTTGGTTGCTAAAAAAAGTGGACGATGTGAACCCTTCGATCGTGATAAGTTAATGCGATCAGTTGATGTGGCTGTACGTAAGCGCAATATTGATCCTGATCATATTGAACGAGCAATTTCTGGCATTGTACGCCAGCTTGAAAGTTTGGGAGAACCAGAGATTTCTTCAGAAAAAATTGGGCATCTTGTGATGGAAGCATTGAAAAGAATTGATGATATTGCTTATATTCGTTTTGCTTCTGTGTATCGAGATTTTCGTAATGCAAGCGATTTTCACGATGTTATAGATGAATTGTCAAAGGGTATCGCGGATACAGAATCTCGTTTTGATGAATAAAAAAGTGCAAGATGAACGGTTTATGGCTGCAGCTATTCGTTTAGCAGAACGTCATGTCGGTCTTACAGGTGAGAATCCTTCCGTTGGTACGTTAATTGTGCGAAACGATAATGGTGCTGTGGGGGCTTTTATTGTTGGCTATGGCGTAACAGCTATTCATGGGAGTCCTCATGCGGAAGTGCAAGCTTTACACATGGCAGGTTCTTTGGCTCAAGGAGCGACTGCTTATGTTACTTTAGAACCTTGTGCGCATTATGGAAAAACTTCGCCGTGTGTGAATGCGCTTATTGATTCAGGTGTTTCTCGAGTTGTTATTGCGCTGACTGATTGTGACAAGCGTGTTGATGGTCATGGTATTGCTCTTTTGCGAGCGGCGGGTATTGAAGTGGTTGAGGGCATTTTAGCTGAAGAGGCTTTTGAATCCTTATGGACGCATTGGTGCATAAGGAAGATACAACGCTGTGCGGTCACTTTTAAAATGGCAATTTCTGCCGATAATGGTGTTGGAAAAAGAGAGAAGGGCAGCGTAAAAATTAGTGGAACACTTTCTCATGCCCATACGCATATTCTACGTGCTCAAAATAATGCTATCCTCGTTGGTATTGGTACTATATTAGCAGATGATCCACAACTCAATTGCCGCTTGCCAGGGATGGAGATGCGCTCACCAATTCGTATTATTTTGGATGCAGATTTATCTATCCCCCTTGATGCAAAAGTTGTCCAAACAGCCATAAAAATTCCTACATGGGTTATTTGTGATGTGGATATTTCAAAGAAAAGCAAAAAAAATGCATTGGAGCAATATGGTGTGTCTGTTTATTCGGTCGAGATGAACAATGGTTGTGTAGAACCCTTTGCTCTTTTACAGATGCTTTATAAACATGGGATTAATAGTGTTTTATTGGAAGGGGGTGTCAAGACAGGGGAAAAATTTTTGAATGCTGGTTGTGTTGATCATTTGATATGTTTTCATACCCCCATTGTTTTAGGCAAAAATCGTATTGAAGCCCCTCATTTTGGAAATTATCTCTCGCAGTTTCATGAGATTGAGACAAGAATGTTTGGAAATGACCGTTTTTATAAGTGGAGACGTAAGACATTATGTTCACAGGAATTATAACGGATATTGGTTGTGTTGAAGATGTTCAACCTTTAAAGCAGGGGATGCGTTTAAAGATTTCTACCCGCTATGCTATAGAAAGCTTAGCAATTGGGGCGTCAATTGCTTGTTCAGGAATTTGTCTGACAATTGTAGAGCGAGGATTAAAGCAAGAAGATTCCAATTGGTTTGTTGTCGAGGCGTGGGAAGAAACATTACGTTTAACGAATCTTGCACAATGGATAAAAGGAACTTTTGTTAATTTGGAACGTTCGCTTCGATTGGGTGATGAAATGGGAGGACATTTAGTTTCTGGTCATATTGATGGTTTGGCTGAAATCATTGATCAAAAAAATGAAGGGGATGCAATTCGCTTTTATTTAAAAGTTTCAAGACAATTTATGCCTTTCATTGTTAATAAGGGATCTATTGCACTTAATGGGACATCTTTGACTGTTAATGGTGTTGAGGATTGTGTTTTTGATGTTCTTATTATTCGCCATACACTTGAAATGACAACGTGGGGACAAGCTAAAATTGGAGATCGGGTCAATTTGGAAATTGATCAACTTGCTCGTTATGCTGCAAAACTTTTTACTTTAAAAAGAGAAGATGAATAAGCCAACACTCTATTGATCGTTTTCAGAATTTTATGCTTTATAACTTTGATTTTTTTGATTCGTTTTTTGTGGAATTCCATTATGATGAAAGAGATAGGTAAAAAGCCTCACGTATTGATTGTTGAGGCACGTTTTTATGAGGGGATTTCTGATGCACTTTTGAGAGGTGCAGTGAATACTTTGCAAAAAGCTGAAGCAAGTTATGATGTTGTAACGGTTCCTGGAGCATTAGAAATACCAAGTGCAATAGCTTTTGCTGAACAAAACAAGATATCGTATGATGGTTATGTTGCTCTTGGTTGTGTTATTCGGGGTGAAACATATCACTTTGAAATTGTTGCTAATGATTCTTGTCGTGCATTGATGGATTTAACTGTTCATCAGCACTTGGCTATTGGAAATGGTATTTTGACTGTTGAAAACGAAGAACAAGCATGGGTGCGTGCAAAACTAGATGACAAAAATAAAGGTGGTTTTGCGGCTGAAGCTGCTTTATGTATGATCGCTCTAAAAAAGAGATTTGGAGATAATCGTTAAATATGGCTGATATAAAAAGCAGACATTTTCCGCGTTCAGCCAATAAACGTGGAGCAGCAAGACTCGCTGCAGTTCAAGCACTCTATCAAATGGATATCGTGGGTTCGGGGGTGATGGAAACGGCAGCTGAGTATGAGGCTTATCGTTTGGGAAAAGATATTGATGGAGACCAATATCTTGAAGCTGATTTTCAATGGTTTTTGGCTATTATAACGGGTGTTGTAAAAGATCAAAAGCAGCTTGATCCGCTGCTTCATCAACAGCTTTCTGCAGAGTGGTCTCTTTCACGTCTTGATTCTATATTGCGAGCAATTTTACGAGCAGGTTTATGGGAGTTGATCAACCGTAAAGATGTTCCCGTTGCAGTTGTCATGAATGAATATGTTGACATAGCAAAGGCGTTTTTTGAAGGTGATGAGCCAAAACTTGTTAATGCAGTTCTCGACAGTATGGCAAAAAAAGTCCGCCTCTAAGAGGTACAAATCCCTATTATAGATCTGATATTATCAGACCTATAATATTGAAACGGTATGCAGACTATATAATTTAGTTATGGGGTGGCAAATTCACAGGGCCTTTTATAATTTGAATTAAGAAAGGATGTTCTTTCGTTACAGTTGGCGTTGTTTGTGTAATAAAATCAAACACTTGACCGTCTTGTAATCCGTAATTTGCAACTTTTGCAACCTGATTATTTTTATTGAAGTAAATGGCTAAAACTTTGCGATCAATAATCTTTGTTTTCATAAACTGCATCCCACGATAACGTGTCTGTGAGATGTAATAAAAAACTTCATTATCATATTTTGTTTTTAATGAAGGGGTCCCTAAAGTTAAAAGAACTTGCTCTTGACTTGAGCCAATAGAGATAGAACTTAGAGCATTTTTATCAAGAACATAGCCTTCTCTATAAATTTGGCTCGAACCTGAAGAATCAAGAAGGCTACACCCAGCAAGCATTCCTATGCTTGCTATTGATAGACCAATCAATAATTTACGTTTGATTAAGGCTATTATGTGAGGCATTTGAAACAATGGTATCTCCTTTTTATACTGAGATGTAGGACAAGAAGGCAACCTCAAGTTTTTTCTAATTTTAACTTAATCTACCGTAGCTTACACTGAGTTTCCCTGTTATAAAGCAAATTATGCCATATAGAATTTCTTTAGAAAAGAAAAAAATGCATAAATACTTGAGATAAATAAAAACATATTGCTTTACGCGTTTTTATGTTTGGGAGTTGTCAATGAATGTTCAAAATGTTCCTCAAATGACATTTGCTTTGGCTTATCCAATATCTGTACGTTCTCTCCCTGCTAAAGGTATAAGGGTTCATTTTTGTGCAAACAAAAAAGAATGTACACATTTAGCCCAGAACCATGATTTAATTGAAGTAAAATCTTGTGAGGGAAAATTCCATATTTTCCCGTGGAAAAAACGCGGAGTGCGTATAAAAGGTCTGTTGCAAGCGCGTATACTACAGTTATGTGTTGTTACATTAGAACCATTAGAAAATATCCTTTGTGAAAATATTGAGGTTGTTTTTGTTCCTGAAGATTCAAATTTGATGAAGCCCCAAATATCAGAGGATACAGGGGAATTGTTTTTAGATGTGGAGGGGCTTGATACTCCTGAAGTGTTTTATGATGATAAAATTGATATTGGCGCAATCATGGAAGAGTTTTTTGAGTTGTCTATTAATCATTATCCACGTAAAGAAGGGATAAAGATGAATATGGTTGAAAATTTAGAAGAAGCAGAGCGAAAATTCTCTCCATTTTCTGTTTTGAAAAATTGGAAGTGATTGCAGAAACATACAAAAAATATCTATTGTATGCTAAACGGTATTTTCTGCGGAGCGATTTTCGCAAGATGTGCTGTGTGAGTATTCAGGAGCTAAAAATCATAATATGTATTTAAAGATGTAAATGAAAAGATGTGGGATATGCAAGCGTGATTAGAATTTCTGTGGATGTCATGGGCGGTGATTACGGTCCAGAAGCAGCTATTGCAGGAGCAGCAATTGTACAAAAATATTTATCAAATATTTATTTTCTATTTTATGGAGTAGAGGAGGCTGTTCGTCCGGTTTTAAAAAAATATCCCTGTTTGGATTCTGTATCGCGCTTTTGCCCTACAGAAAGTTATACACGCATGGATGAAAAGCCAAGCCAAGCACTTCGTAATGGACGTGGTAAATCATCAATGTGGTACGCCATTGAAGCGGTAAAAAATGGTGAAGCTGATGCTTGCATTTCTGCTGGTAATACGGGTGCACTCATGGCCATGTCTTATTTTTGTTTGAAAATGCTTGCAGAGGCTGAACGTCCTGGTATTGCGGGTATCTGGCCAACACTGCGCAGTGAGAGTATTGTTTTAGATATTGGAGCAACAATTGGTGCCTCTGCTAGTCAGTTGGTTGATTTGGCGGTTATGGGAGCAGGTATGTTTCGCGCTTTATATCACACTGAAAGACCAAGTGTTGGGCTTTTAAATGTGGGGGTGGAAGAGGTTAAAGGACTTTATGAAATAAAAAAAGCAGGAATGATATTGCGTGAAGTGCAATTAGAAGGATTGGAATATAAAGGATTTGTTGAAGGCAATGACATTGGAAAAGGAACAGTCGATGTTGTTGTGACAGAGGGGTTTTCTGGTAATATTGCTTTAAAAACCGCAGAAGGAACCGCGCGACAGATAGGAGAGATTTTAAACTCTGCAATGCGCAGTTCTTTTTTAACATCTCTTGGTTATTTTTTATCACGGGGTGCTTTTCGTATACTGAAACATAAAATGGATCCTGATAGGGTGAATGGAGGAGTGCTTTTAGGTTTGAATGGTGTTGTTATAAAAAGTCATGGCAGTGCTAACGCTAATGGCTTTGCTTCTGCTATCCGCGTTGGTTATAAAATGGTTAATAACGGACTTTTACAAAAAATAACGGCTGATTTACGGCGATTTCATGAAAATAAAGAAACACTTTTTGACCAAGAAGATGAAGTGGTGATGAATGGAGAGTCCTTATGATAAGCTCTTATAATAGAAATGAAAAATTTGAAGAAAAGGTAAGAGCTGAATGATTCGGTCAATTATACGTGGTGTAGGAAGTGCTTTGCCGAAAAGAAGTTTATCAAATGAAGAGATTGCAAAGTTTGTTGAAACGTCAGATTCATGGATTGTTCAGCGTACAGGAATACGCCAACGTTATATTGCCAGTGAAAATGAAACAACTGTTTCTTTAGGAGTTGAGGCTGCGCAAGCAGCACTTACAAATGCTGGTTTAACAATAAAAGACATCGATTGTATTATTTTAGCAACGTCCACCCCGAATCGTACTTTTCCTGCTTCTGCTGTTGAAATTCAGCATGCTTTGGGAATGAGCCATGGATTTGCTTTTGATATTCAAGCTGTTTGCTCTGGTTTTATTTTTGCTTTAACAACAGGAGATTCTTATTTACGGTGTGGGGGAGCTAAAAGAATTTTAGTTATTGGATCCGATACATTTTCTCGAATTTTAGATTGGGAAGATCGTACGACATGTGTATTGTTTGGTGATGGTGCTGGTGCTGTTATTTTGGAAGCACTAGAAACTGAGGGGGGTATTGCTTTTGAGCGTGGTATATTGTCTGCGAAATTGCGTTCTAATGGTGCTTATATAGATAAGCTATATGTTGATGGTGGACCTTCAACAACACAAACGACAGGCTATTTGCGTATGGAAGGACGAGAAGTTTTTAAATATGCTGTTGGTATGATAACGGATGTGGTTGATGATTGTTTTGCAGCTGCAGGTATGGATTCTTCACAACTAGATTGGTTTGTACCTCATCAGGCTAATAAGCGCATTATTGAAGCATCTGCTAAAAAGCTGGGAATTTCACTAGATAAAGTTGTGATTACCGTTGATCAACATGGTAATACGTCTGCTGCATCAGTTCCGTTGGCTTTAACAACAGCTGTTTGCGATGGAAAAATAAAAGAAGGAGATCTTATCATGTTAGAAGCCATGGGAGGTGGATTTACATGGGGAGCAATTCTTATTCGTTGGTAAATTATGGCTACTTGACCATATTTCAAGAAAACGTATAAGTCATTTTGTAATTTTTAATATTTTAATAGGTGGTTATAATGACAAGTAAGACAGTAACGCGTGCAGATTTAGCGAGCGTAGTTTGTAAAAGAGTGGGCTTGTCACATACTGAATCAGCAGCTTTAGTCGAATTGGTTTTGGATGAGATTTGCAACTCACTTATAAGAGGTGAAGCGGTTAAATTATCTTCTTTTGCAACTTTTCAGGTTCGCAGTAAAAATGAACGTGTTGGACGCAATCCAAAAACAGGTGTTGAAGCACCGATTCCGCCGCGACGTGTTGTGACGTTTAAGGCTGCCAATGTCCTTAAACAGAGAATTTTAGATTCGCATCGTGCAAAACAGAAAAAATGATATCTCATAAATAAATGCCATGGTATGTTTGGTATTTGTTAAAGAAATGTATAAAATAAGGGTCTTTATTTTTTAGAAAAAGACTGGTGAGTAAGGTATCAATGATGGTCTTATTTTTGACTAATCTTGTTGAGAAATTGAGACAGAATGAGTCATTGTGAAGTAATTTATTTTGTTTTAAATAAGGTGTTACAAAATGGATAAAAGCTCTGATGCTTTTCGCACAATTAGCGAAGTAGCGGAGTTATTGGAGCTTCCGCAGCATGTCTTAAGATTTTGGGAAACACGTTTTAGGCAGATTAAACCAATGAAACGTGGGGGAGGAAGGCGCTATTATCGTCCGGTCGATGTTGATTTGCTCAATGGTATTAAGCAGTTACTATATGATCAGGGTTATACGATAAAAGGTGTGCAACGCCTTTTGAAAGAAAATGGTGTTGCTTTTGTGACTGCATTGGGTAATGGTGATCTTGATGCTATGAATGTGGTCAT
This sequence comes from Bartonella sp. AA9NXGY, assembly GCF_042196845.1. Taxonomy (NCBI): domain Bacteria; kingdom Pseudomonadati; phylum Pseudomonadota; class Alphaproteobacteria; order Hyphomicrobiales; family Bartonellaceae; genus Bartonella; species Bartonella sp. AA9NXGY. Next base: position 173,037 of record NZ_JBHIRB010000003.1, read on the forward strand.
AGAGAAAAAACATGCAGGACAAACTTCTGAAAATGCTAGCAATAAGCCTAAGAAATCTTCTTTTGGGCTTTTGAGTTTCATGAGGAATGAGGGAGAAACATCTGTCGGTTCTGTGAATCTTTACAAAGATAAAACTGATAAAGCATTGTTACAAGAAATTCTGTTTGAACTCATTGAATGTAAGCGTGTTCTTGATAGAGCACGATAATAATATTTTTTTTATTTTATATGTGTTTCGTAGATATTTAGATGTTTTATGGATGTGCCCAGAATTTTATACGTTCAGCGAGTAGTCATATATCGTATGTGTATATTTAACGAGTTTTTTATAAGAGTTTTTCATTTAGTAAAACATGAAGAAGAGAAAGAATAAACGCTGAGTTTTGCCATTTTTTTTGATTTGGCTTTATAAAAATTAAGGCAATATCTCATCAGTGTAGATTGCGGGATGTAGAATGCCATTAGCTTACCAATTCATGTGCTTGTTTTAAAGAGATGTTTCTTAAGGCTTCTTAATCTTATTTTACCATAATGCCTCGTGAATGATTAATGGTAAACTCGTTGAGTACCGCTATTTTTATACTTATGAAGGTTCAAGTCGGCATCATCATTATAATTATAGCCTGTTCTCAATGACTGCAACAATTCTTAGCACTTTAGGCGGTTCATTGTAGGCATTTTAAAAGTCCTTTCTCAATAATTTTTATCCACGCACTCATTCCGCTTGTTTCGTGCAAGCAAATGATTTTGATAGATTCAACATAAACATATTAAAAATAAGAGAAGCCTATGATATTCGAAACCTTATTTAATATGAATAACGATATATTATCATTATAAATCAATATATTGTCCTTTTTATAAGGGCTTATCTTACGAATAAGAAATATCATTGTTCAGCTAATTTTACATATTTTTTATTAATAAATATAATCTTGTTTTCAGTTTTCTTGCTTGATGTTTCTATAATTATTGTAATGATCTATCCATCATAATAGCAGAATTTTTTTATTATAAAGGTAAAAGATTAATGTTATTATTAATATTCAATTGTCTATGATTTTTGCATTTAAACAGCTCATAGCTTATATTCAACTTTTTCACCAATCCACCTTGTAGAGAAAGAGCACGTTATTCTTTCTGGTGACAGGTCATTGTGCATGAAACAAAAACACACTACAATATCAAATTATTTCATTTTGTACAAAAACTGAAAATTTATAGTAAAAAATTAACGTATTACCATCTTCCGTGATATTATGCATTTATTACACGTTGCAAATCTGGAGGTGTTGCTTCATTTGAGAGTTGTTTAATCACATCTTCTACAGATAAAAGGGTTTGATTTGTACTTCCTAAGCGGCGCATATTTACGCTGTTTGTTTCAGCTTCACGTTTGCCACATACCAAAATTACGGGGACTTTTTGTAAAGAATGTTCTCGTATTTTATAGTTAATTTTTTCATTGCGGAGATCTATTGTTGCGGAAAGCCCAACAGCTTTAAGTTTTGCTGTTATTTTTTGGGCATATTCATTTGCTTCGGATGTAATTGTTGCAACAACAATTTGTTCAGGAGCAAGCCAAAGTGGCATATGTCCAGCAAAATTTTCAATTAATATACCAAGAAAACGCTCCATTGATCCAAAAATAGCACGGTGGATCATAACAGGTTGACGTTTTTCTGAATCTTTATCAATATAGAATGCACCAAAACGTTCAGGGAGATTAAAGTCTATTTGTGTTGTTCCACATTGCCATTCACGACCGATAGCATCCTTTAATGTATATTCAAATTTTGGACCATAAAATGCTCCTTCACCTGGAAGGATGCTTGTTTTGATTTGTCCTGCAAATTTTGTTTCAATCGTTTTAAGGACAGATTCCATGATACTTTCTGCATGATCCCATAATGCATCAGATCCAACTCGTTTTTCTGGACGGGTTGAAAGCTTAAGACTAATTTCTTTAAAACCAAAATCGGCATAAGTTGATAAAATAAGATCATTAATACTGAGACATTCATCGGCTAATTGTTCATCAGTACAAAAAATATGCGCATCATCTTGTGTAAAACCACGCACACGCATAAGACCATGTAAAGAGCCTGAAGGCTCATAACGATGAACAAGTCCAAATTCAGCAAGTCTAATAGGCAAATCACGATAAGATTTTAAACCATGTTTAAAAATTTGCACATGACCAGGGCAGTTCATTGGTTTAAGGGCATAAACATTCCCATGATCTGAATCTTCTTCTGCTGAAATTACTTTGAACATATTCTCCTTATACCAACCCCAATGGCCAGATATTTCCCAGAGTGACCTATCGAGAACTTGTGGTGCATTAACTTCAGCATATTGATGATCATCAAGGCGTCTACGCATATAGCTGATCAAATTTTGGAACATTTTCCAACCTTTTTTGTGCCAAAAAATCATTCCTGGCCCTTCTTCTTGAAAGTGAAATAAGTCCATTTCACGTCCCAAGCGGCGATGATCACGTTTTTCAGCTTCTTCTAGCATATGGAGGTAGGCTTTTAAGTCATTTTCATTTGCAAATGCTGTTCCATAAATTCTCGTGAGCATTGGATTATTGGCATCGCCACGCCAATAAGCTCCTGCAACTTTCATTAATTTGAAAGCATTCCCAATTTGCCCTGTAGATTGCATGTGCGGTCCGCGACAAAGATCAAACCACTCCCCTTGATAATAGATTTTTAAATCTTGATTTTCAGGAATGCTATCAATAAGTTCAACTTTATAAAATTCCTTTTTCTCAGAAAAAACTTTTCTTGCTTTTTCACGAGACCAAATTTCTTTTCTAAAAGGTTTATTGCGTTGGATAATTTCACGCATTTTCTTTTCAATGACGGTGAGATCATCTAATGTGAAAGGTTGTTGGCGTGCAAAATCATAATAGAATCCGTTCTCAATGACAGGACCTATTGTTACTTGCGTTTCAGGAAAGAGCTCTTGCACTGCTTCAGCAAGGACATGGGCGCAATCATGCCTTATGAGCTCAAGAGCGCGTGAATCTTCTCGGGTAATAATCTCTACTTGACCAGATTGTCCCAATGGATCCGATAAGTCTCGCGTGATACCATCAAGACTATAGGCGACTGCTTTTTTTGCAAGTGATTTAGAAATAGATTCTGCTAATTCCAAGCCTGTCATTTCAGCGGGGTAATTACGTTTTGAACCATCGGGAAAAAAAAGAGAAATAGAGCAAGACATAAAAACACCCTTTTAATCCAATTCCGCTAACGATTGCGGATGGTTTCGTGAAAATTGAGTAAAAAGCTTATAGACTAATTTTTTATCAATACATGTGAAAAAAGAAAAGGATTATTTGTTGTGTTTGTCAGAAATTTTCCAGTAACGCCAAGGTTTATAAAAACAGCAAGAATTTCCAAGCGATGGAGGGACTGGATCAAAGCCATCTGTTCCAAAGGGCCCACAACGCATGATACGAAAGAGTCCCATCCATGCACCAGCCCAAAGCCCATGGCGTGCAATCGCTTCATATGTATATTCTGAACAAGTCGGGGCATGGCGACATTGATTGCCTATAAGGCTCGAAAGTGTTATTTGATAGAACCGTATTAAGAAAATACCCAATAATCGTCCGGGTGTTTTTTGCCAAGTGCCTGTGTAATTCCGAGTCAACTTTTTTTGTCTAGATTGTGATTTGAACATTTATTTTTCTTCAATTTTTTGAATGCAGTCTATCGTTGCATCAAAGGGTAGTAGTGTTGCTGCATGGCGCACTTTATAGTCTTTAATGGGCTGTAAGCAAGAAAAATCCTCAAATGGAGCTTGAGGAGAAGGACCATTTTGCGTTAGCATTTGGTAGATAACTTCACGCAATATTTTAAGATCTTGAGTTGTTTGTCCGATGATATGAGATGCTAAAAGTGAAGCTGAAGCTTGCCCTAGCACACATGCATGTATTTCGTGAGCAAAATCGGTAATAATACTATTTTCCACTTTTAAATCTACAGTGATTGTCGAACCACAAAGGTGTGCATGTTTTCTTGATGTTGCATCAGGATTATTAAGACGCCCAATTTTGCCTATATGTGCAGCATATTTAAGTATTTTATCATTATAGATAGTATCAATCATGCGCTATTGCCTGAAATTTTGAAAGTCGTGATTGTTTAAACTTTTAATTCGCTTATATAGAGATTATACAAAATGAGATAGGTATGGAGCAAATGCTTTGTATAGAGTAAGCTTGGAGTTTTTGAATGCGTAATGTTGTTAAAGAAGACGCAAATTTATCTGAAGAAAAGCGTCCGAGTATTGAAAAGGTGGAAGAAGCGATTCGTACATTACTCTTATGGATAGGGGAAAATCCAAATAGAGAAGGGCTTTTAGATACTCCAAAACGTATAGCCAAGGCATATCGCGAGCTTTTTAATGGTTATAGTCAATCGGTTAAAGAAACCTTAGGTACAGTTTTTGAAGAGGTTTCAGGATACAATGAAGCCGTAATCGTAAAGAATATACCTTTTTATTCACACTGTGAGCATCACATGATCCCAATTATTGGGAAAGCACATATAGCATATCTTCCTAATGCAAAAATTGTTGGTCTTTCAAAAATTGTACGTGTTGTAGATATTTTTTCTCGTCGTTTACAAACTCAAGAAGCTATGACAGCGCAAGTGGCTCACGCGTTAAAAACGTATCTGAAGCCTCATGGTGTAGCAGTATTGATTGAGGCTGAGCACATGTGTATGGCTATGAGAGGAATCCAAAAACAGGGCTCTACAACAATTACAAAAAACTTTCATGGTTATTATGAAAAAGATCAAGCGGCACAAGCACATTTTATGATGATGGTTCAAAGGTCATAGTAAAGCCCATATTTCTCTTAATCTTTATTAAGTTATAAAGCATCCGGATAAAATAAATTATGAGAAAAAGAAAATTGGCTTGTACCTTTCTTTATGATTTGTTAAAGGCTAAAAACCAAGATTTTTTCTTTCCACGTGCGGTCGTGGCGAAATTGGTAGACGCGCAGCGTTGAGGTCGCTGTGGGGCAACCCGTGGAAGTTCGAGTCTTCTCGACCGCACCAGTTAGCAGTGAGTCTCTCCATAATGAGATGAAGTTATGTTAGAGAGAGGGGATTTATAGGCATTATAGAAAAATCTTTTTTGTATGTTATTTGTTGGTGTGTTGCCAATAATGTTTCGTTTTTTATTACTTTATCTATGCATTTGAAATGTTATATTTTTATAAGGTGGGGTGAAGTTGCAGTGAGAAGTATAATGATTCTGAGATATTTAACACTTCTTATTTGTATTTCTTTATTATCAGCGTGTAGTGATTCACGTGCTGTACTTTGGCATGGGGTGCATGCAACACCTTCTATGACTGCCGTAGAAAGGGAAGTTGAAGGGAAACCAGTTTCTCCAAAAGCCGTCGTTCCAGTGTATGTTGCAACAAGTCGTATGATGCAAAATAATTACGCTCAACCTTATGGTGCAGAGCGATCAAATAAAGTTCATTATAATCGTGTTGACGTAGGAATTCCTCAGCAACATGTAAAGGGAGTTGTTGAAATAAATGCCTATAAACCTACGCATGATAAGTATTTTGCAGCAGTAGCATTGCAAAAATACGATAATAAAGAACAGTTTAAACAGCAATTAAATGCTGCTTTAGCAAAAAAGCCAAAAGGAAAAAGAGAAATTTTTCTTTTTATCCATGGGTATAATAATAATTTTGCAGATGGTACATTTCGTACAGCACAGTTTACACACGATTATTCTTTAAATGTTGTCGCTGTGCATTATTCTTGGCCTTCGGCCGGATCAGTTCCTCTTTATATTTATGATCGTGACAGTGCTAATTTTGCCCGTGACGGATTGATAGAGCTTTTAACACTTATTAGTGAAACCAATGCTGATCAAATTTCGGTTATTGCACATTCTATGGGCAATTTTGTTATAATGGAAGCATTTAGAACGTTAGCGTTACAGGGAAAATATAAGCCTATTCGTCGTATTACAAGTTTATTAATGGCTGCACCAGATATTGATGTTGATGTATTTGAGCGACAACTTAATGATATAAAAAAACTCCCGCAGCCAACCGCTATTTTAGTATCCAGAGCGGATAAAGCTCTTGCGGTTTCAGGACGTCTTACGGGTGGACATCATCGTGTGGGCGATGGCTCAGATATTGAAATGTTGCGTAAAAATGGAATAGCTGTTCTTGATTTCTCTCATGTGGATGGGGGAGCACACAATGTCTTTGCATCTTCGCCAACGTTGATGGCTCTTTCTCGAGAAGGTTCTTTGGCTTCCACAATTATGCAAGGTACAGAATTGTCACCTAGTCAAGCCCTTCTTGCTGATGGTAGTAGTGTATTGGAAAAAACAACACATCTTATCCTTTATACACCTGTACGTTTTCTCTCTCCACGGATTCCACGTTGATCGTGAAAAGAGAGAAGGGGCTCCATCGAATAATGTATTGGAGGTAATATTTTTTAGCACTTTCTTTAGAATGGTCTTGTAAAATGAAAAATAAATAGCGGGATGAATGTAAAAAACAGTCATTAGGTGAGTTTGTGATGATTGCACGTAAACGCTATGTTAATACGCCTACAGTTGTTGATTATTTGTCTCATTCCGCAATTAAGTTATTAGACATTCATGCTATGCTTGTGAAGGTGAGAAAAGGTGATATGGGGGAAAAACCAAATTTATTGCGTCAAATTGATTCTACAAAAAAACAGTTAGATGAGATAAGCCATGCTCTTATTTTAGAATATCGTAAACGCCAAGAAAATGAGCGTTTTTTAAAACAAATTCTGCTATCCATTTCTGATCAACTTTTTGCACTTAATAATGGTTTTAAGGAAACAGGACGTCTTTTTTTTCAAGAAGTTAGAATTCTTCAATCTCAGATGCAATGTTTATATGAGGGAAAGGAGAGGCTGCATTTGTTGAATAGCCAAGAATCTTTTTGTTCTCCGTCAAAGATTGATGAAGTCATTAAACAGTTACAAAAAGCACGAGAAAAGCTTATTCTTGAAAGCCCACATCTCTTTGAAAAAAGCACAAAAGCTAAACAATAAAAGTTCTTTAGTTGAGCAGATAGATAATTTGAATTTTACAGCAAAAACGCTGTTAGATAGAAGGCTATAACCTTTTTAAAGAAAAGAATTTGCTTTAATAAATGAAACACATGCCTTATATCTTTGCTAAAGTTAAGGCTGATGAATTAGGTGGCTTTATTGAAAAAAATGTTTGTGGAAAGAATTTTACAAAAAACTTTCTGATTCTTTTAATAATAGCCCGCCGGATAATTTTACCAATATCATGAAGTTGTTAGTATATTCATTAGGCAAATAAAAAGCAAGTAAAATAAAATAGTTATGTCTAATATAAGGGAATAGGTGAATCTTGATTCTATTGAGTTTTTTGCCTCTATCCCTCATCTTTTTGAAGCTTTTTTATCGCCTCTATAGCTAACCTTTTGCGATCTGCACTCTTTGTGTAAAGAGATGCCATAGCATCATTTGTCCAGCCAAAAATTGCTTTGAGTTGTGGTACTATTGCACCAGAGTTAGCTGCGCGTGTTGCTGCTAATTTTTTTAAGCCATGTGCTGATTTTTTTATTTCTGCTACGTTACAAGCCTCTCGAAAAAGGTTGCCAAAACTTTCTTTAACTAGTTTTTTACCTTCTTTACCACAAATGAATGTTTCTTCTCCAATAGGATCAGTTTCAAGCGTTTTGGCTAATTCCGGTAAAATAGGTAGAAAGACATCTGTTTGGAATTTACTTTTCTCTGTTTTGAGATGAATAATATTGTCTTTGACATCTTTCCAGCCAATGCGAACCGCATCACCACGACGTAAGCCCGTATACAGAAGAATATCAATCCAAACGCGTTCATGGGTACCATGGGACCATCTTTGATAATATTTCTCAACATCTTCTTTTGTCCAAACAGGAAAGCCGCTTTTATTTTTAAGAGGAGGTTTTTTGACGCCTAAAGTTGGATTATTTTCCAAAAGACCTTGATCAATTGCCCAATTAAAAAGACCATTAAGGGACTTCAGAAAGTTTCTAGCCATTGCTGGTGTATCTTTACGCCGTTCAACACCGGCTATAATATGTTTCTTTTCAATTGCTTGGTATGGAATATTTCCTATGGAGTCGCATATCCTCATAAGAATGTATTCTTTTTGTTTTTTTGTAGCTTTAGTGTAGCTATGCCAATTAGAGCTGTTAAAGTATTGTTTAAGCAGCCATGCAAATGAACCTTCAACAAGTTTACCGGTTTTTGATTTAGGAAGTATAAGCCCTTGTAACTCGACAAGTGTGCTTTTGTTGTTATCAACAAACTCTTGCGTTCCATAGGTACCGCGTATTCTAATGCGTTTACCGTGACCAATACGTACATACCATACAATTTTGCCATGTTGAGTAATTTGTTTGATAGCCATAAAAGCGTTTATAGGCTCTGTAATTCAAATGAGTGATTAAAGATCATACGCAACATTTACATTCCTTTTGATAAGTTTTATATCTCTCATAAAGCACTTGCAATATGATACGTTTTGTATATATGCACTGATTACTCCATTGTGGATGATTCATTTTAATCAATAAGAATCGCTATTTGAAAGCCGCGTCATATCACTTGGCGCGGCTTTTTTTTATTTTACTCTCTCTTTTATGATATGTTTATAGCAATGCGTTTTATATGCGTTTATACACCATAAAAAAGGCACGCCCCCCATATCTATTTTTATTCTGTTTTATCAGTTATATTGACAACATTATCGTTTTCATAAACCTTACATTTTTTTGGAACGACACTTACTTTACTTTGACTGTTTAATTTTGCATTGCCATAGGCTTTACCCCAGACCTTGGCATGATAGGAAACCTTGGCATTGCCATAAACCCACGCATTATCATACACCCAGAAATTGCCATCATGGGATAAGTTACTTTCCTTTTCGATATAGCCTCCCAGATCACCTACTTTGACATCATCAAAGTCTTTTAAAGCTTTAATGCGATAAAGGTTTGTAATTTTCTTAGTAATTCTATCTTTAATTTGTTTGATTTCATTTGTTAATTGGTATTTTTTGCACATAAAGATACCCTCACAATCTAATATGATAAACGTTTGCTAAAATTTGGAATAGGAAAATTTGAAAGAGGAGCGCCCCCGCCACGCCTGTACTTTCATTTACACCGCTTTATTGATTAGACCCAGACAATCTCTAATTCACCATAAGGAGAGAGACGTTCAGTATAGGTTTTTATTTTAGTAGACTCGCCGACATTTTCACGAATAACAGCAATGCCATGAATATTGGCATTTTCATAAACCCTAGCATTGCCATAAACCCTTGCATTTTCATAAACGTGACCATTTTTAAACACAAGAGCCTCATCATAGTCCCAGCAATTGCCCTCATGAGAGAGGTTATCTTCCTTTTCAATAAAGCCGCCTAAGGTACCTGCTTTGATATCAGCAAAATCTTTTAATGCTTTAATAATGAAGTCAATTAAATCTATTTAGGATAAATAGCGAGTATCAGGTGAGGTAAAGTCATTTAAAAGCGGATAAATTTTTTTCAAAAAGTTTTTTAAATGCGGTTTATCCAAAGCCCATGACACGGGGTCAGATCAGAAAAATAGTGAAATTTGCTGTTTATTTTATGGAAAAAAGACAAATGCACTATGTGCTTTAAGATATCAGAATGAGTGTTTTGATACATTTTACCACGCATTTTATAGATAGGTTTTGAAGGTTTCTCAAAATACTCAAAACCTTCAAAACTTATAGATGAGGCGTCTTTTGAAGGTTCACTCTATGAATGCAAGGGGATATGGTTGAGCAAATTTATCCTTTATATTTATGGGGATATTAATGTATTAACCATTGACGGGCTAAACAGTTTTGTTTAGAGGTTTCTTTATATAAATGTGGGGGAGAGATCTTCAGCAGTTAAAATAAAGTGGTTTTTGTAAAATAAAGCAGTTTTTGGGTGTCACTTTTTGGGTCACAGAGGCATGTGCTTTTGTTAAAAGCGTTATAGGGCAGTGGCTGTTTTGAGTGGATTTATTAGCGGTTCCAT
>NZ_JBHIRB010000004.1:0-47897 GCF_042196845.1 Bartonella sp. AA9NXGY
TTCGCAATAATTGAAGAAAATCATAAAAAGATTTGTTAGAATCAGAAGAAAATATTTCTTCTCTAATAGGACTTTTTATATGGTTACATCTTTTGGTAAAATTTTACGGAAACTTCGCATTGATCACTCAGAACGCCTCTTAGATATGGCTAAGAAATTAGACATATCTGTATCATTTTTATCTGCTGTAGAAATTGGCAAAAAATCTGTTCCTGTAGGACTGGAGGAAAAGATAATTGAACTCTATGCTTTAGATCAAGAGGTAGCAGAAATTTTGAGAAGAGAATCGGATGCTTGTCGCAAAAGTTTTACAATCAAGACTTCTGATCCGTTGAGGCGTAAAACTGTTGGCATGTTTTTTAGAACTTTAAAAGATTTTTCACAAGAGGATTTAGAAGCATTCAAAACATTATTAGAGATGATTAGCGAAGCGCAAAGAAAAGAAAATGCTACTGTTGTAGACAAATGTTAGAAAATCCTATTCCCTAACTTTTATTTACGCGTCCCTCACAGTAAAAAAGCTGTATAAATACAGCAAGTTATTTTTACATAAAACTTACATGTTATCCATAAATGGTATAACGGTAAAGCCCCCGTAAAATAATCAAAAAACCTATCAAACATCACCATCTTTACGCTTAACAAAAGAGCAAGCGAGCACCATTATCGTATTTATATTTTTTTCCAAGACAGTGTTAATATACGTATTCATTGTAGGCATTTTTTCAGTTTTTATCTGTATGCTAGCCACGTTTGGAATGTGAGAAACATGCTTTTGATTGATTTAATATAAATAGGCTTGCCATAAAACAATCTTACAGTATTGAGATTTCTCATTTAAGTTGAAAGACAATTCATTATTATTATAAATCAATATGATGTATAGATTGTCGACATTACAAGCAGTGTGTGAACGCTCAATGGTTAGTGCCAATGTTTTTGTTATGGGGGAGGGGTATCTGGTGATAATGAAGTTTTGTATAGTGCACGAGACGTAATTGAGAGATGCTTGTTTAGAGGTGCGTTTAGTGAAAAAACTTTGAAAGCAAATGCGCACTCCTTCTGCACTTTAAAAGCTCAAAGAATTTCCAGTGAAAGAGTGGTTGGGTATGTGTTATTTTGAGAGTAGCGATTTTTCAGAGCTTCTTAAGTGTGTCCCGTTGAACCAAAACCTCCTGTTCCACGGCTCTCGTTATGGCTTTGGGTATTTTGCTCTGGTTCAATGGCGCAAACATTAACTTGGGATACAGGGGCGATGACTGTTTGGGCAATGGCGCGCATGCCCCGTTTAAATGGAAAAGTCTTCTTGGCCTAAATTGATAAGAAGGAGTTTGACTTCACTTCCGGATAGTCACACTCAATCGTTCTTGGAGTGTTGAGGCATGTAATGCCCGTGTTTTAAGGCTAAGCCAGAGCGTGGACGGATGCGTGCTTCAAACCCAAGGGATAAATGAAAAATGAGACCTGTTGGAATAAGAGCACGCTCCCCAGGTGCAAGAGTGAGCGTTTCTTCTTCTCCAATGGCGGCGCGTAGATCAAGGCCAGCAGAACCAGCCGTTGTATAGTGAGGAAGCTTTCTTGTCCCAAGTGTGGGATGCTGAACAGATAAAGTCTGGGCATGTGAAGGTTGAGAAGAGACTGGAGAAGAGTAAGGATACTTGTTTAGAGGTGCGTTTAGTGAAAAAACTTTGAAAGCAAATGCGCATTCCCTCTGCACTTTAAAAGCCCAAAGAATTTCCAGTGAAAGAGTAGTTGGGTATGTGTTATTTTGAGAGTAGCGATTTTTCAGAGCCTCTTAAGTGTGTCCCGTTGAACCAAAACCTCCTGTTCCACGGCTCTCGTTATGGCTTTGGGTATTTTGCTCTGGTTCAATGGCGCAAACATTAACTTGGGATACAGGGGCGATGACTGTTTGGGCAATGCGCATGCCCCGTTGGATTGAAAAGTCTTCTTGGCCTAAATTGATAAGAAGAACTTTGACTTCACCACGGTAGTCACTATCAATCGTTCCTGGAGTGTTGAGGCATGTGATGCCGTGTTTTAAGGCTAAGCCAGAGCGTGGACGTATTTGTGCTTCAAACCCAAGGGATAAATGAAAAATGAGACCTGTTGGAATAAGAGCACGCTGCCCAGGGCTAAGAACAAGCGTTTCTTCTTCTCCAATGGCGGCGCGTAGATCAAGACCCGCAGAACCCGCTGTCGCGTAGCAAGGAAGTTCTAAACCTTGTCCGTGTGCAAGACGCTGAACAAATAAAGTCTGGGCATGTGAAGATTGAGAAGAGACAGGATGGTTGTTTAGAGAGGCGTTTGTTTCAGTGTGCGACATGATCGAGGCATTTCCAAAATATGAGGTCTAGAAGAAAATGATACTTTAACAAAAGATATCTATAAAACCAAGTCGATAAAGGTGTGTGGATATAGGTTGTCCCCAGAGCTTGCTTATCATCTCTTACTGACCTAAAATATTCCACAACACCACCTAACATTATCAATGGCATTTTTCAATAATGGCATCATCAAGGATGGCTTATGCCTAGGGGCATGCGCTTATTTGAGATCTAAATTGTGGTTACAGATAAGATTTTTTAGATACTACCGATAAGAATACCCGTGGCAAAAACCAGAGCTCCCCCAATGATAACCTGTAAAGAGGCGCGCCAAAAGGGAGTGGACATGAATTTGTTCTGAATCCAGACGATGGCGCCTAGTTCAAAAAAAACAATGATAAAAGCAATAATTGTCGCTACATAAAAAGAGTTGATCAAATAGGGAAGAGTATGACCTAGTCCTCCTAATGTGGTCATAATGCCGCTGGCAAGGCCTCTTTTTAATGGCGAACCACGTCCTGATAATTTGCCGTCATCATGGGCTGCTTCTGTGAAACCCATCGAAAGTCCTGCACCAATTGAAGCTGAGAGCCCTATCAAAAAAGTTTGATGCGTGTCTCCCGTGGCAAAAGCTGCGGCAAAAATGGGGGCAAGGGTGGAAACAGAGCCATCCATTAACCCTGCTAGACCTGGTTGAATCCAAGTCAAAAGTGTTTGTCTTTGCGTTTTCGAAGGTTTTTTTATGGTGTGATTTGCCGCTGTTGTTTTTTGGGAGGGATGGCGGTTCTTGCCTTTCACAAGAGAAGTTTTGTCACATAATGAACCGATAGTGTTTGCACGATTATGGCAAGAAAGGCACAAAAGTTGCTTATAATTTTTAAGCTCTTGAAGCCCCATGGCGGTAAAAACCGCGGCTTCCTTAGAGGAATAAGGTTCTAGAGCTTTTGCATATTTTAAATAGAGCGCCGCATGTTGCTCTTTTAATTTGAGCGCTTTAAGTATCACGTTTTGTGCTGAACGAAAGGACAGAGCTTTACGTTGTACAAATGAAAAAAACGATCTCAACATTTTCTGTTCCTCTGCACTTTAGAATAATTCTAAAACATAAGAAAAATAAACCGAAAGTCAATCTAAAAGTTCAAAACTGAAAAATTGCAAAAAGGTTGCACTGAGAAAAAAGGTGCTGGGATGTTGAGAAAGTACAAGGAGATTTATCAAATGGAGACGACAGGGGCGCATGAAAGAAATGATTACGTGAAAAAATTTAAGAGACAATGTGCTTTATTTTGCTAAAGGGGCGTTTGAATGGAGCATTTCAATGTATTGATGCTCGAGAATATAGGAAAGGAATAAGCTAGCATCATCATTCATTTTATGCGTTCAAAAGACTGTAACAGCTCTTAGAATTTGAAATGATTCTTTTAAAGGAGATCTTTATTCAAGGGATAAAAGCCCATTTCGCGAGGGGGCCTCGTGAAGAGTATAGAAGGGTAGAGCGGCAAAATTTCCATGAAATAATATAAACTCCATTGAGTCTTCTTAATCTTTACGCTTCATAAAAAAGCAAGCCGGCATCATCATACACCTTAGCTCCCAGTGTTACGACAGTCTTTAGCACTGTTCATTATAGGCATGACATTTTATTGTACAGTTTTACGCCACTCATTCTGCTTGTGGAGGTGTAAGACAGTATTCTTATGATATTTACGCGCATTTTAGCGTTGTTACAGCTTTTGCATTTAGGTGGATTTGTTAGCGTGTAACGAATTATCTTTTGTGCTGTAATTGCGGGGACAGATAAAGGTGGGAGTGCATAAATGAAAGAGATATTATCATATCAAATTGTTTGATCACGCATAAAAATTTATGCTTTATGAAGGGGCATTTGTCGCCTTGTAACTTGCCTGATATCTTGTATGAAAGCCCAAAATTCAGTAAAATTCTCTCACTTCAAAACTTCTTATCTTAAATCAATTCAAATCATTTTCTTGTGTATCACAAGGAGGAGTGTGGGTGCTGTGTTTTTATTTAAAGTATGGGATGAATTGAAATGTGAGAAGTGCATAATCTCTACGCGTTAACAAACGTTTTTGATGTTTTTAAAAAAGAGCGAAATTGTGCAGAAAAAAGAGGAACTCTATGGACATTGATGATAGTTTAGAATGGTTTTTGGGTTTGCACAAACTAACAATACCGCAGGCAGCGCTTTTAATAGTTGGATTAAATCCAGGAAAGTGTTTGTTTCACGATGAAATGGAACCAGAAAAGAGTGATATTTACGAAGATAACCTTTCCGTATCATCAGAGAAAACTGCTTGTTTCCGAGGAGCTTATAATGCCATAGTTCAGGCAGGAAAAGACGATCAATTAAAGATAGAATGGTCGAGTTTTTCTAATTATATAGAGACATATTCCTCATATGTTCTCGTTGATGATTTAAAAGAATGGCTTTCGTCGCGTGGTCTACGTCCTGCGTTTTTTTTTTCCTGAGGATGATTCTGCTGAGACTAAGGATCAGAAATATTATGCGTTTCAAGATCCAACGCATCCACGTTATGCTCCAAAGCTTGCTGCTATTGTTGCGGCATGGGAAGCGGTGAGTGAGGCTGAGGGTGGTAAAACTGTTAAAGGAACGCTTATAAAGTGGCTTAGTGAACATGCCGTTCAGTACAAGTTGGTGGATGATAATAATTTACCAAGAGAGAAGCTCATTGAGGAATTAGCGGCTGTTGCGAATTGGGAACCTACCGGAGGGGCTCCTAAGACACCTGCCAGCTCTCTTTTATCAAAAGAAAAAAAAATAAAAAGATCACTAAAATTGTGCTGCTTTTTTTGATAATTTTGAAGGTAATCTCTTTTTCTGGGGGAGATTTTTACTTTTCTTCCCTAGATTATAAGTAATTGTTTTTCAATAAAAATAATTTTTATAATGTTCCAATGACTGTTCAGATGGGGAAAAATAGACATTTTGGGGCAGTAAAATTTACCCTGTAGTTTTCGTAACTTACCTCTCTATTTTTGTTTGATTTTTTTGGGCATTTTAAAATCCAAATCAATTAAAATGGAGTGCAACATGATTAAAGTTAATCTTTTTTTTACTATGCGTAAAAGTGTGAAAATTTTTCGAGGAAATGTACGGATATTTGGCAATGTGTTGCGGATGAGGTGGTACATAAATCGTTTAGAGTAGGTGTATTGTCGTGTTGGTTAAAGTTTGAACTTACCCTTGTTATGGAAAAGGTCAAAGCTGAGCGTCATGTGCGCTCTCCATAAAGAAATCTTGTCATCTATGAGCGAATGAGGATTTCTCTTGAAAAATTTGCACAATAGTAAAACTCGTTAGCAAAACCCGTTCTTTGGCGTAACAAAAAGGATGTCATAAATGATTATCTCATCATAAATATGCTTTAAGAATAACCCTTGCGTGGCGAAAGTCTATGGCGTAGTCGCTATAGACTTTTGCTCCGTGTGTGGTGATCAATGCTCTTGTTTATCTCTTGTCAATGCAAGTGCCCATGAAAGTGATGGGTGTCTATTGCTCCATTGTGATGCTTGGTTGTTCATGTTTAGAAACGACAAGTGTATTAAACGCGATAGGGCTGATAGAAAGGAAAACGTATCTTGTAAAAATAGGTGTGTCTTTAAAATAAAGCTGATAAACGAAATTATTTTTTTATCTACCTTTTATATGGTGAGAGAAAGGTATTCAAAGTGCAAGCATACGCAATTTAGCAGTAAATCCCAAAATAGCTTAACATATATCGTTTTTCGGAGAAGAGGGAAGAAAATCTATCTGCAAAAGCTATGTTAGGTCATGTGACCGGTGAAATAATGTGGTTAGGGCAATAAACAATTGTTTTTGGTGAAGAGATAGAAATCGGTTGGGTGTTGATTTCTGGTTTATTAGAGAATTTTCTTTGTTATCTCGTCAAATACGATCGTTTGAGGTGTGGTCATATAAAGCGAAGCTTTTTTTCAATCTTGGAAAGATATTCCCATTGCGGAAAATCATATAAAGTTTAAGCAACGGCAGCACGATTTTTTGTGCAATGAAATGATAAGTATGTACAATATCTCGGTAATCTCCATGGGAAACTTTACCGGATCCAAGGTGTGGATATTGTCTTCTGCTTATCCCAAATCGCAAATATTTCAAAACAACAACGGTGGAGAATGAATGTTGGATATGTTCTAGGGAAGGTTGCAAAAAATGGCAGTTTTCAAAAAAATACCAAAAATGACGAAAGGAGCGGTTTCCCACTCCTTCGTTCCTATCTCCCCTTGCGGGGAAGCGGCCACCATTACTGATGCCGTGTATGCTGATATAGGTACACTTATTTTTCTCAAAAGTCAATAGTGTAAATGCGGTAAATATTTGAGCATCAGAGCTACAACTTTATGAAAATCTTCGCAGGATAATCTTGGAACGGTACGTGAGCAACTTAAACGACTTACAGAAACTGTTGTGACATAATTGCAGATAATCCATGCTTTTTTATTCTCTATAGGAGATTGTATTGGATACGCAGCGGGATTATTGGGTTGTGATTTCGTTGAAAAAGGTAAAACTGTCACATTTCCATATAATTTTGCATTCTTAGAAAGCACTAAAACAGGCCGCTTTTTCCAAAATTCAGGGAGTATCGAATCATGAGGAAAATCACACCAAAAAACTTGTCTGATGCGTGGTGCCGATTTGATTCGTGGTTTTATATGAGGTGGTTTTTGGTAAGGCGCATTTAAATCTCTTTCTTTTATATGCTCACGCCATGCATTATGATCATGTTCCATCATAACACATGGTTCTTCAAGTTTGGTTATATCTAAGGAAATAGGTGATAGGGTAGAAGGCTCTGTGTTCTTATCTTCAGCCATAGCAGACCATTTATATTTATTGGTCCCCTCACTTATTATTTTACGGCTTTTCTATCACGAGTTTTTATCAAAATGTTGCTTATAAGTACAGAGAGGTGAAACCATAAAATGGATGTCTCTGCTTATTTTTGTCTTTTGAGTACAACGCTAGAGGAGGGATGTTGGTGACTCGTTGGTGTTGGTGGGTTGGTTTGGCGGTGGGTGGTTTTGGGTGGGGATTGGTGACTGGAGGGTTGGTTGGTTAGAGGGGAAGCGATTGGAGAGAACGAGTGTACGCGGTTTCGTTTCTATTTTATGGTTAGAGTTTTTTATGGATTGAAAGGAGCCCTTTTGAAGTAATATAGAGGCTTATAAGGGAGAAAAATAGGCTTGAGACGACATTCCAACCGGCAAATGAGAGAAAAAGAAAGCGTGCGGATGCTTCAGAACAAGAAGGGGGATGAATGCTATTTAATTGGTTAAGCAGCTGGTTAATGTCTGAGGTTTTTCTGACTGCGCTTAAACCACAGCTGAGGGGAGCTTCCCAAAAGCCATATTCAACACCCGCATGATAAACGGCTAAAACAAGGCTGATGCACATTAAGACAAAAACACAAAAAAATAAAAGTTGTATCCAAGCAGTTATGCGAAAAAAACATGCTCCAAAACCTGCTAAGAGCAAAAATGGTATGGCTCCATAATAAGGAAAACGCTCTATGAGACATAAATCGCAAGGAAGATATCCTCCGAAATATTCAAAACCAAGGGCAATACCTATTGTGGCAGACAAGCAAAAAGCGAGAAAAAAAGCCCATAAACTTTGTTCTTTTCTGCTGGGTTCAAGATGAAGGTGTTTGTGTAAAAGTGGGTGAGAAGACAAAACGCATGCCATTAAGTCTGTTCCTTATAAAAGCTTCCTGTTTAAAAAAGCTATGAAAATCCCATAAATTAAAAGGAGGCTAACACAACCAATGAGAACAATCCATTTGAAATGCTGTACTAGAAAATTCATTGCTTTTTGTCCAAAATGTTTAATCAGCCACGCGAGAAGATAAAAACGAGCGCCTCTAGAAAAAATACAAATAAGCATGAAAAGTTCAAGACGTACACTCATAACACCGGCCAAAATTGTGACAATCTTGATGGGGGGAAGATGAAAAAAACCTGATGTTATCAGTAAAATGATGAGAAACTGCAGGGTTGCACTATTTTTCAGAGATTCAAAACTTTCAACCTTACCATAAATTTCTAAAATGGGTTTGGCAAGGGTATCATAGGCAAAATGTCCGATAAACCAACCGGCAATGCCTCCTAATACAGAACAGATTGTCGCAATCAAAGCATAGCGATAAACCCGTTTTTGATGGATAAGAAGCATCGGAATATATAAAACATCTATGGGAATTGGAAAAACAGAACTTTCAATAAAGGCAATGAAACCAAGCCAGTGTGGTGCTGTACGCCGATTTGCTAAAGAAATCGTCCAAAGCTTTAATTTGTTTAATATCATGAGGCTTTTATAAGTTTAAGAGGTAAAGACTTTACAAATGAGATTGCTATAAATCCGGTAGAGAAATCCAATAAAGAAAGTATTTCATAAAATAGATAAGAAAATGATATGAATTCTTAAAAAATGAGAAGTCTTCTGTTGACGAATCTGTTCTTCTTCATATAGTGCAAAGGAATAATCGACAAGTCTGTCTTTTATAGTCCTGTCTTTTATAGCAGTGTGCGGGTGTGGTGGAACTGGTAGACGCGCCAGACTCAAAATCTGGTTCCGAGAGGAGTGTCGGTTCGAGTCCGACCACCCGCACCACTTCATAAATATTTCCCTTTATCCTGTTATGGCGCATCACTTTGGTTTATAAAACATGGGATTTATAGACCGTGTTCAATGTTTTGCATGTTGAATGAAAAACCTCGAATACCGTAGGATTCTCTCATTTCAAGTCTGCTTATAGTAAATCAACCAAAATCATGTCGCTCGTACGTTACAAGCTAGATGAGCTCTCGCGTGGAGTGAAATTTTACAAAAAATGAATAAAAATGCCTCTTATGCCGTTTCAAGGGCATCATTGGAGGTAAAGTGTATGATGGATGGTGCCAGCTTGCACTTTTATGAAGTGTAGAGATGGTGCTCTATAGATTTTATATTCTTGTAGGTGCTGTCGTAAAATGGGCTTGAGGGTTTTGAGAGCTGTTTCTTTAAAACACGCATGTGAATTGGCAATCCAAGTGTCTTGAATTTGAGTGTGTTTGGTTTGAAGCGTTGTCGTATGACATGAGGGGCGTGATCGCCAAAAAGATATGTGAGCAACAAAAACATGGGGTAGTGCGTAATCCCCACTCTTTAAAAGACAGGAGCTTTAGAGGCTTAAAAAATAGTGCTTTAGAGGCTTTATAGATTTTATATTCTTGTAGGTGCTTTCGCAAAATGGGCTTGAGGGTTTTTAGAGCTGTTTCTTTAAAACACGCATGTGAATTGGCAACCAAAGTGTCTTGAATTTGAGTGTGTTTGGTTTGAAGCGTTGTCGTATGACATGAGGGGCGTGATCGCCAAAAAGATATGTGAGCAACAAAAACATGGGGTAGTGCGTAATCTCCACTCTTTAAAAGGCAGGAGCATGAGAGGCTTAAAAGATTTTGCTTTAGAGGCTTTTGAAAGTCGTAAAGCAGAGGGAAATGGTAAGATTAGAAATTGGTTTTTACCTTGACAACTTCATGTGCTCCCTAAATGAAGCTGTCTCCCCGTTATAGAAATTACATAAACAGAGAACCGCAATATCCTCTCTCCACTCTGGCATACAATAGCGGTAAAATACTGTCGTTTGAAGTGTGGTCATATAGGGCATACTTCCTTGAAACGTTACAGTATTTTTTTCGGTGTGTGTTGGATATTCTTCAGTGTTTGTCTTGCTTGAGATTTAAGGGCATTCCATGAGGAGGAGCCCAAAGAAGCCCGCCCAATATCCCCCAATATCCCCCAAGAGTCTCCAAGGGTTTTTGTGCTTTTATAAACGGACATGGTGTTTAAGAATGGGTGTTTAAAAATGGGTGTTTAGAATCTTTATCCTTTAAGAGCGGGGAGGCCAAGTCAACATCATCTTATAAAACTGCAATTGATGCACAATATCCATATTTATTTTAAAGAAATATCTCTTAAATAACGGCTCTCATTTATTTTACGATGGCGCCCAGTGGTATGATGGTAAAGCTTTTATATTCCAAAGGCATTACATGAAAGGCTGAGAGGATAGAAATTTGCTTTAAGAGAGGGAGAGGCTTTATTGTTTCGTGACTATTTGTTTAAAGTTTAGTACAGGTTTTTAGAATCTACGTCTTTTTAGGGGGAAAGGGGCATTAAAAAACCCCGTTTTTAACAGGGTTTTTTAATCGTTCAACTTTTCTAAAAAACTTAGAATTTATAAGCGATACCAAAGCGAACATCATGCGTTTGAGAAGAGATTTTAAGGTTATCGTTTGCAAATTTCTTTTTAAAAAAATCTGAATAACGATATTCTGTCCGCATAATGATATTATCTGTCATTGCAAGATCAAAACCACCACCAACAGTGTAACCAAACATTGTTTTTGTCTCATCTAACACATTGCCAGAAGCAAAAATTGTCGAATCTTCTTGCGATTTTGATAAAAGTGACATGATATATTGCATCTGTCTATAGGCTATACCCCCTGCAATATAAGGCATAAGACGATGGGAAGCAAAACCTATGCGCGCGCGCGTGGCACCAGACCACGTTTCTTTCAATGTTACACTGCTAACAACAATGTCACCATAGTTGGATATCGTTTCACCCTGAGCTGCAGGTTTTATGATAGGAATCCCAGCTTTTTTAAAGGCAATGTTAATGGAGTTTGATTCATCTAGAATTTTCTTTCCATTGTCTGTTTGGGTGCTTTTCCTCCCAGACCAGACCATATCGGTATCAAAACTGAAAACAAGATCTCCCAGATCAATATTAGAACCTGCATACAAACCTGCTCTCAATCCTGATAGTTTCGGTGATAAATCTCTATCAACCCAAGCCCACTTTCCGTCCCTGGCTTCTTGTGCATAATTTAGAGTATTTTTATTGGAAAAATATCCAATTTGTCCTCCAAAATAAAAACCAGACCAAGAAAAAGGCGCAGAAACAGTAACCGGTGAAATACGTGATGACGAAACATCTTGCAATGAAACCTTCGGTTCTGATTGCTTAAAGATTACTGTATCTGCTGCTTGCGCTGTTGAAGCGGTAATGAAGGTGAAAATAGATAGTGCAACTAAACATTTTGTTTTCATAAAAACGTCCCCAATTTATTTCAGATACAAATCGCATTATATACGAATTGGTTAAAAAAATCTATATTTAATATCATTATGAAAACTAAAACATTCAAAAACTCTATAATTATCCATATTTAAGCGTTCTTGAAACTTGTTTTCATGCTATTATCCCGCGTTTATATTGATTTTTCAGTATTTTTATATACTCTTTCAGTGTTCTCTGTGTTTTAGAAAAAATTATAGTATAGTAAACAAGCTTTCTATTTGTTAAAAAAATATTACTTTATATACATTAAAACACTTTTTGTTATTAAGTGTATTATCCATTATGATTGACACCAATGTGCTTAAATATTCAATTTATCGTAAAAATGCATATTGGCACCGTCATATTCGTTGCTCGTTTTTGATATTGCATAGCTTTGTATTGCGATAGCCTTTTGAGCACTTGAGGGGATGGGCGACTTTATTTCTTTTTTATCTATATGCCACTTTTGCTTATAATAATCTAAGCGAATAGTTTTGATTGATTGAATGGAATACGAAGAATCAGAAGGAGTAAAGTGCGAGAATCTCAAGTCTCATGAGGTTTCTTATGCGCCATGTAAAACGGATAAACTCTCCGTTCCGTTCGCTTAAAGCCGGAACGTGGATGAGAGCCTAAAAACTGAATGTCGTTGGCTATTTTAAAGAGATTAGCGCGTGCATTCAGGTTTTTGTGGAAATGGGTGAGGGCGCCATAATGGGCAAATGCCTCCAATTTCTTGCGAGCTGTCAAGGATATCCCCGTTAGAGAGCTGATTGTTTCAGCAAAGGTCAAAACCTTTCGGTGCATTGAATTTTGTTCCAACAGCTGTTCCTCTATTGAGCACCCCCATCTTCACGCTTCATAAAAGAGACATTTTTCAATGTTCCTAAACCCATTTCATGACAGCGATTGTGAATGATATAATAATAAATCTATTGAGCACTCCCATCTTCACGCTTCATAAAAGAGACATTTCGCAATGTTCCTAAACCCATTTCATGACAGCGATTGTGAATGGTATAATAATAAATCTATTGAGCATCTCTTTTACGCTTCATAAAGGAGCACGCCGGTACCATTACTATATTTGCCAGTTCGTGGGGTGTTGTGACAGTCCTCTCCACAATGTTGTGACAGGAGGCCCCTTTGTCCGTTGTGACAGTCCTTGGCACTTGAGGTGGTTCATTAGAGGCGTTTGTAGTTCTTATCGGATACAATTTCTATTCACATATTCATTGCGTTTGTGATGTGCAAGTCAGTGATTTTGATTGATGCAACATGGGACCGATTTAAAATGAGAAAATCTTACGGTCTTTAGGATTCTCATTCAATATGGATAACGCTAGATTATCATTATAAATAAACACATTATCTCATTGAGATAAGAGTTATCTACCCAATGTTATCAATAATGATAACATTGTAAAGCGTAACTACGATGAATTCATTAATCTTTTTATACTTCGATTGAAATTATGTCTATTAATACCGATTTTTTTGAGCTCATTCTGTTTGGTTGATAGCTAATAGATTTTCAAAATCAAAACGCGAAGCTAGAATGAAAAACACCTTAAGGTCATATCCATTTAAATCACTTTCTGCCAGTATAGCCATTGGGTGTTGAGCTATGACTATCCATGCCTTTGCAAAACCGTTGTGCCTTTTAAGTACAATATAAGCAACAAAACCACCCATAGCATAAATGCGGATCAGAGCCTAAAATGAACGCTGTGGGTAATTGTTATCGGTCATCATCGGGGTGTTTACACCCCGATCTTTTGACAGAAAGATTTGTTTAAGATGTTTGCATCTTTTTTAGTGGGTTGTTTATTGGGGAGCAATCATCTTTTTAGGATCAACTAATCGGTCATAATCCTCTACAAAAACACCTGCTTTTAATGCTTCGGTGCGCAAAGTTGTATCATTTTTATGCGCTGCTTTGGCAATTTCAGCAGCTTTTTCATAGCCAATTTCTGGTGCAAGAGCTGTGACTAACATGAGTGAGCGCTCCATGAGTGAGTGAATATGAACACGATTAGCTCGTAATCCTTGAATGCAATGCATATCAAAAGAACGCATGCAATCACCAAGAAGGGTAATTGATTGTAAAACGTTATAGCCAATAACAGGTTTATAAACGTTGAGTTCAAAATGTCCTTGGCTTGCGGCAAAGGTTACGCTGGTGTGATTACCAAAGACTTGGCATGCGACCATGGTTAAGGCTTCACATTGCGTGGGGTTGACTTTGCCGGGCATAATAGAAGATCCTGGTTCATTTTCAGGAAGACTGAGTTCCCCTAAACCGGAACGTGGACCAGAGCCTAAAAACCGAATGTCATTGGCAATTTTAAACAGATCAGCAGCGAGAGCATTCAAGCTCCCGTGGAAATGCGCAAGGGCACCATGATGGGCAAGTGCTTCAAATTTATTGCTGGCAGTTTGGAACGTTATTTCTGTGAGAGTGCTCACTGTTTGCGCAAAAGCAACGTCAAAACCTTTTGGCGCATTCAGCCCTGTGCCAACAGCCGTACCACCTTGAGCAAGCATTTGGACATCGGTTAGAGCATTTTCAATACGCTGAAAATTGGCTTCTAATGCGGCACGATAGCCTGAAAATTCTTGCCCTAAGGTTAAAGGGGTTGCATCTTGCGTATGGGTGCGGCCGATTTTAATGATATCTGCAAATTCTTGCTCTTTTTGTTTTAATGTCGCAATAAGAGCTTCAAGGATTGGCAGTAAGTGTTGGCGTGTTTGCAACGTGGTGGCAATGTGAAGCGCCGTGGGAAAGGAATCGTTCGATGATTGGCTCATGTTGACATGGTCATTGGGATGAACTGGTTTTTTGCTTCCAAGTTTTCCTCCCAAAATCTTACTAGCACGATTAGCAATGACTTCATTGACATTC
Organism: Bartonella sp. AA9NXGY; assembly: GCF_042196845.1. Lineage (NCBI taxonomy): Bacteria > Pseudomonadati > Pseudomonadota > Alphaproteobacteria > Hyphomicrobiales > Bartonellaceae > Bartonella > Bartonella sp. AA9NXGY. Next base: position 14,403 of record NZ_JBHIRB010000004.1, read on the forward strand.
ATATTGCTTTGTGTGCCAGAACCTGTTTGCCAGACGGACAGTGGAAAATGCGTATCAAAATCGCCAGCAAGCACTTCATCAGCGGCGGCAATAATTGCTTTTCCAATATTTTCTGGTAGTTTTCCTTTGCCCATATTTACAATCGCTGCTGCTTTTTTGACAAGGACTAAGGCATAGATGATGGCAAGAGGCTGCTTTTCACTGCCAATATTAAAATTATGCAGAGAACGTTCAGTTTGTGCGCCCCAATAACGATCTTGACGTACCGAAATCGTTCCAAAGCTATCCGTTTCCTGACGTGTTTCAACCATGATAAGATCCTTTTTTGTTCACGGGTTCTCAAAAAAGATAGATAACGCGAAAGTGCAATAAGAGGCAAGACTTTGAAGCTTCATTTAGAGAAATTATTTTTATGGCTATTCTTGACATTGAGAGATGCCGATTTTATATCTAACACATGCTAGCACTCGTAATTTGAGAGTGCTAGCAAGAACTTTTAAGATTAATTCAATTATGTTCAGTTTTAAGGATTTAAAACATGGCTAATATACAATTCCGCCCACTTCACGACCGTGTCGTTGTCCGTCGGGTTGAATCTGAAAATAAAACGGCTGGTGGGATTATCATCCCTGATACAGCAAAAGAAAAACCCCAAGAAGGCGAAGTGATTGCTGTTGGCAATGGCGCTCTCGATGATAACGGAAAGCGCGTGCCTTTAGAAGTCAAAACAGGAGACCGTATTTTGTTTGGAAAATGGTCTGGAACTGAAGTCAAGATTAATGGGGAAGACCTCCTCATCATGAAAGAATCTGACATTATGGGAATTATGGGCTAATTGAAGCACTTAGTTTTTCATTGTGTACTATTTTGAGAAAACTCCAAGGAGAAATTAAATGGCTGCTAAAGAAGTCAAATTTGGCCGTGAAGCGCGTGAGCGTTTGTTGCGCGGTGTCGACATCCTTGCTAATGCTGTTAAGGTGACACTCGGCCCTAAAGGTCGCAATGTGGTGATTGATAAATCATTCGGTGCGCCTCGTATCACAAAAGATGGTGTATCCGTTGCAAAGGAAATCGAACTGGAAGATAAGTTCGAAAATATGGGTGCACAAATGTTGCGCGAAGTTGCTTCTAAAACCAATGATATCGCTGGTGATGGAACAACAACAGCAACTGTTTTAGGACAAGCTATTGTGCAAGAAGGTGTTAAAGCTGTTGCTGCGGGCATGAACCCAATGGATCTTAAACGTGGGATTGATGCTGCTGTTGAAGAAGTGGTGGCAAACCTCTTCAAAAAAGCAAAAAAAATTCAAACTTCAGCAGAAATTGCACAGGTGGGAACAATTTCCGCTAATGGCGCTGCTGAAATCGGTAAAATGATCGCTGATGCTATGGAAAAAGTGGGCAATGAAGGCGTCATTACCGTGGAAGAAGCTAAAACCGCTGAAACGGAATTAGAAGTCGTTGAAGGAATGCAATTTGACCGTGGGTATCTTTCCCCTTATTTTGTCACAAATGCTGAGAAAATGGTCGCTGATCTTGATGATCCTTACATTCTCATTCACGAAAAGAAATTGTCTAATTTGCAATCTCTTCTTCCTGTGCTTGAAGCTGTTGTTCAGTCTGGAAAACCACTTCTCATTATCGCTGAAGATGTGGAAGGTGAAGCTTTGGCAACGCTCGTTGTCAACAAATTGCGTGGTGGTTTGAAAATTGCTGCTGTAAAAGCTCCTGGATTTGGTGACCGTCGTAAAGCAATGTTAGAGGATATCGCTATCTTGACATCCGGACAGGTTATTTCTGAAGATGTGGGCATTAAACTTGAAAATGTCACTTTGGATATGCTTGGACGTGCAAAGAAAGTGAATATTTCTAAAGAAAACACCACCATTATTGATGGTGCTGGACAAAAGGCTGAAATTACTGCTCGCGTCAATCAAATCAAGGCTCAGATTGAAGAAACAACTTCTGACTATGACCGTGAAAAATTGCAAGAAAGACTTGCTAAACTCGCTGGTGGTGTTGCTGTTATCCGTGTGGGTGGTGCAACAGAAGTTGAAGTGAAAGAAAAGAAAGACCGTGTTGATGATGCTTTGAATGCAACACGTGCTGCTGTTGAAGAAGGTATTGTTGCTGGTGGTGGTACCGCATTGTTGCGTGCAGCAAATGCGTTGACCGTTAAGGGAAGTAATCCTGACCAAGAAGCTGGTATTAGTATCGTTCGTCGTGCTCTACAAGCACCAGCGCGCCAGATTGCAAGCAATGCTGGTGAAGAAGCCGCTATTATTGTGGGCAAAGTGCTGGAAAATAATGCTGACACTTATGGTTACAATACCGCAACTGGTGAATTCGGTGATTTGATTGCTTTGGGAATTGTTGATCCTGTGAAAGTTGTGCGCTCTGCTCTTCAGAATGCGGCTTCAATTGCGAGCCTTCTGATCACAACAGAAGCAATGGTTGCTGAAGTTCCAAAGAAAGATACACCAATGCCTCCGATGCCTGCTGGTGGAATGGGTGGAATGGGCGGAATGGATTTCTAAGCTCTTATTCCATAGAAGTAATAAAGAAACGGGCCTTCTGTGCCCGTTTTTTTTTATGCTTTTTCATGTTTTTCAACCGGTGAATTCGGTGATTTGATTGCTTTCAAGAATTGTTGATCCTGTGAAAGTTTTTGCGTTCTGCTCTTCAGAATGCGGCTTCAATTGCGAGCCTTCTGATCACAACAGAAGCAATGGTTGCTGAAGTTCCAAAGAAAGATACACCAATGCCTCCGATGCCTGCTGGCGGAATGGGTGGAATGGGCGGAATGGATTTCTAAGCTCTTATTCCTAGACGTAATAAAGAAACGGGCCTTCTGTGCCCGTTTTTTTATGCTTTTTCATGTTTTCCAATCGGTGAATTTGGTGATTTGATTGCTTTCAAGAATTGTTGATCCCGTGAAAGTTTTTGCGTTCTGCTCTTCAGAATGCGGCTTCAATTGCGAGCCTTCTGATCACAACAGAAGCAATGGTTGCTGAAGTTCCAAAGAAAGATACACCAATGCCTCCGATGCCTGCTGGCGGAATGGGTGGAATGGATTTCTAAGCTCTTATTCCTAGACGTAATAAAGAAACGGGTCTTCTGTGCCCGTTTTTTTATGCTTTTTCACGTTTCATACAGTTTTTCCTTTTATGACAGTTCCTTTATCTTATAGGATTGTTCTATTCTCCACTGGTTGATCTACCGTCATTGTGAATGAATCTCACTCTTAATCCATAGCTTTTTCTCTTGTTTTTATGAAATGTTTCTATTGTGCGGGGATCGTGGTTTCCTTTGAAAATATTTTGCTAATAAAAATACAATTCTTTGATTTATAGTCAGTTATTCCTAATACAGTTCTGTTTTTTCATTTCAGATTTATGCCTGCACCGTTAAAAAATCTTGGGTTTGTGCTTCATAAGGTGAGAGGTCACTACGGTTTTTATGAACCAACGCAATCATTAAAAGTCAGTAGTTAAGAAGAGTCAGTAGTTAAGAGTTAGTACCTATTGAGCGTTGGAAAGACAGAGTTGAAAAGAGCATGATGGGGCTGGTTTGTTTTTTATGAATAAGATGCTGGTATTTCAAGCTTTTGCATAGGAGAATAAGCATCTCTCTGTTTCGTTGATCTCTGAAATGGGGAGACTGCTCCATTTGAGAAGCTTAAAGATAAAAGCTAATTTTTCGCCTTGCTCTCATCTTTTTTTCGGTAAGCTCATCACCTAAACTGGAGCCAAACCCATATTGTTATACTCAAGTTCTGTTTGTTGCCTATATTGTGACAGAAAATTCTTGAGTGGGGAGCCATTTTTGAACTAAGGGGACCATGACAGTTAGCCGAAAAAAATCATGACAAGACAGTAGACGTGCTTGTGTTAGAATTTTTAATGCTTCTGATGATAAAGGCACGCGAAATTCTGTTGTAGCCTCATGCCTTCTTTTCATATTTTCGAGCCAAGGATTTTCCATATATTCTCTTCAACTTGACCTTTATGCATAGAACATAAGGGAATTGGGAGGGTGGAAATTGAGAGGCAGGGTATTGGGAGGGTGGAAATTGGGAGGCAGGGAATTGGGAGGGTGGAAATTGAGAGGCAGGGAATTGGGAGGCAGGGAATTGGGAGGCAGGGAATTGGGAGGCAGGGAATTGGGAGGCAGGGCATTGGGAAGGTGAGAGGAGCCGGCTTGCTTTTTTATTCAACGTAAAGATGAGAGGCTTTATGTAAGGCTACCATTACATTGCTTGTTTATGCACTTCTTTAAAAGAAATGTCTTTTAATACAAATTCTTGGCAATGCTATTTATGAAGAGTATAAAATCATTTGGATATCAATAGTTTATTAAAAAAATGTATGTTGGTATGATCCTTTTCTTATGTTACCAAAGTTGCTGACTTACGCGTTGGTTAAAAATCTCTCTTCATACCCCTAAATTCATTTCATGAAAGTGTTTGTGAAGAGTGTATAAAAATTTCTCGTGAGACATGAAAAATCATCAATAAAATCTCCATGTTTTCAAAAAATAACGAATGGCTTTTTATCTTTTTAAAAGATTTAACACGTCTCACGTTTTTTATTTATTTTAGAGCTGAATATTCGATTTTTGTGTAAAAATACTTCCCAGCACATCTACGATCCGTGAAAAATCAAGTGCTAATAAAAAAATGATGAATATAATCCATTTCGTATAGCGTGACATCATTTTTACACTTTTATACGTTGTGATGATTTCTTGTAGGACTTCTTTTTCCTTTTCTGTAAGCTCTGTTTGTTTTTCCGTTTTTTTTCTAGCCATGTTTCCACCCACACATGTGTTCCCCTTGTTTGTTATGCTTTAAAATATCTCTTGCGAGATTTGAACTGATGATATTGTGATCTTTGTTGTCTAAATAAATGGGCATCCAACCAACGCAAGAAAAATGCTCATTGATTGTTTTTATCGCGCAACCAGTGAGTAAGAGCAGCGCGTATATCAGCATCACTTTTTTGATTAATTTCATTTTCCACCTCTAGCCGTGTTGTTGATGACTTTAGCGTTTTTTCTATTTGCTTTTGTTGTTCAACCTTCTTTCCAAGAGTGAAAGCTTTTGCTAAAGCGATAAAAAAAGCGGTCAGAGCCGCTCCTGTTATCATCAGATTTTTTTTCAACCACCACATCATAAGCGCTGCTCCCGAAACCGTTTTGCCACAAAGAAAATGCCAACGCAGGCGGCTAAAACCATAATGGTTGCTAATGCCCATTGGATGGGACCATTGCCTGCCAATAAGCCCCCAAGTCCAGAAAAAGAACCAATAATCGGTGTAAGCGCTTCTGCTTTGAAAAATCCCATTGGAGCTTGCGTTTCTACAGTTTGGTAGTTGGGAGAAACATAAGCCCCTTTTGCCCATAATCCCGATTCTGCTGCACGACGGTGCACTAAACCGTGAAGACGTTTTCCTCCTGCTTTAGTCCACTTTTGTAACTCAGCAGGGACGGCTTCATATTCGCCATTATTGAGTTTTTTGAGCAGGGTCGAATTACAAAAAGCCGATGTTCCTATATTATAGCAAAACGATACGAGCGCGGCGAATTGTTCATCCGTTAAAGAAACCGTCACATGTTTTTCAACGGTATTTTCAAATTGTCTTAAATCTTGAGAAAGAACTTCTTCTGCTTGTTTTTCAGTAATGATCATGCCCTTGTGAACGAACGGTTTACCAGCCGCGCTGGTATGACCATAGCCAATTGTCCACACCCCGATGGCATCTTTATAGGCTTGTAAACGCAATCCTTCCCATTGTTTAATGAGCGCAAGCCCTGCTGATGATATTTTTCTCATTTGCTTCTCCATAAAATAAAGCCTCACGTTAACGTGAGGCTGGTTGACAGATTAAAAATGAATTTTTCACGCTTCAAAAACAGAAGAGATGTGAAACTTTTATGAAATCAAAAGGTTGGTTATGACATCTTAGGGAATGGGGGAATGGTTGGTCAAAAGGGATAATAGTTGGGTAAGTGGAATAATGGCTGGGCAAGAGGAGTAATAGTTGGGCTGGTGTTTTCCGTTAAGAGAGGTTGTAGATTTTAAGAGCTTTTCCTGGTGTTTTTGATGGAGCCTTCTTGGGGTGCGGGCGGTTGTTTGGTTGATGCACGATAAGTGTGGTCTATTGCGGTTGTTTGGTCGTATGGCATTGATGTGGGGGTGTTTGAGATACGAAGTGGATACTCTCAGAAAAACAAGACATATGCTTTTACTGAAGACGAAAGCATTAAATATTTTATGTATCAAACGTTTTGCTTATCCAAAGAGTCTCATTGTTACACAGAGCTTTGGGCTAACAAGAGCTGTGGAATTTTGATACAATTTTAAGAGGGGCTGGTTTTTATAGGACAATGGTGCTTTTTCTTTAAGAGGAAAGTTGTTTGTGCTATTTTTGTTTTATGAGCGCAAAAGCTGGTTTGCTTAGAGAAATCTTAGCCGTAAAGCAGCATCTCTTCGTTCTTTGATGAATAGGAATATGGAAAAGCCTCAATTACATCGTTAAAGATTTGTATTCAGTAATCCTTTTTTGGTGAGAGGAAATAGAAACAGTTTTTCCCTCTGTTGTTTTTAAGTTTTTTTCAAATCTCTCTCTCAGGGTTTCGCCTTTTTTGTTGACTGTTTCATGTTCAGCTTCCGGATGGACTTTTAAATATTGTTCTAGACGTCTTCTTCCTTGCGCATGTTTATAAAAAGTGGTTGGAAGATAGGAATCTAACTTTTCAGCAGATAAAGATGAGTTGGGTTCACATAATACACCCTTAACATTATCTTTGTGCAATCTTGCTAATTTATCAGATTCAAGATGAAGCTTTTTGGCAAGGCTTAAGCTGAACATCCCGCATTCAGAAGAGCTTCGCTGAATATCCATTTCTGCCGTGGTAAAAGAATAAGGAGGCAGTTGAAGACATTGAAGGGTTTGATTTATTTTTATCCCTAGTTTGCAAGCTGTGATATTCTGAAATGTTGTAGGTTCAAGCATAATCAAAGAGATTTTGTCATCAACTTTTTGATAATCAAGGACGGCAAAGTGGATTTTGCTTCCCGAATTGACTATAAATCGGGCAGATTTTGCGTCGCTCTCAACGACTTCTTTTAGTGCGTGCGAAAACTCTTCTGCTGTAAGAGCCAATTTGAGATTCATTTCTGGATATTTGCTGTTTGCTTTTTCTACGAGAGCCGGCATCAATCTAATATCTGTGTTTTCATAATAAGCGTTAATCCAACGGCCGGTGACAAGATCATCTTCTAAGCCTGTAATAATATCTTTTAATTCGTCAGAACTCGGTGCAACATGTTCTTCTTCTGTTTGGATGGAACTTTGCATCAAACGTGCAATAAGGTCTTCTAAAGATTCATTTGCACCTGCTCCTTCTGGTGTTTGTGAGGAATGAGGGAGGGAAGAATCTTGTGGCTTCATAATCTTAGCCTCTATATTGATGATTGATAAATGATATTATTTCTTCAATTTTGGCTAAACAATGTTTGCAGGAAAGATTTTTATCTAAAAAAACAAAGAGATGAAATCATCTTTATTTTAAAAAATTTTGTTACGAAAGACAAAATCCCCCGCTTTTCAGAGTCAAAGGTAAGGTATCTTTTTGTCTTTTAAGAGGTCACGTTGCTTACTGTTTGCATCTTTACCTCAAAAGAAGATTTGCTAACAGCAACTTATATCTTACCGTAAAGCCGCAGAGCTTCATTCTTTGTGGATGTGGAATATGGCTATGGCCAAAACGCTTATTACATCATTAGAGATTTGTATTCTGTTGCTCTTTTTCTGTGTTGTGAAACAGAAACAGTTTTTGTCTCTGTTGCCACCAAGCTTCTCTCAAATCTTTCGGTTAGGGTTTCGCCTTTTTTGTTTACTTTCTCCTGTGCTGCTTCTGGATTGGCTTTTAGATATTCCCCAAGACGTCTTCTGCCTTGCACGTGTTTGTAAAAAGAGGTTGGAAGATATGTATCTAATTTTTCAGCAGGTAAAGGCGTGTCTGGTTCACATAACACATCCTTAATATTATCCTTATGCAGTCTTTCTAATTTATGAGCTTCGAGATAAAGCTTTTTAGCGAGCGCTAAGCTGAACATTCCACATTCAGAGGAACTGCGTTGAATATCCATTTCTACCATGGCAAAAGAACAATTGGGCAACTCATGCGCTTTAAGAGCCAATTGTGTTCTTAATGCCAGCACTGCTGGTTTCATATTGTTGAGTGTTGTAGGTTCAAAAAATATCACGGAGGTTTTGTCATCGATGGTTTGATGATCAATCACTGAAAAATGGATTCCCCTGTCCTTTGTGTGAATGATAAATCTAGAAGATTGAACGCCGTTTTCGATGGCTTCTTTGAGTGCAAGGGCAAAGTCGTGAGATGACGCTGCCAATTGAAGACGCATGCCGGGATATTTACGATTTGCCTGATCTACCAAGGCTGGCATTAGTTTAAGGTCTGTACTTGCATAATCAGCTGTGAACCAACGACCCGTTGAGATATCATTCTCTAAACGGGCAATGATACTTTTTAATTCTTCACGATTGAATGGGATATTTTTGCCTTTTTCGCTACTGGGTTGTTCTAAATGTGCAGTAAGAGTGTCTAACGATGCATTTGCACTTGCTCCTTCTGGTGTTTGTGAGGAATGAGGGAGGGAAGAATCTTGTGGCTTCATACTATTAGCCTCCATATTGATAATCGATAGGTGATATTATCTTCTTCAATTCTGGCTAAACAATGTTTGCAGGAAAGATTTTTATCTAAAAAAACAAAGAGATGAAATCATCTTTATTAAAAAAAATGGTTACGAAAGACAAAACCCCACGCTTTTCAGAGTCAAAGGTAAGGTATCTTTTTATCTTTTAAGAGATCACGTCGCTTACTGTTTGCATCTTTACCTCAAAAGAAGATTTGCTAACAGCAATTTATGCCTTACCGTAAAGCCGCAGAGCTTCATTACTTTGTGAAGGTGGAATATGGCTATGGCCAAAACGCTTATTACATCATTAGAGATTTGTATTCTGTGGCTCTTTTTCTGTGTTGTGAAACAGAAACAGTTTTTGTCTCTGTTGCTACCAAGCTTCTCTCAAATCTTTCGGTTAGGGTTTCGCCTTTTTTGTTTACTTTCTCCTGTGCTGCTTCTGGGTTGGCTTTTAGATATTCCCCAAGACGTCTTCTTCCTTGCACGTGTTTGTATAAACGAGCTGGAAGATATGGATCTAATTTTTCAGCAGGTAAAGGCGTGTCTGGTTCACATAACACACCCTTAATATTATCTTTGTGTAGTCTTTCTAATTTTTGAGCTTCGAGATAAAGCTTTTTGGCAAGGCTTAAGCTGAACATCCCACATTCAGAGGAGCTTCGTTGAATATCCATTTCTACCATGGCAAAATGAATATTCGGAAATTGGTGATGTTCAATGGATTGTCGCGTTCTTAATGCAAGTAATGCGGGAAGCGTGTCACGCAGTAAGGTCGGTTCAAAAAAGATCAAAGATGTTTTATTATCAATGGTTTGATGATCGACAACCGCAAAATGAATTCCCCTATCTTGTGCGTTAACGATCAGCCTAGAAGATTTTATGCCCTTTTCGAGCGTTTCTTTGAGTGCAAGGGCAAAGCCGTCAGGGGGGCTTGTAAGTTTGAGATTCATCTCTGGATATTTACGATTTGCTTGATCGACCAAGGCTGGCATCATGTACAGATCTAAAATATCATAATAATTTTTGATCCAACTGCCATCGGCATTATGCTTTTCTAAACCGGCAATAATATCTTTTAATTCTGCACGATTAAAAGGGGTGTTTTTTATTTTTTCAATGTTAAGCCGTTCTAAATGTGCAGTAAGAGTGTCTAATGATGCATTTGCATGCGCCCCTTCAGGTGCACTTGCACCTTCTGGGGTTTGTGAGGAATGTGGTGGGGGAGAATCTTGTGGCTTCATAATCTTAGCCTCTATGTTGATGATCGATAAGTGATATTATCTTCTTCAATTCTGGCTAAACAATGTTTTGAAAAACAAGCCTTTGCATCTTGAAAGGTGAGGCGATGAGAGCATAATAATGCTGTTTTCATATTTTTATGCGTGTATTGCTCATCATTGCTGTGATGTATGATATTGGTATTTTATGGGGGGATTATTAGGGCGTTCTATTGAGAGCCCTTATTGAATACCACTTGTTTTGAAAATCTCAAAATTATAGAGTTGTTGGTGATGCAAATTGTGTAATGCAAAAGAAAACAGTCAGAAAAGGACGAAAGATACCTTCAAACCGTAAAGTTTTAAACATTGCCGCGAAACACACTGTTTTATAACAGTCTATGATAATGCGAAAATTTTATGATGAAATCTGGACGCAGAAAACCCCTTACCGCATCTACCATTAAATACGATTTTTCATATTCTGTCAACCGCAAAACGATTATTTTTCCTCCTTTATCGCGGGAAAAATCTACAGAAAAAAGCTCATTCATTAGCTATGCAGCAAAATATCTTGTTTTAATGGAAAAGTTTTTGATGTGGCAAAAAACATTTTCTCCTTTGAGAAAGGCGTGGACAAGATGAAGGGAGAATTGTGGTTTTGAAATCCGTGGTATTTTATTGATGGAATTAGGAAGGCGGTGGTTGGAAGGTGTTTGTGGAACAAAGCTTTAGGTGTTGGCGATTTGTGGGGGTGATTGGGGTTGTGCTGGCTGTCGTATTAGTGGTGGTGTGATAGGTGTGGAGGGTTATCGGTGCAGTTGTTGATGAGGGAGGAGATTGTTGGTAGGGGCTTTTTCTTTCGTTTAAGGGATGATGCTTTTAATTGTGTCAAAAATCAACGGGTTGTTTTAATGATAAGCTATTGATTTATAGTGGATATTTTATCGTTATTTATCTTGAATGAGAAACCCAGATTATGCTGAAATAAAAGCCATAGCTCTTGTCCGTCATAAGATCAGAAGAGCCATATAGAATTGTACAAGAAAAGACGTAAAATGACGATAATGAATTGTCTGAAGAGCTAAGGATGTTGCGATATTGGGTGAATTGTATGATGAGGGTGGTTTGTTACAATGGGGGTAGAGGGAAGAATGTTGCTGTTTTTTAAAGAGGGGGCAATATTTATCCTGTCCATGCCGTGAAATATTGTCCTTTGAGGCATGGATTAAGTGAGGCACTGGTAGGTATAAGGTTAAGTCTCTTTGACAGTTGAAGTATTTTTTTAAAGGGCGTGGTGGATATTTTTAAGCTTGTTTGTTGTGCGCTTTAAGCTTGTCAATCCCATGAAATTTTATGAAAGGGCAAGCTCAGAGGTTCTCAAGTGTCATTTGCCAAAGGGGGACTTTATAAAGGCGCTGGTTATAAAGAGGCATGTTATAAAAGAAGGGGGAGAATCTTTATCCTGTGAGGGGGAGGAAATGATGGGTGTTTTAGCCAAGGCTCTTTTGGGTAGAACTGTCAAAATGTTTATAAAGGGCATCAAGAATAATACGCAACGAGCCAACAAGATTAGGCAGCGGTTGATCTTCTATAACAAGATAGTGTAATGCCGCATGAAAGTTGTGTTGACGATGTAGATATTGTGCTTCTTTAATCGCTTCTTGCATAGCTTCATAGTGTTCCGTTGCTCTTTGGATCCATTGCTTTTTTGCTTTCTCATCTGATGCGCTGTGCGTAAAACCATCATAATAACCGTTTGGTAAACCTTTTGCACATAAATAGTCGTTTCTAATTTGCAAGTATTGTTGCGCCGTGTCATATTGCTCTTTACTGATGCCTGATGAAGCCTCTTTATAGCCAAGCAAACAAAGACGCCCAATATAGGTTCCGACAAGCGGATTTTTCGCTTCTTCGAAGCTTAAACCAAAGTGTTTTGCACGCATTTCAATCGCAGATTGAAGCGCAGATTCGCTGGAATTTTGGGCACGTGAAATACGGCCTTTGGGCTCTCGCTTTCCTGTTATTTTCGATCTACCGCGTTTTTTACGTATTTTCATGAACTTAACCATTTGAATGAAAAAGAAACTGTCTGTTGATGGGGGACAGTGATGTAAAAAGCACTTGGCGCAAATATTGGGGGGAGCAAATACTTAAGAGGGGGAAAATACTTAAAAAGAGGAAAATACTTAAAAGGGGGAAAATACTGGGGGGGGGGAGTGAGCAAATACCGGGAAATATCAGCCGTTGCAGATCAAAAAACAAACGATACTAAAGGCGTTTTAAATGCAAAGAAAAGCAACGGTGTGGGGCGAAAAAATCATCTTTAAGGTGGTTTCTTACCTTTTTTATCTTATCCCTATCAGTCTTATCTTCCGCCCCTGTCATGCTTATTTTTTTATTGCTAGCGGATTATTTGCTTTCTAAATATTTCTTAACTGTTCTTGAGAGATTGAAGGAAAATTTTTGTCAAATGTGAATGAAAAAATAACAATGGATTTCAAGGGCATGTCATCGTCTTTCTAATAGGAAGTTTTTTCTAATGGGATTATTTGTCTCTTTTTTCACGAGCGCTTTGTGGAAATTTTTCAATTCCACTTTTGAAAGGTCATTGTTTTCTTAAGTTGGAAGCTTTTTATTTGGGTTCTCTTATTTTTTTGTTGTTGGGCGCTTTCCCAAGATATTTGATATACATCACGCTGTTAAGCATACTTTTATCCTTTATAGGAGATATATTGTCTTCTGTTGAGTGGCAGAGAGCGGCAAAAAGCAAACCTCCGCATTCTATTATAATAGCATAAGATGCCCTATATTTTCAAATAAAATATCGTTTATCGGCTTAAAATAAACTGTGAATGATCTCGCTATTTTGTTTGGTGTATCCTTTGTAAGTATCCTTTATAGAGTATAAGTTTTCCGTTTTAATGGATCTCATCATAAGACGAGGGGATGTCGTTTAAAGGACGGAATGCATTATCGAAAGAGGCTGTTTTTATAAGAAGAAAATGCCTTTATAAAAAGATGCTTTTATAAGAGATGCCTTGATGAATGTAGGGGCTATACAAATGTAGGGGCTGTGAGATATTTCATCTTTAATGAAGAATTTTTAAAATGAAGCCTTTTTGATTAAGAAGCTTTCAAATGAGGATTAAGGTTGTTTGTCGCACGTTTTTTATACTGGATAATCGATTGCTTGTTTGACTTTGTTTTGTGTTGTGTTGCTTTTTAAAGAGCCATGTCTTAGGGCTCTCTTTTGCCCATTTTTCAAGGGTGCTCATGAAGGGTATAACGATAAAGTCCCCAATGAAATCCATATAAAGTTTGAATAATATAAAATCTATTGCACACTTCCATTTTTACGCTTGTGAAGAAGAAAGTCTATAGCATCACACATTTTGCCAGTTCTCATTGTTGCGACAGCCCTTGGCATTTGAGGCGCTTCCTTAGAGGCATTTATCATCCTTTCTTAATGTTTTACTCTATACGGCTCTTTCTGCTTGTAACGCGCAAGAGACATGGTTTGGGTTGATTTAATATGGAATAGGTTTGGAATAAGACAATCCTACGGTATTTAGGGTTCTCATTTAATATGAAAAACAATAAATTGTTATAAATCAGCGTATTGTTTGTAAACTTTACACATCAGATATTTCTTAGATTGAATATTTTTGCTTGTTGAGTTTTGTGAAACATTGTCTTTTGAAGTGTGGGTAATAGATAAGAGGATACAATGGCATTTGTGCTTGTAAGGTTTAGGGATTGTATGTTGTCACGTATGAGAAATTTTAAAAATAGACTTAAAGGGGCTTATAGCGCGTGTTTCATGGTGAAAAGAGTGCTAGATAAACCGGTTTTGCTGGTTGCATGTTCTCAAAGAGTGAGTGGGCATGTTAGAAGTGAGAAAATATCCGTATGATCGAAGATAAATCACAACACCAATCTGCCCATAAGGGAAATACGGCTTTTGCGTCACAGCTCGTGTTAAATCAGTGTGCGGTTTTCAAAAAATGGACGGCTCTCTCAAGAAAAGATTACGTCATCATTTTGTGTTTGGCTATCCTCTTGTTGGTGCTTTTTGCCGCGACTGTCTATATGAATCCTTTGGAGTTTTTTCACGTTATATCCAAAGAACAGTTTCAAGCACTGGGACAAATGGAACAAGGAGATCTTCGAAAAATGATTAAGGAGATCTTGAAACAGCCTTTTGAAAATAATCCTGCAATCGTGTTTTTGCGTGACGCGGGATGGAATAGTGTTTGGGCTTTTTTATGTCTCTTGCCGCAAATGATTTTTGGTGTTCTTGTGGTGTTCTTTCCACTCTTTTTTGTCTTTAACGCTATCTCTAAACGGGAGGTGAAGGAAATGATGAAGCTGTGGGATACATTGCCAGAGCAGCAACAGCTAGACAACCAATTTCTCAACAGAACACAATAGGAAAATAAGTGGCTGCTTCTTTTATAAGTACTTTTGTAATTTTGACCACAGTATGGTGGAGTACTGTCATGTTTCTCGGGGAGATCATGATACTTTTTTCTACTCTGATGACAATCTTGGTACTTTATTATTCTTTGATAAAACGGACAATATTGTTGTGTGGGATGCGGCGGAAATTAAAAAAGGGTGCATTACAGAATTTGGGGCATAATCAGAAAGTCAGCATAGGACAAAATACAGTTTTTGCAACAGAGCTCAGCTCCCTTTCTTTTAAAGAATCTTTGGAACTTTCAAGAAAAGATTATTGTATCATCTTTTTTCTAGCTTTCATTGTGATTGTGGTTTTCGCAGTTTTGCTCGCTTTTTTTGCTTTTTTTCCAAAATCTGTGATTTTTTTACACAATTATATGCCTCTATTGTTTAAGGTTGGCGTTTTTGGCATGCAGCTGCTGTTTTGGTTTTGTGCGTGTATTGTTGTCGCTTTACCTGTCATTTTAATCTTCCATAGTCTCCTTCATTATGGCGTGAAAAAAACAATAAAGAAATTAGAAATGGTTGCTTGAGAAGAGAATAAAAATGATGATTTCACATCAATGCGATAGGGGAAACACGTGACTATTGTTATAAAATTTTTGGCTTTTTTAGGGTTCACCATCATTGCCATTGTAATGTTTATGGTTATGATCCGGCTTCCTTACCGGTTGATCAAACATATCAGGTTATCTTTTAAACTCTCTCAAGACTTGAAAAAGAGTACAACGCAAAAAAAGCAAGCCATACAACAATTGTGCAATGATCTGGGAGAAATAAAAAGACACAATCTCGCCCATAAGACCCTTGATGCGACAATGCGCTTTCTTAACTTCAAAGAATTTCTGCCTCTTTCTTCAAAAGAATGTAAAATAATCTTTTTTATCTTTATCCTCTTTACTGTTTTGCAATCTGCTTTCTTTGTCGCAAATTTGGTATGGTGGAAGAGCGATATGGTCGGCGTTATCATGCAGCTGTTGAGCATTCTATGGTTTGGGCTTCTTCTCTTTTTTCCGATCATTGGGATCATGTGTATAAAATTAACGAGAAAATTGAACAAAAAACTTCAACAATTGAAAGAAGCAATACAACAACGCGATCAGGCAATTCGTATGAAGAATGGGCGTGGAGGATAAAATGACCAGTAGTCTTATAACATTAATGGCCTTTTCTTTCCTGTTCTTTATGGTCTTAAATGTTTTATTGTGGGTGCCAATCGTTGTCATTTATTACCTGTTTATCAAGCGTGCGCGGTTGTATTGCCGCGTGAAAAAGGAACTGAAATGCGTGCTGAATGAACGCGATATCGCCTTAAAACAGATCTCTCAAAAATAAAAAACAGCTTTCTCTTGTTTGGCAAGACTATAAAAAAATATGCTATCTTTCTACGGTCATAGTGACAGCTCCAACGGTTATAACTGTTGTCGTTAAGATATGGAGAGGGCAGGACTTTGTTTCTTTTGTCGTATTCGAGCCATTGGCATGGATGTTTGCCTGTACTTTTTTATTCTTACCGATTGTTTTTATTATGCGCTTTATCGTGACACGTCAGTTGAACAAAATGATACGGCAATTAGAAGAAGAGGTTGAGCAGAAAGGAGCTCTCCCATCATATTATACGGTGTGAGTGAGGGGAAAAGTGAGTGAGGGGAAAAAGTGAAGAGAGGCTTTCGTTGAGCCTTGCTTTTGACTTGTTCATTAAGGAGCATGGGGTGCACTTCTCGTTTTATGCCTTTTTATATTTGTGTCGTGTTTTTTTAAAGAATTGAGGCTCTTGCTTGAGTTGGTGCTCTTGCTTGAGTGCGAGAGGAAAGTGAAGAGAGGCTTTCGTTGAGCCTTGCTTTTGACTTGTTCATTAAGGAGCATGGGGGACACTTCTCGTTTTATGCTTTTTTTATATTTGTGTCGTGTTTTGAGAAAAATTGAGGCTCTTGCTTGAGTTGAGGCTTTTGTTTGAGTGGGGCTTTTGCTTGAGTAGGATTCTTGCTTGAGTGCTGAGGGGAAAGTGAAGAGGGGCTGCTCTTGGGTTTCACTTGCTGTTTCTGTTCTCTTAAAGAGAGAAAATCTTGTAACTTATTTTCTTTTTATCAAGCATAAAAATGTGTTTTACCAAGCGATATTGAGAGCGAAAAATCTATACTTAAAGCAAAAGATATTCTGGTGTTTGGGGAAGAAGAGCCCATTTTCTTGCAGGTGGAGAGGTAAGACGCATAGAGAAGACGCGCCAAAAGCACACGTTTTGCTCCATAGAAAGTGTAACAGTGCTTTTAAAGAGCCTGGGGTAGAGGGGGAAATTGAAAGAAAAGAGGGACATCTATTTATTTACGAGACCGTGAAGGACAGTTTCTCTCTCTCTGGATGAAAAAGGTTTTGTGCAATTTGGTTATGGAATTGTGAGAGACGCTGGTATCCATGCGGCGGCTTGCCAAATGATTAATCCTTATCATTTTAGGGCTTTATCATTTTGGGGGGCCAGATTGACAACGAGGCATTGAGGCAAAGGGGTGGATTTTAAGGCAAAGAGATTGAAAATTTTTGAGGAAAAGGTAAGCGTAAGGCGTTTACGTCGTGCACTTGAGGAAGCTTGAGATAAGGGCAATGAATGAGGTTGATTTGGGACTGAGGTTGATCTTGTCTGCGTGCTTGGCTTTCAATAGAACACCCTTCCTTGGGAAAAGGGGTGTTTTGGGGCTTGTAAGCGCGCATGTATAAGCGCGTATAGGGCAAATGAATAAAATACGTAGAGGGGATTTATAGTACTTGCATTACTCTGAGAAGGGTGCTAAGCGAATTTACCGCGCTGGTGGCGTGCTATCAAATATTGAAGAGTGGGAATTTTAGAAGTGGGGGAGTATCCGTATGATCGAAGATAAATCACAACACCAATCTGCCCATAAGGGAGATAAGGCTTTTGTATCGCAGCCAGTGTTGGATCAATCGGCAACTTTCAAAAAATGGATGATGCTTTCAACAGGCGATTATATCATCATTTGTTGTTTGGCTATCCTCTTGTTGGTGCTTTTTTCCGCGTCTGCCTATATGAGCCCTTTGGAATTTTTTCACGTTATATCCAAGGAACAGTTCCAAGCACTGGGAAAAATGAAACAAGAAAGTTTTCAGGAAAGTCTTAAACACCCATTCCAAAATCCTATAATTCAGCATGTTCTTGATGCGGGGTGGAATAGTGTTTGGGCTTTTTTATGTCTCTTGCCGCAAATAATTTTTGGCGTTCTTTTTGGGTTGTTTCCGCTCTTTTTTGTCTTTAACGCCGTATTTAAACGGGATGTGAAGGAAATGATGCTACAATGGGAAAACTTACCAGAGCAGAAACAGCTAGACAACCAATCTCTTAACAGAAGACAATAGGGGGAAAAGTGAGCGCTTCTTTAATCATTGGAATGTTGATTGCCGTAGGGACGGTAATTTTTATTTGTTCTGCAATTTTTATGGTATTCCTTTCTACCGTGGTGACAATCGTTGCACTTTATTATTCTTTGATAAAACGGACAATCTTGTTATTGGTGACGCAGCGAAAATTAAAAAAGGGTGCAGCGCAGAATTTGAGGCATAATCAGGCAGAGGGTAGGGGACAGAATACAGTTCTTGCAACACAGTTGCGTGCCTTTTCTTTTCAAGAATCTTTGCTTCTCTCAAAAAAAGATTATTTTATGATCTTTTCTATCGCCTTCGTTATGGTTGCACTTAGCACAGGTGTTGTCGTTTTTTCAGCTTTTCTTCCAAAATCTGCGGTTTTTTTGCACAATTACGTGCCTATGATAGTGCTTCACATTATTGATTTTGTCATGCGACTGCTGTTTTGGGTCTGGACATGTATTGTTGTTTCTTTACCTGTCATTTTAATTCTCCATAGTCTCCTTCAGTATGGCGTGCAAGAAACAGTAAAGGAATTAGAAACATTTGCTTGAGAAGAAAATAAAAATGATGATTTCACATCAATGCGATAGGGAAAAAAAGGGAGCATTATGATGCAGCATTTGGCTTTTTTAGGGTTCATTATCATTGCCATTTTAATGGTTATGGTTATGGTTAGGCTTCCTTACCTGTTGATCAAATATATCAGGTTATCTTTTAAACTCGCTCAAGGCTTGAAAAAGAGTACGACGCAACAAAAGCAAGCCATACAACAATTGCGCAATGATCTGGGAGAAATGAAGAGACACAATCTCGCCCATAAGACCCTTGATGCGACAATGCGCTTTCTTAACTTCAAAGAATCTCTGCCTTTTTATTCAAAAGAATGTAAAATAATCCTTTTTATCCTTATTCTCTTTTCTGTTTTGCAATCTGCTTTCTCTATCGCAAATTTTGTATGGTGGAAAAATGATAGTGTTGCCTTTATCATGCAGCTGTTGAGCCTTATATGGTTAGGGGTTCTTCTCTTTTTTCCGATCATTGGGATCATGTGTATAAAATTAACGAGAAAATTGAACAAAATACTTCCACAATTGGAAGAAGCGATCCAACAACGCGATCAGGCAATGCGTATGCAGAATGTGGAAGGGGGACAAAATGACGAGTAGTCTTATAACATTAATAGCCATTTCTTTCCTGTGTTTTACGCTCTTAAATGTTTTAATATGGGCGCCAATCGTTGTCATTTACTACCTGTTTATCAAGCGTGCGAGGCTTTATTGTCGCGTGAAAAAGGAACTGAAATGCGTGCTGAATGAACGCGATATCGCCTTAAAACAGAACTCCCCAAAATAAAAAAGCAGCAGAATGTTTGATAAAAAGCAGCTTTCTCTTGTTTGGCAAGACTATAAAAAAATATTCTATCTTTCTACGGTCATGGCGACTGCTCCAATAGTTATAACTGTTGTCGTTAAGATATGGAGAGGGCAGGACTTTGTTTCTCTTGTCGTATTCGAGCCACTAGCATGGATGCTTGCCTGTACTTTTTTATTCTTACCGATTGTTTTTATTATGCGCTTTATCGTGACCCGTCAGTTGAACAAAATGATACGGCAATTAGAAGAAGAGGTTGAGCAGAAAAAAGCACCCGTCATATTATACGATGTGAGCGAGGGGAAAGTGAGCGAGGGGAAAATGAGCGAGGGGAAAAAGTGAAGAGAGGCTTTTGTTGAGCCTTGCTTTTGACTTGTTCATTAAGGAGCATGGGGTGCACTTCTCGTTTTATGCCTTTTTATATTTGTGTCGTGTTTTTTTAAAGAATTGAGGCTCTTGCTTGAGTTGGTGCTCTTGCTTGAGTGCTGAGAGGAAAGTGAAGAGGGCTTTTATTGAGCCTTGCCTTTGACTTGTTCATTAAGGAGCATGGGGGACACTTCTCGTTTTATGCCTTTTTATATTTGTGTCGTGTTTTGAAAAGAATTGAGGCTCTTGCTTGAGTAGGATTCTTGCTTGAGTGCTGAGGGGAAAGTGAAGAGGGGCTGCTCTTGGACTTTACTTGCTGTTTCTGTTCTCTTAAAGAGAGAAAATCTTGTAACTTATTTTCTTTTTATCAAGCATAAAAATGTGTTTTACCAAGCGATATTGAGAGCGAAAAATCTATACTTAAAGCAAAAGATATTCTGGTGTTTGGGGAAAAAAAGCCCATTTTCTTGCAGGTGGAGAGGCAAGACGCATAGAGAAGGTGAGCCAAAAGCACACGTTTTGCTCCATAGAAAGTGTAACAGTGCTTTTAAAGAGCTTGGGGTGGAGGGGGAAAATTGAAAGAAAAGAGGGACATCTATTTATTTACGAGACCGTTATTTATTTACGAGACCGTGAAGGACAGTTTCTCTCTCTGGATGAAAAAGGTTTTGTGCAATTTGGTTATGGAATTGTGAGAGGCGCTGGTATTCATGCGGCGGCTTGCCAAATGATTAATCCTTATCATTTTAGGGCTTTATCATTTTGGGGGGCCAGATTGACAACGAGGCATTGAGGCAAAGGGGTGGATTTTAAGGCAAAGGGATTGAAATTTCTTGAGGAAGAGGTAAGCGTAAGGCATTTATGCTGTGTACTTGAGGAAGTTTTTGATGAGGGCAATGAATGAGGTTGATCTGGGACTGAGGTTGATCTTGTCTGCGTGCTTGGGCTTTCAATATGGGGGCACCACCTTGGGGAAAGGAAATTGTTCTATCTCTCAAGTGGCTTCTTCTTTACTTGCACACCCTTGTGGTTTTGACATTGCTTGGTGATGTTAACATTTGGCAGCTTTCTCATAAAAGCTTTATGGAAGATGAAAGTTTGGGTTTTGAAAAAAATATCGAAAAAATCAATTTGGGCCGGTTTTGTTGATGATTTAAATCGTCATAAAGACAAAGCAACCTCGTTACGATTTTCTTGCACTCGTTTGCTTCTTCTTTGGAAAGCAGCTTATCTTCCTGAAAATAAAAAGAGCACTTAGAATTTTAGAGTCAGAGACCCAAATTTGTGCAATAGAAGAAGATATTTTTATGAAAATTTGATCGAGGAGAAAAGAGAAGCCTTAAGATAATAGGGGGTACACTGTGAGTGATGAAAACATGATGTTTGAAGTTGATGAAAAAAAAGCACCCCTGATATTGTCTTTATAAAAAATGAGGGATACAAGCGCTTGATATTGATGAACCCTCATTCATTGTGAGGACGAAAGCTTCGGTTCATGAAAATGGCTTAAAAATTGAGACAAATGAGGGGTAAAAAATGAGGGGCAATGGAAAAAATGCACCATTGGATGAAGAATTACGGTCTTTTTCGCTGGAAGAAGCGTTTCTGACACGCAAAAATTATAAAGTCATCTTTTGCATTGCTTTCATTGTGTCAGCTTTTATAATGGCATTCTTTATGTTTTTTAAGTGGGATTTGACAGGGTGGTGGAATTATATCCTGTTCATTTTAACATTAATATTGGTTTTTATATCAGCGCTTCTTTTTGTACTCATTCCTGTTGCCTTTGTGGTCGGTATCATCTTTACGCGTTTGTTGAAAAAAAAGATCGATAAGTTGGATCAAGAAATCTGGCAGAGAAGAAAAACGGCTTACCAACAAAACAGCGTGTGAAGGGAGGGCAGAAAATGAATACTGGTCTTTATATATTCTCATGCGTTGTAGGAGAGACCTTCTCTTCGTGCGATGTTTGAAGGTGATGAAAAAATGCACCCTTGATATTGTCTTTATAAAAGATGAGGGATACAAGCGTTTGATATTGATGAACCCTCATTCATTGTGAGGACGAAAGCTTCGGTTCATGAAAATGGCTTAGAAATTGAAACAAATGAGGGATAAAAAATGAGGGGCAATGAAAAAAATGTATCATTGGATGAAGAGTTACGGTCTTTTTCGCTGGAAGAAGCGTTTTTGACAAGCAAAAATTATAAAGTCATCTTTTGCATTGCTTTCATTGTGGCAGCTTTAAGAACGGCTCTTCTCTTCTTACTCGTGTGGCTTGAGTGGAAGTTGGCGGGGTGGGAAGGGAATGTCATAACAGTTCTCTTTTGCATCGTGCAGGTTATATTAGATTTAATTTTTGTACTCATTCCTGTTGCCTTTGTGGTCCGTATCATCTTTACGCGTTTGTTGAAAAAAAAGATCGATATGTTGGATCAAGAAATCTGGCAGCGAAGAAAAACCGCTTCTCAACAAAACAGCGCGTGAAGGGAGGGCAGAAAATGAATACTGGTCTTTATATATTCTTATGCGTTGTAGGAGCACTTCTCTTCGTGCGATGTTTGAAGGTGATGAAAAAAAATGCACCCTTGATATTGTCTTTATAAAAGATGAAGGATACAAGCGCTTGATATTGATGAACTCTCATTCATTGTGAGGACGAAAGCTTCGGTTCATGAAAATGGCTTGAAAATTGAAACAAATGAGGGATAAAAAATGAGGGGCAATGGAAAAAATTCACCATTGGATGAGGAATTACGGTCTTTTTCGCTTGAAGAAGCGTTTCTGACACGCAAAAATTATAAAGTCATTTTTTGTATTGCTTTCATTGTGGCAGCTTTAAGAATGGCTCTTCGCTTCGTACCCATGTTGCTTGGGTGGAAGTTGGCGGAGTGGGAAGGGGATGTCGTGGCAGCTCTCTCGTTAATTATGGAGCTTATATCATGGTTTATTTTTTTGTTCATCCCTGTTGCTTTTGTGGTTCGTATCATTTTCACGGTTCTGTTGAAAGAAAAGATCGATATGTTGGAGCAAGCAATCTGGAAGCGGAGAAAAACCGCTTCTCAACAAAACAGCGCATGAAGGGGCGGGGAAAATGATAGATATTAAAATAATGGATATTGTTGTTGTACTCTCGTGGGGTGTGGGCTTGACGCTTTTCACGCTGCTTTCTGCCGTGGTCATGATGTTTATTTGGGCATTGTATTACTCTACTTTCAAGCGGGTGAGGCTGTATTGCCAAGTGACAAAAGAATTAAGCCGCGTGCTTGAACAACCTGTCGTTTTTGAGCCGTCTAGTGGGGAAATGCCGATGATTAAGCCGTTATCTGAGGAAAAAGAGTTTTCTCTTTCTGATGAAGAAATCTTAACGATGGAAAGTGCAACGGCGCTTTTAAAGAGTTTGGGGTGGAAGGTGGAAATTGAAGGAAAAGGAGATCATTTGGCCACCTATTATTTACCAGATCGTGAAGTGCAGTTTCTTTATAATGCTGAGAAGGGGTATCCGCGATTTGATTGTGCAATTGCAGTGGTTTCTGGTATCCATGCGGCGGCTTGCCAAACGATAGACCCTTATAATTCTGGAGGCTTGGTTGCTCTTGAATTGAGTTTTGATGTGAAGGGGTTGGAAATTTTTGAAGAAAAGGTAAGCGTTGGATGTTTACGTCGTGCACTCGAGAAAGCTTTAGATGAGGCAATGACTGAGGTTGATCTTGGCAAGATGCTTCACTCTCAATATAGAATCCTGCCTTGGGAAAACAAAACTGTGGTCCCTCGGTTGGCTTCTTATTCCCTGCGTTATCTTGCGGCTCTGGCTTTGATGGGCGATGTTGAAACTTTACACTCTTATCAGAAAAGCTTTATGGAAGGTGAGAAGCTGGGCTTTGAAACAAGCATCGAAGAGGAGCATCTGGAACGCGCAATGGTGATTGCTCAGGCGGTAGAAAAGACAAAGCAACCCAGTTACGATTTGCTTCAACAGGCGGCAAAGGATTTTTCCATGGAGGTAGAGAGCTATGAATGTTTTAGAGCTACAGATCCCAATTTGTGCAATAGAAGAAGAGATTCTTATGAAAATTTGATCGAGGAAAAAAGAGAAGAATTAAGGCAACAGGGATATTTTGTTTACGAAAAGGACGCGATTTGTGAAGTTGATGGAAAAAACTATCGTCCTCATATTCTTTACATAAAGGATGGGGAGTTAGAATATATGGATGTAGAAATTAGGATTGATGAAAAAATTTATTGAGAAAAATAAAGAGTTTAGATAATTTAAAAAGAGCTTAAACCTAAAAATAATGCGTAAAAAGCGCGAAGCGTAAAAGCAGAGGGGAACAATGCAGGAGAAAAAAGCAACATTTGAAGAGTCTTTCTTTTCATTTAGAAAATTTATGGTGTCTTCAGTGGAAATGCGTAAAGGGGTGGGACGGTGTAAAATAATAGGGCACCGCTTTTTTATCATGTTTTGTACATGTCTTATCATGATGGCTTTAGAAGTTCCTGCGGGTGCAAAGTCTCTGGTACAGCCGTTGCAATGGACAAGATGGGAAGGAATTGGTTCTCTTATTTTTCTCTTACCAGTGTTGATATGGTTTTGTCTTCTCACACCCCTTCCTATTTTGTGGGGGATTTGTCGTTTTAAAGAACGTAAATTGGAAAAAATAAAGAAAAAACTAAAAGAAAAAATAAAGCAGCAAGAGATTAATCAATGAGGTTATACGCATGAGGGGTGAGATCGCGTTTTTTATTTTGTTTCTGCCAGTTGAATATTTTCTTCTAAATGCAGTTACAGTTTTTGCCATTTTTGTGAATATGATTATTGTGGCGCCTTATTATTCTTTAATCAAGCGTTTGAGGCTCTATTACAGAGTGAAAAAACAAAGAGGTTTGATGAAAGAACATCCACAGCGTTTTTGTTTCTTTGAAAAAAGCGGAAAAGGGAAAGAGAGAGTGCCGCAAAACTTAGCACTAGAAACAAAGATAAGTTCCTATTCGTTAAAAAAATGGCTCGCTTTTTCACGCAAAGATTATATCCTCCACGCATGCCTCTCTTTCATCATTATGTTTTTCAAAGCTTATGTCTATGTGATTTTCTCTAAAGGGATAGCTGCTAAGGTAGATGAGAGCAGATTTGAATATATTATCATTCTCTTGTTTTTCTGGTTTTTTTTATCGGTATGTATTTTTGCAACGATCCCTGTTGTTGTGATCCTTCGTGAAATTTTAACTCATCGATTGAAAAAGAAGATTCAGCAGTTGGAAGAAGTGACTGAAGCAACCCAATCAATCAATTTATAAAGGGAAGGGGATAAAATGCATTACGAAATAGCGGCATTTTGGACGGTGATTTTGATCATTCTGCTGGGGGGTGTTTTTGATTTTTTCTTAACAATACCCATTGTGGCACTGTATATTTCTTTTATCAAGCGTTTGATCTCGTATTACAAGGTTACCAAACAATTAAATGCAGCGCTGAAAAAGCGCATGTAGTGCTCGTGTCATGGGGGGCATAAGTTTTAGATCATGCCATTGCTTCATGACTTGGGAGGAGGGCATCGATTGTTTTTCTCATTTTACGCTGATCTCTGGGGGAAAAGGGCTGTTGGCAATGAATAGGCTGGTGACAAGCTTGTAATAGGCTTGTATAGGCTTTAATGGGGCGGTTTATCGGAAGTTTTGTTGTTTTCTGTGAATTTGCAAAATCGTAAAAACGTGAAACTGCAAAAAGGCGTGTGGTTGCTCAAGAGCCGTGATGGTTGTGGGGAGGATATGGGGAGAAAAGGTGCCAATGGAGGCGTAATGGTTGGATTGTGCAATGCGTCAAAATTGGAATGGGGTAATGGGGAATTGGGGTAATGGAGGGCGTTGGGGGAAAAGGGTTGATGGCAATGAATAGGCTGGTGACAAGCTTGTATAGGCTTTAATGGGGCGGTTTATCGGAAGTTTTGTTGTTTTCTGTAAATTTGCAAAATTGTAAAAACGTGGAACTGTAAAAAGGTGTGTGGTTGCTCAAGAGCCGTGATGGTTGTGAGAGGGGGATAAGCCCGTGTGAGAAGGGTTAGAAAAACGTTTGGTTTTGGAGCTGTTGATATAGGCATGCTGTTTAGAGGCGTAAGGGAGGGGGATTGTTCGTTCTCAAAGCCTATGATGTAAGGAGAGTATGGGCTATTCAAGAGGGTGTTCGGGTATGGATAGAGATTGAAGGGGCACTGCTTCTTTGCAAAGCAGAGGTATTGATCATAAGTTTTGTTTATTCATATGGTTTTTTATGGCATCCAGTACCTGTTGGCTTATCTCCTTATGGGTCAGCCATCGTAAACCTTTGGGCGTTGTTTTTTGTCCTAATTGAATGGGGATAAAATCAACCTTGTTTTTGCGCGCGCACTCGAGGATCATTTGATCATGCATGTTGGAACCAAAAATATGAAGAATACATGGCGGTTTAGGCAAAAGAGCCAACTGCTCAATTAATGCGCAAGAAAATGCATAGGCGGGCGAATGAATCCATAATATGCAATATTTTAGATCATGCCATTGCTTCACAGCTTCTAAAAATTGCGCCTTTGATGCCGCACAATCATAATCCAACGACACGCACAACTGTTTGTTGTGCAATGCCTCAAGCTGGACTTTATGGGAAAGAAAGCGTGCAGCAATAATCACTTCTTGCGGCTCTAGTAATTGATACAAAGGGGCTAGCATCCCTGTGCCCCCTACCACTAAATAACGATAGTGCGCATCCTTTTTTTTCATGCCCCCTCCCTTATTACTTTAAATCCCACCTCTTTGCTTTAAAAATGTGTACATTTCATCAGCAAGTCTTTCACAACGGGTTTGTACCTCTTCACTTATAACTTTCCAAGTACGACCTTCATCATCTGAGGAAAAATCTTCGTTGGAAGAGGCGATTTGACATTGGAGTGTATAACCATAAAGCGTGTGCACCACCGGCACTAAATGTTCACACGGTTGTGCGCATTTTTTGGCCGTACTCCCATGAGAGATAAGTCCAACAGGTTTATTTAAAAAGGCATTATAGCTCAAATTATCAAGAGCATTTTTTAAAACACCCGAATAAGATCCTTGATAAACAGGGCTTGCTAGAATAACGCCATCAGCCGCGGCAATGGTTTTGACAAACTCACGGACCGCAGCACTTGGATTAGCCTCTACCTGCTGATGATAATCGGGATCTGTCATCGGCAAGGGCTGTTCACGCAAATCAACCCAATGAAGTGATGCACCCCGCTTTATGAGGCAATCCGCTAAATAACTGGCTAAAGTTCTTGTTAAGGAAGGTTGACGCACAGACCCCAAAATAATTGCTATATTCAACAGGATTCTCCTTTATCTTTTCCCCACAAGCCTATAACGCAAGGCTTATAAAGAAGTGTGAGTAAAATGGCGCGTATCATTATGCTGTTTATAAAGAGCAATTGTGATGATATCGCATGATCATAGAATCAATCCATGCTAACAAGATTGTTGACAAAACAATACCTCAAATTTGCAAGGGAATGTTAGTGCTTTCATTAATATTAAAATGCTTGATCTCAAGAATTGCGGCTGTCTCTCTGTCTTAGAAGCGCTTTTATGAATATATTCTAAGCTATTGGCTTGCAAGAACTCTAATGAAAAATGGAATGTATCGTCATATTTTGAATGTTCATTGATCCTTTTTAATTGGAATAAGAAAGTTGTAAGATTTTCTCATTTCAAATGCTCTTATTGCGCGATCAATTTGCGCATCAATGGAAGTTGCTTTTTTCATGTCTTAAGTGGGCGGAAAACAATAGAGAAAAGAATAAAAATGCTTCTGTCTTTTCAAGGGATAAAGGCTATCGTAGAAGCTAGATAGGGCTGTTTGTAGGGGGCAGCGGTATGGCTGTTGTAGGGGCAGAGCGGTATGGCTGTTTGTAGGGGGGGTGCGGGTAAAGGCTGTTGTAGAGGCAGCGGTATGGCTGTTGTAGGGGCAGTGGTATGGCTGTTTGTAGGGGCAGAGCGGTATGGCTGTTTGTAGGGGGCAAGTGGGTATGGCTGTTTGTAGGGGCAGAGCGGTATGGCTGTTTGTAGGGGGCAGAGCGGTATGGCTGTTGTCGGGAGCCTTAGGGTAATGGGGGGGGCCGTGTTGAGGAACGAGTTATGGCATGGCTTGTTGCAAGGGGAGGATAAGGCTATTGTAGAGGCTGCAGGGGGCGTATATGAATGGTGCTGGATTACATTTTTTATTGAAATAATAGGGGTGATAGAGTTTATAGTAAGGGGATATATTCATGAGAGCGCTATTGTTATCCCTTTCATGGGGGATGTTCATGAAATGGGGGTGATGCGCGTTGGTTTGCAAGTGTTGAGAGATTTCTTTAAAACAAGCACGTGAATTGGCAAAAATATTGGCAACATGAATATGCAATACGAGTATTCTCTGAGGTATTCTGTTTGACCATAATGGATGCAATTGTGCTTGAGAGATTATGCGTGTCCTTATAAAAGTTAGGGACAAACAGTTGCATAAAAGGGAAGAGCAAATGAAGGGGGAAAATTCCACATTTTATAACAAACGGTGCTCTCTTTTTTTTGGAAAATCATTTCGTTCTTATAAAGATCATATGATTATTTGTCTTATTTCTATCCTTGTTGGGATAGGTTATAAAGCTCTTTTGATTCCATTAGAAGCCAAGTGGCCGTTGAGTGTATCACAGGATAGCACTCTTTTGGCGCTCTTTGTGCTGCGTGAAGTCATCATGGTTGTTGTTGTTGCCTTGATGCCTGTTTTATTGGTGCTTTATCTCATCTTAATGTATTTGTTGAAAAAAAAGATTCAGCAGTTAGAAGAGGCTATCCAGCAACGGGGTCACACAATCGATCAACAAAATAATCCAGTAAAAAACAATAGAGAAAAAATAATCTGTTTTTTTATCGTATACTTTTGGTTGATATTTCTGCTAAACGTCTTTTTTCCTGCGGGTGTTGTCATGCTCATTTTAGAATTTTATTATTTTGTTTTCAAGCGCGTGAGAACGTATCGTAAAGTGAGACGGGCATTAAAACGCGTAAGATAAAGAGAGTGACAAGGCGCTTTTGTAGCTATCGTGAGGGGTAAGAGGCAATGTTTAGAAGCTCTCGTGACACAAGAAGAGGGGATGGTTGGAAAATCATCAGGCAAAGAAGAGAGTCTATTTTCGTTTGTAATGAGGAGGATGCTCTTAATCATTGGGAAGAGCAACCACGCTTTTAGAAAATTGGGGTTTTTTGTTGAAAACAAGGGAAGCGCCATGCATCGCACTTTTCGTGGTTCTTAAAAGAGCGGGCATGAGATAAAGAAATGCGTTTTTCATAAAAAAAGGAAGAGCAATGAAGGGGAAAAAGTCAGAATTTTATTCAGCATTTTATAATGAACTACGCTATTTTTTTGGGAAAGATTATTTTTCTGTGCGAGAGCATGTTGTCATTTGGTTCCTCTCGCTCATTATTGAGTTGTGCAACAGGATTTTCTTTCTCTCATCTTTGGGTAGCCAAGAGAACTTGACAGGGTGGTGGGATACACCTCTTTTTCTCTCTCTGTATGCGTTTTGGAAAGTTATTACAGTGTGTGTTTGGGTCTTGTTTCCAGTTCTGTACATACTCTTCATAACATTGTGGCTTTTGTTGAGAAAAAATACTCAAAAATTGAAAGAAATAAACCAGCAACGGGGTAAAATAACCGATCAAAAGGATTGGTATAAAAAAGGCGATAGAGAAAAATGGAGTGATATTCTTGTTACAATATTCGGTCTCGTGCTTATGTGCGTGACATTGGTGGTTGCTTGTATTCCTATGATGATTTTACAACTTTATTATGGTGTCTTTAAGCAGGTGAGAACGTATCGCTGTTTAAGAAAAGAACTGAAAAACGTCTTGCAAGAACAGGATACAGCGCTTGAGAAGTCATGAGAGGGAAAAATAATGAAGAAATTATGAGAGATTCAGCCTTTATAGGGATTGCTCTCTATACCATTTTGCCTTTGATATGTTTTGGTGTTTTTTATGGGGTGTCCGTAAACATTGCTTTAAAGGAGCAGTGTTGGGTGGCATTGAGTGGAAGAAAAGCCGATTATGGATCAGTGTTGATTAAAGGGAATAAGAGCCCATGGGGTTTAGAGCCTAGAGTGAGCGCTTGGGACTTACTTTATCGTTTGAGGCGTGAGGAAGGAACGGTTTTGCTCGTAGGGGCGCGCGGTATATGGGTTGTTTTCGTATTTTTATGAGCCTTGTTCATTCAAGCTTTGAAATGAATCCTATTGAAGTGGGGATGCAGGGTCATTTTCTTGAAAATAGGAGAATTTTTAGGAAGAAAAAGCTGAATTGTGACTATTGTTTATAGATTGGTACGGTTTGAAAATCTTTATTGTTTGCAATGTGAGGAAGGTAAGAGGGTAGCAAGGTAGCAGGAATATTATAGTTTTTATTATGACGTAAGCCATAACGACCTGTGTACTTTTCTTGATTTCGGTGATATTTGGGTTTTGCATCATCATAATGCGTAAATTGGAAAAAAAGATCCAGAAACGAGAAGAGGCAATCTCTGTGTGATAGCAAATAAGCTCTCTGTCACACGGGGTCTTTTCAAAGAGTGAGAGGGGAATACATGAAGGAGCAAAATTGGGCATCAGAGCAAGAAACGCATAAAGGAGCGCATTCTTTTTCGCTCCAGCACGTGTTGCTCTCAGCAAAGGATTATAAAATTATCTTTGCTATTGCGGTTCTCATTGTCATGTGGAGAATGGTTCTAGAAATACCAGGTGTATTAAATTGGCAGCTGACAGGGTGGCAATATGTTGTGCATGCCGTTCTCTTTAAAACAACGGTCGCCATAACGGTCTGTGTCATTATTTTTATTCCGGTTATGTTACGGCTTCGCACCAAAGTGACGGGTGAGTTGCAAAAAAATATTCAGAAACTAGAAGAAGCAATCTCGGTGCGAGAGCACATAAGCTCTCTGTCGCACGGGTTGTGTAAATAGTGAGGGGGGAACATGAACTTTGATCCTATAGCCGTATTTCTATTAGATCCCGAGTTCTGGGTATTTATTGTTATTTGCATGATCATTATCATGCTTGTTTTAGCTCTTTATACCTCTGTCTTTAAACGGATGAAAATGAATTTCCAAGTGAAAGGCGAGCTGGAAAGAGTGCTTCAAGAAAATGATCTTGCAACGCAGCAGTTTTGGAAAGATGAAGCCGTGCTGCAGGAGAGGCGTTTGCAACTAAAGGAAAAGGAAAAAGAACCCTTTGTCGGTTATGATGATGATGAAATTCTCACGATAGAAAGTGCAACAGCGCTTTTAAAAAGCTTGGGGTGGTCTGTGGACATCGAGGGAAAAGGAGATTATTTGGCAACCCTCTTTTTACCCGATCGTGAAGTGCAGTTTCTTTATAACGAAAAACACGTGGAAGAATTTTCCCCGTTTGATCGCGGGCTTTTAATTATGAGCGGTATTTTTGCGGCGGCTTGTCAGACGATTAATCCGCATAATTCTGGGATTTTGCCAACAGTATTTATAAATTTTGTGTCCAATGGATTGGAAATTTTTGAAGAAAAAGTGAGCGTCCAGCTTTTAAAGAAAGCACTCGATACAACTTTAAAATGGA
Organism: Bartonella sp. AA9NXGY; assembly: GCF_042196845.1. Taxonomy (NCBI): domain Bacteria; kingdom Pseudomonadati; phylum Pseudomonadota; class Alphaproteobacteria; order Hyphomicrobiales; family Bartonellaceae; genus Bartonella; species Bartonella sp. AA9NXGY. Next base: position 45,551 of record NZ_JBHIRB010000004.1, read on the forward strand.
CAATGGAAGATGATTCTTTGCTTGAAATGTTTCGCTCTCAATATGGTATTCCCCCTTGGGAAAAAGACTCTTTATCTTGGGCACCGGATGCTGACGTAGAGTTTGCACCTTATGCTTTGCTGCATCTTGCTGCTCTTGCTTTGCTGGGCGATGTTGAGACTTTAGCTTCTTATGACGAAAGTTTTACGGCAGGGGAGAAGCTTGGCTTTGATGAAACCATTGAAAAAGTTCATTTGGAACGCGCGATGGTGATTGCTCAAGAAGTGAAAAAGGAAGGAAAGTTCAGTTACGATCTACTGGAACGGGTTGCTGAGAAGTGGTCTATAGCCATGGACTATCAGTTTTTCAGAGTGAGACCCCCTGATACGTGTAATCAAAAACGAGATTTTCATAAAAAAATAGTCGAGGAGAAAAAACAAGAATTAAGGGAACAAGGATATATTGTGAGTGATGTACCATGCGTCTTTGCAGCAGAAGGGGTAAAACATTCTCCTGATATTACTTATATTAAAGATGGTAAAATCGCATTTATGGATATAAAAATTGATTAGTTTATTCTCCTGTTGAAGAAAAGCACTTTTATTTAAAAGATGTGAAAGCGCCATGATTGAGACGCTTTCACACCTTTCTTACCAGAGCAAAATAAAGGGCTCGAAAAATCAAGAATAATAGCCAAGATTTTAAAAAATAGACTGGAAATGGCTTGATCCTCAAGAATAGGGGAAAAAATCAATTATAAATTCTACTCTCTTCTTTAAGATGGTTTTGTTGTTTTGTTAGAAAATTCTCATAAATCATTGCTTATTCAAGCGCCTTATTTAAGCGGTATGAGGGGAAGGTCCATTGACTAAAGGCGCTATGGGGAAGCTCTATTGACTAAAGTGCTATGGGAGGGAAGCTAGGGGGTAGAGCCGAGGGTAGAGCCTTTGTCATTTGAGGTGAGAGGAAGGCAAAAAATGGCATTTTTGAGCAGTGTTAAGCTCTTTTGCCTTTGAGGTGTTTTTTGTCTTTCTAAGAAGTCCTTGCCAATGAAGCAGCGCTTGTTAAGCTTCAACAGTGTTTCAGTATGGTGATATTGATATAAAAAGTTATGGTGTTTTTGTGTTTTTCAGTCTGTTTCATGGAGATCTGGAAGCCAATTCGATGACGTAGGGGATGCATGGTCATTTTCTTGAAAACAGAAGAATTTTTGGGAAGAACAAGAAGATTGCGGACCCTTATTTACTAAAGTGCTATGGGAGCGAAGCTAGGGAGTTAGAGCCTTTGTCATTTGAGATGTGAGACAAGTAAAAATGGCACTTTTGAAGGCGATGATATTTGGCCAATAAAAATAAAAACACAATAAAAACTAAACTAAAACAAAGGAAAAATTAAACTAAAAAAGGCCCTATTTTATAAAGGGCCTTTTTATTTAAATTTTACAATATATACAAAATGTATATAACCTTACTTTAAGAACTTTTTGTATCTTATATTCTAGTAGCAACAAGTTGTACGAAATATATAATAAGTGATCCTAAAAAACCAGCTAGTGCATTCAATAAATTTTCTGCTTTATCGTATATATCGTCGATTGATGCTTGTTCTGATGCGCTTCTATTACTGACTCTCAGTATATTCAATGTATCCGATGTGTCCCTTACTTGTTTAACAAAATGTAAATTTGTTTTATCAATAGTATAAGGAGCAACAATAGGAGAGGGTTGTTTATTGACTATACGATCAGATTTTTGAATCGCGAGAGCTAAACCACTTGTAATAGCCCCAGCTATGAAAAAATATCTGATATTCATAGTTTTTCTCCTATATTTATTTCGATAAATAAATATCGATACGTATCATATATAAATTCGATTTAAATAACTATAGTAAAAATACAACAATCACAAAAAAGAATAAACTTTGTCTATATTTTGACAAAATTTACTCTTAATTGCCTTAATGAATTCTTTCAGATTCGATTTTATGAAGGCGTAAAAAAGTTTGAAAGCTCTGTAGGCAAGTGGAATCCCATAAGGTGGGTGATACAATGGTTGCTAGCAAACTTCTTTTTGTGCCTTTGACCAAGGATTCATAAAAATGAGGGTTCATAAAAATGAGATGCGATGAAAATTGAGTAAAACCCTTGAAGGGAAGGATTCACTCTATTGAAGGCGGAGTGCATCTTTTCCATGGATTGGATACTGCCTTATGAGGGTTGAGGCGGTCTCCGTTGAGGGGAAGGATGCACTCTTTTTGAGGGCTAGAGTGCATCCTCTTATAGATTGGATACTGCCTTTATGAGGGTTGAGGCGGTCTCCGTTGAGGGGAAGGATGCACTCTTTTTGAGGGCTAGAGTGCATCCTCT
>NZ_JBHIRB010000004.1:47997-79704 GCF_042196845.1 Bartonella sp. AA9NXGY
AGGCGGTCTCCGTTGAGGGGAAGGATGCACTCTTTTTGAGGGCTAGAGTGCATCCTCTATAGATTGGATACTGCCTTTATGAGGGTTCGGCAGTTTCCGTTGAGGGGAAGGATGCACTCTTTTTGAGGGCTAGAGTGCATCCTCTCATAGATTGGATACTGCCTTTATGAGGGTTCGGCAGTTTCCGTTGAGGGGAAGGATGCACTCTTTTTGAGGGCTAGAGTGCATCCTCTTATGGATTGGATACTGCCTTATGAGGGTTTGGCAGTTTCCGTTGAGGGGAAGGATGCACTCTTTTTGAGGGCTAGAGTGCATCTCCTCTTATAGATTGGATACTGCCTTTATGAGGGTTTGGCGGTATCCGTTGAGGGGAAGGATGCACTCTTTAAGGGCTGGAGTGCATCCTTTTCATGGATTGAATGTACTCTTTGGAGGCCAAAGTACATTCATAGGGAAAGGCATATTCCATAAGAAACAGAGATAACCAAAAGATTTGTTTTTATATTTTTATTGATAGGTTGCTGTATTTGCGAGGGCTATTCATTCTTTATTCTCAATATTTAAGATGATTATGTGATAAGGGTTGTTCGTCAATACAATCGTAAAAGACGCTGATGTATTTTTATAAAAATTGAGATATTTTTGTGCCTTTTTCTTGTTTTTTTTGTGTTTACACAAGATATGCACGGCTTTTCAACAGTTTGTTTTTTTAGCTTTGCTAAGGGCGATGGCGTTGGCTAAACACTTCAATTGTTTTAACTGCTTCAATACCGCCTTAAAAAACAGTGCTTTATAATATGACAAAATAAGTTGTATAACTTTTGATTCTTACGCGATGCTAGAAAAAGGGGAATGTTAGGAGAGATGTTGTCTATATTCTTAGTTTATCTCTTAAGTTAGGAAGATTAACATACTTTCCGAATCTATTTTTTATTCGGTTTAACGGTTAAAGAGCAATATCTGAATGGAATCACACTTGTCTCATGTTTTTATTCTCACGCTTTAGATTTTTTCTCATAGGGATTTTGTTTTTAATGGGGGATTTTGTTTTTTAATGGGAGTTTACGCGACTCACATAAAACAGAATGTTCTAAATAGAATATATTTGTGTTGCACATTTACCTACTTGTTTAAAAACATTATGTGATCTTATTATCACAATTATATTGGTGATTGGGGATATTGGTAAATCTGATAATGGAGAAATCTCTTGTGAAGTGGATAAGCCTTTCTTTAAATTCTCATAAGGAAAAGCCAGCACATTATCATACTATTCGCGCCTCATATGATGACAGCCTTTGGCTCTTGAGCGTGTTCATAAGAGGCATTTTGATTCTTTATCTTTGAAATCTTTGAAGTGCGTTATTTCATATGTCTTTCATGTTTGTAATGTGGAAAAGACAAGGTGTTGATTGATGCAACATGAAATAAATTTAAAATGAGAGAATCCCTATGATATCTGCGTCTCTTAATTTTATATGGATAACGGGTTTTAATATGGATAACGGGATATGATGATTATAAATCAATATGTTGTCGTGATACATCAACCTGTTGGGGGGCGATAAAGAAAGTTATCCAATAGTTAAGTCATTCTGTTATGCCGTAAAACACGGTCATTTGAGGTTTGGTGATATGAAGCAAGCTTCCTTGGATATGTTTTAAGTGTTTTTTTAAGGGCGTGGTGAATCTTTAAGACAGAGCAAGATTCTGTTGCGCCTTGAGTTTAGCGGAAAAACCTGAATAGAAGCCAAGAGGGAATGGCAAACCAAGAGGGAAGTGTATCCAAGCTGTTTGTAAATCAGATTGAGTTAAGAATCTGTGTTCTTTAAGAATGGAACGCAAGTCAATTTGACAAAAGAATGATCTATTTTGCGGGTAAACCTTATGGAGGAATTATCACAAAGCTCATAAGGAAGTGATTTAAGACAATACAGTCATAAAAAAGTACAGTTATAAAAAAAAGTCCTCCGTCGCAATCAGAGGACCAAAAAGCAGGAGAATTTTAACATTGACTCGCAGGACGTGTCAAAAAAGAATAAATTTAAAAGGCCGTACTAAATACAAAAAAATCATACTTAAAGAACCTACCATATTATGGTTAGCAGAGAATTGAAAAAATAGCAATATAAAAAATACTTTTTACAAAAAATTTTGTCATTTTGCATTAAAACGTAATACTTTTTTCAATTGAATATTTGTTTTAAGACTCGATATTAATTAAACTATATTTAAAAATATTATGATACATGCAAGCATCTTGATAATATTCTTCAATCAAAAACGAATTAAGAGCCCCTCATGATTATAGGACTGATATGGGGGAAGGCTTTTTGTTTTTAAGAGTGTGGGGTGTATCTTAAGTATGTGTGGGGGTGAAGTATTGTCCTTTTGGGTGTGGGGGGCAAGGTAATGGAAATAGGGGCGAGAGCTGCTCAATGCTTGAGCCCGTGTGGGGGAGGTTTCTTTAGAGGGGGCGGGGCAACATGGGAGGCCGCTTAAAATGGCGAGGGAGATTATTCAAAATGTTTATGGTTTGCATATCCCCAATGAAATGCGAGCAAGTCTAAACAATCTCGTAAATGATCGGCAAGGGAGTTTTGTTTGCGTTTTGAAGAACTTAATTCTTTGATCGCTTGTCCGTGGCCTATAACCCGCTCAAGAAGAGAATAGCCAAGAATACCCAGTTGAACTTTAATGGTTTTTAATTGATTGGAGGCTGCTATTTGACGTTCAATGGGCTGTGTGTACCCTTGGCTACAGGAAACCTTTTCACGGGTGTAGTCAAGGCTCATGTGAAGATCGGCTTGGCTTTGACGCCAGTAAAAATAAAAACGTTCTGCCGCTTTATATTGGGCTTTGCTGAGATGTCCTTTCGCATATAAAAGGGCAATGGGATGGCTTTGTGCATTGGCAATGGCATTGATAGTGCGCGGGTTGCTGGAACTTTCTCGATGATTGGGTTTAAAATAAGGATTACGCGTTTCTACAGGGATTTCTTGCGTCTTTAAATGACCAATGTGCTTTCCTTGATTTTGATGATCAAGCGGGCAGGTTTGCATGTTTTTTTTCTCTTGATGGCTCATAGCATCTCCTTAAAAATTTTAATTTTGATTCTTTCATGTTTATGCAAAGAAACGGGATTGTGCTGTTGTATGCTTGTTGAGGAATAGGTTTTTATATCTGCTTGTTGCGTGAGGGGACGTTTTTCAAAAGGGTGTGGGGTGGTGGTTTTCTTTTGCTGCTGTCATTTGTTTGTACGAGAGATTTATACGGGGGCGGGGATTTTGCGGGGGCTGTGCGAGGGATTTTGTGGGAGTGGTGTGTGTCGTTCTCTTTGTGGTTCTGCTTCTTTAAAGGATGGGGGTTTTGTTGCATGATGGGCATTCTTTCTGATTTTATTGCTGTGGGGGGGAGGATTGATGTCGCAGGATTTGGTTTTTTGCCATGGTTGATGTTTTTCTGCCTCTTGGGGGCTTTATTTCTATTTATGTGGGGAGGTATTTGAGGGATCATGAAAGGCAGAAATTTTTTTAAGAGGATGGGGTTTGGGGGGCGTTATTGGCGGGGATCTCATGTTGTTTATACGGTTGCTGAACGCATGGGGTGGCGCTGGCTTTGGTTCTTAATTCCGTGGGGGTATCCTTTTGGGTTTTGTCATTGGGCTGATTTATAGAGGTGTAAAGCATCTTGTTATGATTTGGCTTTAGAACCTTGAAAAGAGAGGGGTTTTGTCGCATGGTGGATTTTCCTTGAATGACTTGATGGGGGAGTGGCATGATGTTGCGCGGGCTTTTGTCTCTGAAGGGATTGGTGTTTAGCTGTATTGTAGCCTATGTCTCTGTGGCTGTTTATGTGGAAATGAAGGCTCTTGGGATGACGTGGGGCGTATTTTTACGAGCTGTGGCGTTTTATGGCATTCCCGGTATTTTCCTTATGTTGGGTTATGAAGTAATGCAGCGGCGTGGTGTAACGAAGGGTTTGTTCCTCAAGATGGTATTGTTGAGCTTCATTTTGGCTGCTGTCTCTGATTTTGTTTATGTGCAAGCCGAGCATTTTGGTTTGGCTCAGGTGTGGTTCTCAAACAAGTGGGTGTTTTATGTCCTTTTGGGCTTTGTCCTTGCTCTTATTTATAGAGGGGTAAGGCGTCTTGGGTTTAGGATTTCATTCTTTGAAAAGGATTGATCTTTTGCTGCATTTTTGGCATGGTCTCTGATTTTTGCTTATGAAGGAGCGGGGCGTATGGTGGTTGCGCGGGACATGTTTTTGAAGGGGCTGGCGTTTTTCTGCGTTGTTGGCATGGTCCTTGGTTTTGCTTATGAAGATGCGGGGCGACCGGCTATTACGTGGGAGGTGTTTTGGCAGGGGGTGGAGCTTTCTTGCATTGCTGGAGCGACCTTTTGTTTTATTGTTGTGGGAGCAAACAGTAGAACTGTATCGTGGGGCGTGTTTTTCAAGGCTGTGGTGTTTTGCACCATTGCTGTAGTGGTTCTTGGTTTTGCTTATAAGGGAGCGAAGCATTTTGATATATCGTGGGAATTTTTAGTGATAGGAGTGGTGTTTGTTGCATTGCTGGCGCTGTCCTTGGTTTTGCTTATGAGGGTGCGGGGTGTATGGTGGTTGCATGGGACATGTTTTTGAAGGGGCTGGCGTTTAGTGGCGTTGTTGGAGCTGTTGTTGGATTGGCGTATAACGGAGCCAAGCATATGGGGGCACTGGTTTGTGATCTCGAACAATGGGGTGTTTGTGAGCACTATTGGACTTGTTCCTTTTTTGTTTTGGAGGGGGTACGGTGAGTGCGTGTACTGTTGGGATGGTGCTTAAAAAAATGAGCATTTTTCTTTCCCACGGGCGTGATCTTTGATGTTCTTTCTGTGAGGGGTATTTGATGTCGAACAATGTGATGTTTTTGCTGTTGCCTTGGTTTTTCTGCTTTTTTGCTGTTGCCTTGATTTTTATTTATAAGGGAGCAAAGCGTCGCTCTGTTACAGGGTGGATGTTTTGGAGATGGGTGGTGCTTTATGGCGTTGTTGCCACCTACCTTGGTTTTGTTTATGTGGGCGTGGGCAGGCGCGCTGTTGATGGGGAGCTGCTCTTAAAGGGGGCGGTGTTTTCTTGCATTTTTGCAACTGTCCTTGGTTTGGTGCATCTGGGCGTCAAGAGTATGCCTGTTGCTTGGCAAGTGTTCTTAAAGGCAGTTATGTTTTGTTGCATGATGGGCTTTATCCTGTGGTTTGCTGCTGTGGGCGTCAGGGATATGGATAGCATAAGGGCGGTATTCTTAAAGGTTTTGCTCTTGTCTTTATTGTTAAAAGTGCTCTTGGGGTTCTTTATACGCGAGCAAAGTGATACGGTGCTACAGAGGTCGTTGCGTGCTTTGAATTTTGTGCTGTTTTCCTGCATTTTTGGTACTCTCCTTTTTTTTACTCGTCTGGGAGCAGAGAATCTAGGGTTGAGCTGGCTTTGGTTCTCGAATGAGAGGGTGTTTTTATTCATTTTTGGATTTACCCTTCCTTTTGTTTGTGAGGGAGCAAGGCGTGCGCGTGTTCTATGGGCTTGGTTCTTAAAGTAGGGTGTGTTTTTTTGTCTTATGGGTGTGATCTTTAATGGGCTTGCTGTGAGGGGTATGTGATGTCGAACGATTTGTTTTTTTTGCTGTTGTTGGTATTTTCCTACCTTTTTATTGTTGTCGTTATTAGTACTTATAAGGTTTCCAAGCGCTTCGATATTTCGTGGTGGCGGGCGGCGTTTTATTGTATTTTTGGTGTTTCCCTCTTTTTGAAGGAAGTGCTGTTTTAAGGCATTTTAGGAGTCGTCCTTTTTTTAGCTCTTTTGGGGATGGAGAATATGGACATACCATGGGGACTCCTGTCCTTGATGGGGATCGTGTTTGCTGCACTGTTGGAGTGGTTCTTGATTTTGCATATGAGGGGGCGGCGAGATGGGGTGGTGACGCGTTGTTTGTGGTTATTGAAGGGGGTGGTGTTTTGCGCCGTTGTTGGAGCGATCTTTTTTTGTTTCCGTCTGGGAGCAGAGAATCTAGGGTTGAGCAGGCTTTGGTTCGCGAAGGATTGGGTGTTTTTCATCATTTGTGGATTGATCCTTCCTGTTGTTTCTGTGGGAGCAAGGCGTGCGCGTTTGAAAGCGGAGGCGTTTTTAAAGAGAGTGGGGTTTATGGGGCATTACAGATAACGTCGAGGGAATGATTGTTCAAAAGAACAGCGATAGCGATAAGTTTGGGGATCAAACCAAAGCCCTATTTTGCCTTCAAAATCACCAGAACGTTGTTTGGCAATATTCATAATGACACCTGGGCGTTTGGCTAAATCTGCTTTTTCTTGTGCGAGAGAGGCGGCAAAGATTTTATCTTCCAACGACCGATTGCGCCAAATGGTGATGATGTTAAAGGCATTGGCACCAATTTCTGAGGCGCCTTTAATGTCTTCTGTGCTGGGGATATCTTTATCCAGACCGCCTTTGCGGGCATGGGCGACAAGGTGGATGTGCACACTGTTTAAAACAGCCCAATCAACCATTTTATAAACGGCTTGTTCTTGTCTTGCATAATCATCAGAGGCAATGCCAAGCCGCATCAAACTGTCGATGATAAATTGATCGCAGCCATAGCGCGCACGACAATAGTCAAAGACTTCAAGCAAGGTGTCAACGCTTGATTTGCCAACATGTTCATAAAGAATAAGCCCTTCGTCTAAAAAATGAAGAATCCGTTCAATCGTCTCTTTTGTAGGCTGTTCTAAGCCGCCCGTTTGTTTGGTTAAACGGCGAAGCGATTGTTCTCCTTTCATTTCTAGAGACGCTAAGCAAAGGCGACTCTTTTGTGCAATCCAATGGGGAATACAATCTGATAATAATTGGCTTTTACCTGCACCACTCGCACCGCTCCAGAGCGTTAATTCTGCTGGGCGGAAATGCAATTTGTCCTTCAGTTTAGGATAGGGAACCGTATAACCAAGATGTTTTTCAGGCTCTGGCCAAAAAAGCCCAATCACTTGATCTTTATAGTCTGAGGCGCGCCGTAAACCTTCTGGTGCAAAGCTTTGTGCTGAGGAAAAGGCGGCTTTTATGGTGGCTTTATCGATCCCTGCGGTTAAACAGTCATTGGCATCTTTAAGGGGTAAACGGACACGGTAGCAACGGTGGCGTCCAAGCCTGCTGGCAATCTCACGGGCTGCTTCTTCTCCGGGCGGATCCATATCGGTGGCTAAAAAAATCGTTTCAAAAGATTCTAAATGATCAAATTCATTTTCAATCCAGTTGTGTTTTCCTCCACTGCCTCCTCCAAAGGGAACAGAAACCGCCGGATATCCATAGGCGGCTAAGGATAGCGCATCAATTTCTCCTTCAGTGATAACAATGGTACGGTTTGTTGAAGAAAGAATGGGAAATGGCGCCTGTTGGGGGGTGTGTGTGGGTGCCTGTTGGTGTGTGTGTGTGGAGGTGGGGTTGGTTGAGGCGGTGTTTTGGGATGCCTTTGTGGAGGTGGGGTTGATTGAGGTGGTGTTTTGGGGCGCCTGCGTGGAGGTGGGGTTGGTTGAGGCGGTGTTTTGGGATGCCTGCGTGGAGGCGGGGTTGGTTGAGGGTACCTGTTGGGATGTGTGTTGGAATACTTGCTGAGGTGTGTGCTGGGTCGCCTGCTGGGATGTGTGCGTGGAGGCGGGGTTGGTTGAGGCGGTGTTTTGGGATGCCTGTGTAGAGGCGGGGTTGGTTGAGGTGGGGTTGATTGAGGGTACCTGCTGAGGTGTGTGTTGGAATACCTGCTGAGGTGTGTGTTGGGTTACCTGCTGGGATGTGTGCGGGGATGCCTGCGTGGAGGTGAGGTTAGTTGAGGCGGTGTTTTGGAATGCCTGTGTGGAGGTGGGGTTGGTTGAGGGTACCTGCTGAGGTGTGTGTTGGGGTGCCTGCTGGGGCGCCTGCGTGGAGGTGAGGTTAGTTGAGGCAGTGTTTTGGGGCGCTTGTGTGGAGGCGTGGTTGGTTGAGGGTACCTGCTGAGGTGTGTGTTGGGATGCCTGCTGAGGTGTGTGTTGGAATACTTGCTGAGGTGTGTGCTGGGTTGCCTGTTGGGATGTGTGCGTGGGCGCCTGCGTGGAGGGGTGGTTAGTTGAGGGTACCTGCTGGGCGGTGTTTTGGGGTACCTGCTGAGGTGCGTGTTGGGTTACCTGTTGGGATGTGTGCAGGGATGCCTTTGTGGAGGCGGGGTTGATTGTGGCGGTGTTTTGGGGTGCCTGCTGGGATGTGTGCGTGGAGGGGTGGTTTGTGGGGTAAAGGGCTTGCCAACCAAATAAAATCGGTTCACATTGGGAGGCTGTTGGTTTTGTTTTTGCTCCCGTTTGTGCAAGCCGTTCTTTGACTAAAGCAAGGGTGCCGTCGGGTTTATAAAAGGGGAAAATGATTTTTTTGCCATTTTCTCCTATGCGGTAACGCTTTATAATTTCTAGAGGAATGCGGCGTTCTTCGTGGAGATAGGTTTTTACAAGATTCTGCGGGCTCTGCCCTGTAGGGACCGGTGGACGGCGATAGGAACGATGGGGCGCCATAAAGGGTTTGGGGCGTGTCAGATTGAGAGTCGCGCGTGCTTCTTCTAAGGCTTGAGAAAGACTAATGCCTTTGACTTCACACCAAAGGTCTAAAAGATCTCCTCCAGTGCTTTCTGCAAAATCATACCAAAGTCCTGCTTTACTACCACTCAAGCAAATCGATAAACTTTGACCAGCTTCACCACGTGTGTTGCCTACAATCCAATTGTTGCCTCGTTTGTGCCCTTGGGGAAGAAGCATTTCTGCTATTCTATCTGCTTGTGAGATAAGTTTTTGTTTGATTTCAAAAATTGTGCTCATGGTCATTCGTGATATTATTTTCGTTTTTCTCAAGATGTGAGAAGTGAGGACTCTGTTTTTGCTGTTCTCACCGTTTGATCTGATCGTAAAGTCTCGTGGTGCTATGGGGCTTGCCAGTTTACTTGAGAGCTTCTTTGCCGCTCTTTTTTTGCCAATAGTCGCGAAACTTCTTGGCTTGCCAATGGGCTTGGCTCTCACTCAAACCTTTCTGAAATGGCTGTGTTAATGTTTGTTTGCCAAGAGCATGGGAAGTGGCGCCTTGGGAAAAGGAGGAAGGTGGAAAGGAGGAAGGGGTTGAAAGAAGGTGGGGTGGATATGTCTGTGAGGGTGTGGTGCATGTTGGAGTGTCCTGTTGGGGGGGTGGGGCATGAGTTGGGGTGCCTGTGTGGGAGGGGGAGTGCCAAAGAGTTTGCTTTTCATTGAAGGTTTTTGAAGCTGCTCTGTTGATGTCTGCTTGCCAAGAGCATGGGAAGTGGCGCCTTGGGAAAAGGAGGAAGGTGGAAAGGAGGAAGGGGGTGAAAGAAGGGCGGGGTGGATATGCCTGAGGGGGTGGTGCATGCTGGAGTCCTGGTGTATTGGGGTGCATGTTGGGGTGTGTATGTTGGGGTGCCTGTGAGGGTCTTTTGCGTGGGGAAAACGCTTTTGTGATGAGAGAAAAATGGTCGATGTTGACTCGTTTTACGGTGTGAATCGCCTATCCAAATGTTGTTTTGCCGCCTTTTGTTTTGTTCTGTGTTGTTTTGTCCGATGCTGTTGTGGTTTTGAAGCATTTTTGTCCCCGCGCTTGCTTGAAAAATACGTTGTTTGTGTGATGTCAAAAATTGTCGTTATAGTTGATCAAACTGCGGTAAAGCGTGTCGTTGTTCTCAGAGGTAAAAGATGAGGAGCCTCCCTGTTTTTGCTGTTCTTGCCGTTCGATCTCACGGCGAAACCAGTTGCGCCATGTGGCTTGCCAGTCTACTTTGAGAGCTTCTTTGCCGCCTTTGGCTTGCCAATAGTCGCGAAACTTCTTTTCTTGCCAATGGGCTTGGCTTTCACTCAAGCCTTCTGAAACTGCCGCCTTGATGTCTGCTTGCCAATGCTCAGGAAGACGATGCCCTTTGGCAACTGAGGTTGTGGTTTTTTTGTTGGAAGAAGGAGGGATGGAGGCAGGAAGATTGCTGGGGGGAAGAGTGGTGGCGGATTTTGTTTTTTCCCCCGTGACAATTTGCGCGATAGGGGCGGGAGTGAACTCGTCTTGGGGAGCTTTTAAAGGGGAGGCGTTTTTTTGCTCCGCTTCTGCTTGGGCAGGCAAAGGGAGAAGTGAATCAAGAGCCGGTGAGGGGGATGGATGATCGCTTTGTTCAAAGTTCTCTTCGCAGGAAAAACAAGGTTCTGTCTCATCAAACAAAATTTTCTTTTCTAAAACACCGTAAGGTGTTTCCTTTTCTTCTGCCTTTTGAGCTTTTGAGTTTTGTGCAACATCTTTTGGACTTTCGTTAAGCAGTTGTTGCATCTCTGCATTGATTTTCTTGCGTTTTTTTGCCGAAGAACGACCCGCAAAGGATTTTTGTTCAAGCAATTTTTCACGCTCTTGAAAAACATTTTCGCAACGCTTGTTCCATAATCCATTGGCTAAATTTAAAATCTTACCCTCTTGGATGAGCATCTCTAAAACATTAACAAAAGTTCGCTTGTCACAACCACAAAGACGCGCTAAACGTTCTTTCGATATTTCTAAAGGTCGGCCACGGGCATACATTTCATTGAGAAGAATCGTATAGATTCCAATTTCGTGTGCGCGCATCCCACGTACACCTCCTAGAAAGTCATTTTGATACCAACAAACATATGGAAGCCTAGACGATTCATAATGAGGAGTTTCTTGTTGATTAGCGTGTTTCATACTGCAATCTACTTTCTTCTTTTTTATACATTTTTATTGATGATAAAAGCTCAAATAAGGATTTAACTTGTGTTGCTTTTGGCTCTGTTCGATGATGACTAGAGGCTTCTTTACGACGCTTATAAATGATTGGCTGTGCTTGAAGCGCATGCAAACTTACGATTTAAGATTGCGGTGATGGAAAAAATAAAGAATACCACACATTCTCAACGTACTTGCTTTTGGGCAGAAGCTTTGGAGGTGGTCTTTTATATCCGGTAGGGTGGTTAAAGTGTTTTTATGATCTAAAAATAAAAAAAATTTCCCCCGAAAAAGTAAAATTTGTTTCCTTAATTTTATCCTTTTTAGGGGATAATGCAAGCCCGTTTTATAAAAAGGACGTGTTTTTTTAAAAAGACGCGCTATATGGTGAAATTATGAATATCGATGGTTGGCGTCAAAGATTAAGAATCGCTTTGGAAAAAAGTGGGCGGTCAAAAAGATCTATCTCCCTCGCTGCCGGTAAAGGCGCGGGGTACCTTCATTCTATTCTTTCTGAAGGAAAAGAACCAACAATCGAATCTCTCTCGCGAATTTGTCACGAAATTAATATCAGTATGAATTATATTCTTTACGGGAAAGGGGCTAGCCCTGAAGATAAAGAATTTATAGAGCTTATTTCGAAACTCTCTCCGCAAGAGAGACAGGCGATTTTGACTCTTTTGCGGCGACCAATTGACGAAGCTTCAAAATAACTTCCTTCTGTGCTTTTGAGTCAAGGCGACTCCAGTGTTTTATTAATATTATGTCACTCATTTTATCTCTCCTGTGTGTTTATAATTGCAATTTTGTAAGAACAAATAGAGAACAACAAAGGGGCATGAGAGGAACAAAGAATAATAGATTTTTCTTTACATATGTCATTTGAACCCCGTAGATATTTAAAATATATCTTTTATGAAGGATAAAATGGTTGACATCTCTCCTATAGAGGATATAAGACTAACGCTATATTTAGTCTTGTCAAGACAAGGCTATGCTTTATCAACTATCTAAAGGGGGAAATCATGAAAAATATTTCATTCGTTAAAGAGGATGAAATCATTGTCGTTTTATGCGAAGAGGAAAATCCTTGTACTTATGAAGGACCAATCGACGAAATCGAAGAAGTGCTCGAACTGATTGAAGAATGTGAAACTGTTTATAGAGTTTTACGACTCGATCTGACAACTTCTCATGCTGAAGATATTACGGAACAAATCGCTGATTTTTATGTCGAAAATCATGAAATAAATGAAGAAAATACACAATTGCAGCCCTTCATTTTGAATAGTGAAGCTTATCATGCTTGTTTAAATGAAAGAGCGGCTTGCGATTATGAAGATAATCTCTATGGCTCTTATGAAAAACAGCATCGTTTACGCCCATGTGATGTCTTGACAGATTATTGGTGGTAAACATGCCAAGTTATCTCAAGACTTCGTATCAAGGGATTCCACTTTATTATGCTGGAAATATGCGGAATTTAATCAGACTCGAACCACAAAAACACAACGCTATACTTTTTATATCGCAAGAGGTGGCTCAGTCTATGGCAAAAAAATTGGAGGAAGAATATTGCCGCCATGATTTTTCCGTCGTGCAGTAGCAGGGTTGAAAAAAGAAGCCGCAATGATGGGCCCAAGTGTTTTTTCATTGCGGTGACAATGGTGCACATTATGCTTTCGTTCTTGGGGGGGGGACGACTTGGGGGTGGAGAGCTTTGGGGGGGGGGGTAGCCGATATGGAAAGGAGGGTATGAAGAAAAGAGCCCTATATATGGGGAATTGCGGACGCTTGTGTGTGGGGAAGTTGCCGGCTGGTTCATTGGGGGATAAGACAATGGGGGGGCAGGTCGTCATCCAGTGACTTGGAGTGACACGGAAAGCATGCTGGAGAACAAAAATGAAGGCTTAGGGGGAAGATAAGCAGCAGTACAGACAGGTTCCAACCTATAAAAAGGCACGTTCAAGGGGGAAAAGAGCCGGTTTTTGTGTTTTTGCGGCACGCAAGTAGGGAGCTTGGAATGATACGTAAAGCATGCTGGAAAATGGAAGGAGGTGTTTGACGGGAGAGGTCGTTAAAGCTTGTTTAGACATATTGGGACACGTGGGGGGCTTTGGGGTGCTTTTGTGTTGAGTGCTGGGAGAGCGCCGCAATGATGGGCCCAAGTGTTTTTTCATTGCGGTGACAATGGTGTGCGTTATGCTTTCGTTCTTGGGGGAGACGACTTGGGGGGGCTTAGCTGATATGGAAAAGGAGGGGATGAGAAACTTGTGGGGAGGAGGGATGTTGGGGGGAAGCTTGTTGGGGAAAATGTTGGTGGTTGGCTGGTTAAGAGGGAGAACGAGTGGGGGGAGAGGAGAGCTTGAAGCGTATGTAAGGCATATGCTGGAGGGGAGATATGAGGTGTGGAAAAGGGGCAGCCGTACAAGCGTTGAGGAGATGTCAATCTTTAAAAAAAGTTCCGTGTAGGGGGAAGGAGTAGAGTGTTGGAGGAGGGGGGAAAGTAGAGGGCTTGGAGCGCAGGGAGTGCAAAGAGCTTGGATATGAATGTGAAAGCATGTTGGGAAATGAGGGAAGGTGTTTGAGAGGGAAGAAGAGGAAGGCGCTATGGGAGCGCGGTTCTGACCGTTTTTGTATTGAGCCTTAGGGGGCAATGATGGGCGAGAGGTTTTTTTATCGGGGAGAAAATATCACGCGTTATGCTTTCGTCTAGGGAGGGCGCCGCTTGGGAGGGGCTTAGCTGATATGGAAAAGGAGGGGATGAGAAACTTGTGGGGAGGGGGATGTTGAGGGGGCGTTTCCAAAAGCTTTTGTGATTTCAGCAGCACAATATTTAAGGATGCTGTCATTCTTAGTGGGGAATGCATCTTAAAAGATATGAATGTTTCAAAGAGAATATGTTGCAAAAAAGCACCTTAAAGAAGGGGAGAAATACTATGCCAATCATTATCGATTGTATTCAAGGAACAGAAGAATGGCAGCAAGCGCGTAATGGTTTGATTACGGCTTCTTTGTTTGAGATGGTTATGGCACGAACAAAACAAGGGCAAAAAACGTCACGCTATCAGAGTGTGATGATGAAATTGGCGGGAGAAAGAATTACAGGAAAAACTGTTGATGAAGGGGCAACACTTTCTATGCGACGTGGGACAGAATTAGAACCAATCGCACGACAGCTTTATGGGAAACTGACACATACAGAACCTGAATGTATTGGCTTTGTTTTGGCAGATGACCGCAGACAAGGATTTTCCCCCGATGCTTTTGTGGGAAAAAATGGCTTATTAGAAATTAAAACAAAAAAACCTGAAATTTTGATCCCTCATTTCATGCAAAAGAGCTTTCCAGCAGAACATAAAGCACAATGTCAAGGGGGATTATGGATTTCTCAACGCGAATGGGTGGATTTAATGCTCTATTGGCCGGATATGCCTCCTTTGATTAAACGGGCTTATCGTGATGAAGCATATATTTGCAAGCTTGAAAATGAAATTAGCCGTTTTAATGAGGCTTTGGAGAAGATGGTACAGCAAATTAAATCGGTTGAGACAGGTTTTCATATAAGAACAGAAATTGCTTTGAAGGAGGGAGAAAGCGGGGAGTTTGGAGCGCATGCAAGACGTATGCTGGAGGGCAAAACAAGAATGAGGCGGGCAAGAAAGGGATCTTGTGTAGCGTTGAGGAGAGGCAAAGTTCTATAAAAAGGAAAGAGCAGAGGGGGAAAAGAGCAAAGCATATGTTGGAAGAGGGTGCTAAATAAGGGGGCGCAAAGAGTGCAGGGAGCACAAAGAGCTTGGTCATGAATGTGAAAGCATGGTGGGAAAATGGGGAAAGAAAGGGTGCTTGGAGCGCATGCAAGGCGGCGCGGTATGCTGGAGGGGAAAACGAGAATGGGGAGGTAAGGCTAAGTGTTCAGAGGTATGGAGGCTGTGATTTTGGGTGCTTTTGTGGTGAGTGTTGGGGGGGGAGCCGCAATGAAAGGGCTGAGTTGCTTTTTCATTGTGGTGACAATGGTGTACGTTATGCTTTCGTTCTTGGGGGGAGAGAGCTTTGCGGGGGCTTGGGGGATTTTCTTAGCCGATATGGAAAAGGGGGAGATACGCGGCTTTGGGAAGAGAAATGTTGGAGCGGGATGAGGAGGAAATGGTGGGGATGAAGGGGGCAGGTCGTTATCCTGTGACTTGGAGTGACACGAAAGCATGCTGGAGAACAAAAATGAGGTTTAGGGGGAAGGGAAGCAGCAGTACAGACAGGTTCCAACCTATAAAAAGGCACGTTCAAGGAGGAAAAGAGCTGGTTTTTGTGTTGGAGGAGGGTGCAAGCAAAGAGCGCAAAGAGTGCAGGGAGCACAAAGAGCTTGGTCATGAATGTGAAAGCATGGTGGGAAAATGGGGAAAGAAAGGGTGCTTGGAGCGCATGCAAGGCGGCGCGGTATGCTGGAGGGGAAAACGAGAATGGGGAGGTAAGGCTAAGTGTTCAGAGGTATGGAGGCTGTGATTTTGGGTGCTTTTGTGGTGAGTGTTGGGGGGGGAGCCGCAATGAAAGGGCTGAGTTGCTTTTTCATTGTGGTGACAATGGTGTACGTTATGCTTTCGTTCTTGGGGGGGAGAGAGCTTTGCGGGGGCTTGGGGGATTTTTTTTAGCCGATATGGGAAAAGGATGTAGGGGCATGAGAAAAAGTCTGTGTGGAGTCAAGTGGGCTTGTTGGGGAAAAGATTGGGGGCAGGTTGTGGAAAAAAATAGAGGGGTGGAGGAAACGGGAGAATAAGAAAAGAACGGATAGAGACATTATAATCTCTATGTTTTTCTACACTACCTTGTTATAGAAAATCAAAAATTACCACACCTTGTGAATTCACTGTGGGACTGATCTTAAAGCTCTTCAGATTTTACAAAAATAACTATCAATAGAATATGAAGGGAACGGCAATAACAGCTAAGGCGGTCATTATTGCAAATAAAAACGCTGGAATCTTTAACCTAAATCACCAAAGTATGTTAATCGGAAGAGACATTTATAGATCACTCTGTTTCATTAAGTTCCTCTAATCAAAATACCGAAATATAATAATGGTACCGCCAATATATATTACGAAAAATAGTATTAGAGCAATGACAAAGACAGCTATTTTTTTTAAAGGTGATATTAACACTAAACCTATATTATCTCGGCTTTTATTACTTTCAGAAGCCTTGTCATTATCTTTAAAAGTTTCATGATAGAACTGATTGTAAGCAGCTCTCTTTTGAGGATCTTTAAGAACTTCATAGGCTTCACAAATTTTTCTGAATTTTTGTTCTGCTTCGGTACTAGAATTATGATCAGGGTGGTATTGCAGAGCTAATTTACGAAAAGCAGATTTTATCTGTTTATCGTTGCATGCGTAGCTTACACCAAGAATTCCATAATAATCGTCTTCATTTACTATCATTAAATACAGCTACTTTGTGTATTGCTCTTATTTTATAAGATCGTTTAATTGATCTCTTTTGAATGTATCGACATGTGTTATTTTTATGTTAGAAATATGTGCAAAAACATGTTTAATGAAAATGGCTATAGTGATTATACTGTATCTAGATGAGAGGAGATACAGTTCAAAACGCTTAAAAATGCAGGGTGTTTTTAATATCTTAGAAATATTTTTTACAAAAATAGATTAAAAGAGAGACGATAAATCAAATGTAAAAGGGACGGCAATAATAGCCAAGGTTGTCATTATTGTAAATAAACAGGCAGAAACCTTAAATCTAAAACGCCAAAGTAAACTTATGGGAACAGACATTATCGTTGTTATTACGAATGCTACGATAAACCATTGCAGGAATAAGTTCATTATATTAATTTCATTATTAAGACGATTTTGTTTTAGTTCTTCCTCTCAAAACACAATCGATAATAGAAAAGCCATAATAAACAGGAAATTTTCCACCTGGACAAGCGCTAACAGAAAATTGTTCAAGCTCTAACCATTCTCTTTCGCGTTCTTTTTCTAATAGCTTCTTTTTTATTTTCTGTCTTATATATTCTTTTGAAATACAATTGATCGGAGAAGTACTTCCAACAAAAAGACCATCTGTTGTACATCCACTCGTTGTATGATGCGTAAATAAAACAGCGCTTATTACGATAGCGAAGAAAATAAAGTGTTTAAACATAAGGTATTTATTGTCGTTTGTTTCTGATGAGCTTTTATAAGTCATTTCTGTTGAATAAATCAATATGTGTTATTTTGTGTTGGTAAAATACAACAAATTGTATGATAACGTTACTGTACTTTGGCACTCTGTATCTAAAGATGGCGATAGATAGTTCAAAGTGCTTGAAAATAAAAGATATCCTTTGAGAAGCACTTTTCATAAAGTTATGGAATGAATAGATCAAAGTTTATGGTAATTTTGTATATTCTATGATAACTTTGTATAAGATCTCAATTTCATGATCAAGTTTCTCAAGTTCTTTCTTGTTTTTAACTATACGCTCTTGATATGTCTCTATGTGTTTCATAAGGTTTGAGAGATGTGTATGCTTATGAGAGTGTTTTGCTTCATTCACATGTCGCATTGCATCTATTTCTAATTCTATAAGGGTGCACAGAGTATTAAATACATGATGTCGTTTTTTGATTATATTCTGCCATTTTTTTATTATATTGACATGTTTTTCATAGAGCGGTTGCGATAACTGCTGCTTGTTTTCCAAAAAAATGTTTTTTCTATCCAGAGAATTTGGTAGAATTTTTCTTCCCACCAGCGACTTCCATTAACAAGGAAAATGCGGAAGAATCTCTCTCTTTCTGTAATTTCTTTTGAAGAGAACACTTCATTCGAATGAGTATATCCCTTTGAAGAATAAAAAAGATGCGTTGTTAAAAGAGCGATAATTAAGACGCTTCTCAATAAAGACTGTTTAATTAACATTGTTTTTTATACCTTCTTTGTGCCTGATTATAGTCATTGTGAGGGGGGCTTAATGGTTCTTTAGAAGTATTTTGAAAGGCATTTTATGATCCGTTTAAAGATTTTTTAAATACTGCTTCCATTTTTCAAAAGTGCTATATCTTACGGGCGGTTTTACATTTTCTTTGGGCATCATGGCAAGGTATACCTCTCTAGCCATAACGCACATTGTTGCTGTGTTTCTAAAACGAGTGAGTTCATTGCCTATTATGAGCAGCTCTGTCTGGAGAGTTTGTTCTTTTCGACTAATGCCATTAGGGGAATCCAAAAATTTTTCTGCGTACGCAAACATTGGATCATCAAAGTTTGTTTCAAACTTTGCTTTGAGGAAAATATTTTCTATATAATCCCAATTTTTCCTGTATTTCATCCCGTTAGCTTTAAAATCCTTCAGTCTTGTTGGTAAGTCGTTAAAGGTAAGTGTGGGCATCGTTTTATCACCTTGCCATAAATCAAAAAAACGTCCACAAAAAACAAGCAATATGTGATAATGTTTAAAAATATTGAATTCTGGAGGATTACTGGGCAATGTTATTAAATGCCTCCAAAATTGACTTTTGTCATGGGGTATGTCTACAGTCCATTCCATATACGCTTTTAAATATTCTACCTCTTTTTTTGCTTTTTCTAATTTCTGAGAATATGCTAAAGGAGTGTAATTTTCATGGACATATTTTTGGTAAAGCCTATCGTATTCAGCAAGGTCGCTTACTTGAGTACAACCCAATAATATGAATACAGAAAAAAACGTTATAAATATTATGACGTACGTTCTGAATAATAATTTCATCATTTTAACTTTTAATGATTATCATGAATATTTAATTGATTTCTGTTAAATAAATCAATATGTGTTATTTTTGTGTTGAAAATATACGTAAAAACGTATTTAATAAAAATGGTTATAGTGATCATAATGTGTCTAAATAAAGGTGTGGTACTGGCTAAAACCCCGCATATGTGGGGTTTTAGCTTATTGGAGGAGATATGACAGCAGAAAATATGCAGAATATATAAGGGGATCTGTAGACAAAATGGTTGTCCTAGGGTGGGGAGAGTAGGCAATATCCAAAATACTCCAAATGAAATATACTTGTTGTTGTACATTCACGCACTTGTTTTAATAAAGATATCTCGCTCTAAGCTCATTTCACAGCCATTTTATGCCGGCGTTCATAAATTTCATACTGCCGCTTGTGAATAATATCGTGAGGGGTATAACGGTCAAGCCCCGTAGATTATAAACCCCAGAGGTTATAAAACCCTGTAGATTATAAACATTGCGCACCCTATCTTACTTTATGAAAAAGTAAGTTGGTATTATTGGGGCCCGTTGCCAAAATTGCGGCATGGGCTGTAGCTCTTGAGACGATTCATAATCTCGTTTACTGGGAGGCTTCTTACGAAGAGATATGCTTTTCTTGGAAAGTTTCTCGCCATACGGATCTTTCTGCTTGTGAAGTGTAAGCGAAGAGGGGTGATTAATTTCAATAGAACAGAGGGAGAGAGCTTTTCGCTCTTGGGGCTCTTATGCAAGACGAATAACGCTATCCGTATCAATCAAAGTATTCGTATAAAAAAGATGCGTGTTGAAAGAGGGATGGCTTAGAACACGTGGAAAATCATAGTGTATAAAATTGGTAATGAGGGATCTTCTTTGAAACCGCGGGCTATCAATTTTCTGGTATATGGGATGTCTGGTATATGGGATTTTTGCCATATGGGAGCGTGGGGTGGCTTCTTGAAAGCTTCACTGTGGAGGGGTATCACTGTTTGTTTTTTTTCTTTTGGTAAGGGGTGGGGAGAATGGGAAAGGCGTTGAGAGGAGGTTCTGGAAATGGCTCTGTTAGATTTGTTGTAAATGACGAATAGGATCGATGAAGCTTATTCTAATTTTTACAGGGAATACTTGTGTTGCTTGAGGTGGGTAGAGAGGCTGGAAAGATAAGATTATTCGTTTTGGGGCGGATAAAGGTATCAATGGGATATGTTCAAACAATGAGTTTATAATAATTCATTATTGAGATTTAATTTGAATTTCAATGAGAGCCCGAAATAGTGTGAGATGTTCTTATTTCAACCCTTCTTATTCAGACGCTCTTATATTGAATCAAGTAAAATCGTTTGTTTGCATATTACAAACAGGGTGAGCTTGTGGGGAAAAATATTCAAGAAATAAAATATTGAAAAAATAAAAATGCCTATACCGTCTCAAGTGCTAAGAGCTGTTGCAACAGTGAGGCTTGGTAAAGAGAAGGATAGGGCAAATCTTACAGAAATGAAAGAGAGGGGAGGCAAGGAAAGGGGAGGCAAGGAAAGGGGTGGGGGGATATTCTTTGGGGGCGGTCAATTTCAAAAGCCGTTCGTAAGGCATTTTAGAGATTAAGCGTGGCATTGAGGCTCTTGATTTTGAAGCTACTGATTTTGAGGCTATTGAAGCGCATGGTTTAAAGGATGGAGGATTTGATGAAGCCGATGAAGGTTGGGGAAAAGATTTAGGCTTATAGGGAAGACTTATAAGGGCAAAAAGAGAGAGGCAAAAGAAGAATAAAATGGTGCTGCGAGAGAGGATTGAACTCTCGACCTCTCCCTTACCAAGGGAGTGCTCTACCACTGAGCTACCGCAGCCCTTTTCAATCTTTGCGCTGTCTTGTGCCATATTGTCAGAAAATAGGCAAGAGAACATTTGTATATTCTTGCAAGAAAACGTATCTTATGTCATGACATATGTTTCTTATATGCTTAAATATCTAAGGTTATGAGTTGCTTGGATAGAAGCTCAACACTGTTTAAAAGGTTGCGCAATGACACAAATGCATCAAAAACAAAAACAAAATGAAATTAATCATCAAGATGAAAAAGCAAAACGACGTCAAGAAAGATTGGCACAACAATTGCGTCAAAACCTGAAACGTCGAAAAGAGCAAAGCCGAAAAAGAGCACAACCAGAGCTCTAAAATGCAAAAAAATGTTTTTTAGTAAATTTTTGCAACCAAACTTCTCAATAATTTGTTCTCATAGTTAGAATGCGTTCTAAAACGATTAATAAAGCATAACTTCCCGAAGGGGGACAATCCTTTGGAAGGGCAGGCACAAAGGAAAAGAGGGAAAACACGATGGATTCTATTCAAATTGTTGGGGGAAAAAAACTTCAAGGAACAATTCCTATATCTGGGGCAAAAAATGCTGCATTGCCTCTTATGATTGCGGCGCTGCTTACAGAAGAAACGCTCACTTTAGAAAATATTCCGCATCTGGCCGATGTTGAATTGCTTATTCGTATTCTCAATAATCATGGTGTTGGATATGCCGTTGATGGACAAGAGTTTAACGATGAATGTGTGAATTCAAGAACAATTCATTTTACGGCGCAAAAAATAGCCACAACACGGGCACCATACGAACTGGTGAAAAAAATGCGTGCAAGCTTTTGGGTTATCGGACCACTGCTTGCACGATGCGCAGAGGCTTATGTTTCGCTTCCTGGAGGATGCGCTATTGGAACAAGACCTGTCGATTTTATCCTTGAGGGACTTAAAACTTTAGGCGCACAGATTACTATCGAAAATGGATATGTTCATGCAAAAGCGCTAAAGGGGTTAAAAGGTGCTCACTATCGTTTCCCTAAAGTCACTGTTGGTGGAACCCATGTGCTGCTGATGGCGGCGACAATGGCAAAGGGAACAACCACTCTTGAGAATGCAGCTTGTGAGCCAGAAGTGACAAACCTTATTCGAACCCTGAATGCTATGGGGGCTCAAATAACCGGTGAAGGAACAACAACGCTTACAATTGAAGGGGTTAAAAAACTCAACGGTGCTAGAGTACGCGTTATTGCTGATCGAATCGAAGCGGGAACATATGCAATGGCTGTTGCTATGACGGGAGGAGATGTCTTTCTTAAAAATGCAAATCCTAATCATCTCACAAAGGTGCTTAAGGTGCTCCAAAAAACAGGACTCGAGATTCAAATAGAACCTCAAGGAATTCATATTAAGCGAAATCCAAAGAACACCAAAATTATGCCCGTTGATATTAAAACAGGACCTTATCCTGCTTTTCCAACTGATCTCCAAGCGCAATTCATGGCGCTCATGACACGGGCTGAAGGAATCGCGCATATTACAGAGACGGTTTTCGAAAATCGTTTTATGCATGTTCAAGAACTCAATCGCTTAGGAGCACAGATAAAGCTTGATGGGCAGACGGCAACTGTCTATGGAACAGAGAATTTGCAAGGGGCTCCTGTCATGGCGACGGATTTGCGTGCTTCTGTTTCTCTTGTGATTGCAGCATTGGCAGCAAAGGGAGAAACAATCGTCAATCGTGTTTATCATCTTGATCGTGGATTTGAGAGATTAGAAGAAAAATTGGCTCGTTGTGGCGCAAAAATCCAACGTATCACAGTGTAAAGCTTTCAAAGATATGCTCCAAAGAATGGCTTTGAGAGGTTGCTTGGGGGGTGGCTGTTGTGTGGGCGGCATGCTTTCATGACACGGGGTTGAGGGAAGCGCGCATATTACAGAGACGGTTTTCGAAAATCGTTTTATGCATGTTCAAGAACTCAATCGCTTGAGGGCGCAAATAAAGCTTGATGGGCGAGAGGGTAACTATCTCATGGAACAGAGAATTTGCAAGGGGGGACTCATCATGGCGACGGATTTGCGTGCTTGTTGTTTCTCTTGTGATTGCAGCCCTCTTACTCTTGTTACATTGGCAGCAAAGGGAGAAACAATCGTCAATCGTGTTTATCATCTTGATCGTGGATTTGAGAGATTAGAAGAAAAATTGGCTCGTTGTGGCGCAAAAATCCAACGTATCACAGTGTAAAGCTTTCAAAGTGTAAACCTGTTAAAGATATGCTGAATGCTTTGCGCTGTGGTTGAGGGGGGCGATTGCTTGGGGGCGTTTTAACACAATGTTTGCTTGTTGGGAGGGGCTGGGCTTGGCTGGTGCATTTTTAATGGTTTACTCTCTTGCTTGTGGAATTTTGGAGCCGTACATTCTTGATGATTTTCTCAATAGTTCTTTCAAATCTCCATCTTTCAAGGGTATGGCTTTTGTGGCTGCTGTTTTCTTTTCGGAATGGTTTTTCTTTCGTGTAAAGTTTTGCTTCTCTCACTCTTGAGGAGGCTCGTGATTATTGTCTAAGTTTTGTTCATGGCGCTCATGACGCGGGGTGCATGACACGGGCTGAAGGAATCGCGCATATTACAGAGACGGTTTTCGAAAATCGTTTTATGCATGTTCAAGAACTCAATCGCTTGAGGGCGCAAATAAAGCTTGATGGGCGAGAGGGTAACTATCTCATGGAACAGAGAATTTGCAAGGGGGGACTCATCATGGCGACGGATTTGCGTGCTTGTTGTTTCTCTTGTGATTGCAGCCCTCTTACTCTTGTTACATTGGCAGCAAAGGGAGAAACAATCGTCAATCGTGTTTATCATCTTGATCGTGGATTTGAGAGATTAGAAGAAAAATTGGCTCGTTGTGGCGCAAAAATCCAACGTATCACAGTGTAAATCTGTAAGATGTCTCTCAAAAATGGCTTTGGGAGGGGGTGATATGTTGTTAGGTGTGCTTTTGGGAGGCTTGATCTCAAAAATAAAGGGTTGTTAATTCTCTCAATAAACGTGGGTTTTATCTCATGGTTTTTACGAGCGAGCATAAAAGTTTGAGAGGCGGGGGTGGAGCTCATAAAATAAAGACTGTTTTTAAATTTTATTGCTAATTTCATGAAATTGCTTTATACCTTAAAGGGTAACTTTGGTCGTCTACGCAACGACCAAGAGGGATTCAAAAACCCCTAAAATCCGAGCGTAAAATGAACCTACTCTTGTGGGTGTCCCGGGATTCCGGGAGTTTTTGCTATGTCCAGGTGCGCTCTAGCACTAAAAGCAAAAAAGCTGACTCGGATTCAGTGTTTTTGACTCCCGGAATACCAATGCGAGGGCGCTCGCAACCGGCAGGGGAGCTTGAAGTGAAAGCTAAAAATCCACACTTTAACGATATTTCGATAGGCAGAAAAATTCGCTTTAAAAGAACAATGCTGGGAATGTCGCAAAAGAAATTAGGTAGTCAGTTAGGTGTGACTTTTCAACAAATCCAAAAATATGAAAAAGGCTCTAATCGTATAGGAGCTGGGCGTTTACAAGAAATTGCTGATATTCTCAATGTTCCCATTTCTTTTTTCTACTCCGATCTCTCGACAAAAGAAAATGCCTTGTATTGCTGTGATGAAGGGATCGCAAGTAAAGAAGAGCACATCCTTTTGAAAAGTTTTAGAGAGCTCAAACCTCAAAAACAGAAAGCAATTTTGTGTTTGATTGTCTCATGAGATAAAAACACTGTTTTAAATTTTATTGCTGGTCTCCAGAAATTATTTTATGAACAAGCACCAGGGTTCTCGTCGTACAGTGTGGTTGAATGGTGAAACCCAAAGCCTGAAAATCCAAGATGAAACATTGGCCTGCTTTATAAGTATCGCGAGATTCTGGGAGTTTTTGCTATGTCCAGGTGCGATGAGCACTAAAAGCAAAAAAGCTGACTGAACTCAGTGTTTTTGACTCCCGGAATACGCATAAGAGGCGCTCGCAACCGGCAGGGGAGCTTGACGTGCAAACTAAAAATCCACACTTTAACGATATTTCGATAGGCAGAAAAATTCGCTTTAAAAGAGCAATGCTGGGAATGCCGCAAAAGAAATTAGGTAGCCAGTTAGGTGTGACTTTTCAACAAATCCAAAAATATGAAAAAGGCTCTAATCGTATAGGAGCGGGGCGTTTACAAGAAATTGCTGATATTCTCAATGTTCCCATTTCTTTTTTCTACTCCGATCTCTCAACAAAAGAAAATGTCTTGTATTGCTGTGATGATGAGATCTCAAGCAAAGAAGAGCACATCCTTTTGAAAAGTTTTAGAGAGCTCAAACCTAAAAAGCAGAAAGCAATTTTAAGATTAAATTTTCGTTAGAATCAAAAAAAGATTAAAGAGGCTCTTGCTAAATAATAAATTATTATATAAAGCTTTTTCTAGAGAAGGGGGTTAACATTTCTCCTCCCCCCCCCCCCGCAGAAATGTCCAAATAAAACCTCCTTCTCATCGTTTTAAAAATCACGAAAAATTTTATCTTTTATCCTTTATTTTTTTTTTAAAAGAGTGACTTATTTGTGCTAGAAAAGTTGCTGTATTAGGCAAATTGGAGGGTGGGGTGTTTTTAGTAGGGATTTGGGAAGGGCTGGAAAAGTCGTCTTGTCAAATAGAGTTCTCAAAAGAAAATCTTGGAAAGAAACTATCAAAAGGGTGGCTTAAAAGAAGCTACCAAAAATCCGGAACTTCAGGCTTTAAATGAGGACCAATCCGTACTGCCGAGACCTTTTCTGCTAAACCGGTGCGATCTGAAATCTCAACCGCTAAACCACAAAGGGTGGCAGGACCACATGCCGGTTCAAAACGATCTTGCTTCGTCTTATAAAGAAAACGGTGTAAGGGTTCTTCTTTATCCATTCCAAGAGATGAATTATAATCTCCACACATGCCTGCATCTGTTAAATAGGCGCTCCCACCTTCTAAGATCTGCGCGTCAGCCGTGGGAATATGCGTATGGGTGCCAACGATAACACTCACACGACCATCAAGAAAATGGCCAAAACATTGCTTCTCGCTTGTCGTTTCTGCGTGAAAGTCAAAAATAATCGTATCGGCTTGCTCCATCAACGAACAGGCAAGCAGAATATTTTCCGCTGTTTCAAATGGATCTTCTACTTTACACGGCATAAAAACGTTGCCCAACAGATTGGCGACAAGAACACGGGCGCCATTTTTTGCCGTAAAAACACCAGAACCTTTTCCAGGAGTTTCTTTCGAAAAATTGGCAGGGCGTAAAAAACGATCACTCTCATGGGCATACTGCAATGCTTCTTTGTGAGAAAAAGCATGATTACCTGTGGTGACAACATCAACACCGGTCATCAAAAGATCTTGATACGTTTCTTGTGTGAGACCAAAACCACCAGAGGCATTTTCACCATTTACCACAACAAAATCAAGCTGCCATTTCTCAATCAGTTGAGGAAGGTATTCAAAAACAGCTTTACAGCCTGTGCTACCAACAATGTCACCTAAAAATAAAAAACGCATAGGCGCTTTAATCACATTTTAACATTTTAAGAAACCTTTTTCTGTAAAAATTCCTTGTACCTGTAGATCATATTCTGTCGGAGGAATAGAGGAAACCTCCTGACATGAAAATCCTATGCCCCATAATATCATTTGATGCCCTTGTTTTTCAAGAGCTGCAACAGCACGGTCATAGTATCCTCCTCCATAGCCAAGACGGTGACATTGACGATCAAATGCAGAAAGCGGAACAATAATATTATTGGGGGCAACAACGTCATTGTCTGCACCCGGACCAAAGGTGCCAAAACGCATGGGCTCTAAAATTGTGCTGGGCAAAAATGCACGGAAAATCATGGTGGTGGAATCAAGAACTGCTGGTAAGGCTAAATGCCCACCGCGTAACGCTACAGCATCCAGTAAAGGACGCGGGTCAATTTCCGATTTAATGGGCCAATAGCCTGCTAAAATGAGGCGTGAAAAATCGGTTCCCTTCTTTTCAAGGTATTCAATAAAGTGGCAACAAGCACGCTGCGAAAAGAGTGCACGCTCTTCTGTTAAAAGAGCATCACGACGCGATAAACCGCTTTTGCGTTGCTGTGTGCGAAGGGATGAAGCAGATTCATAGAGGGGATTATTTGTCATTGTCTCGTCAATTGTTTTATAAGATGCTGGTATTTTATCCATTGTTGGCGTTTTGTAAATCTCTGTTAGGACAAGAGCTGTGCTCATGAAAAAAAAAGCATGAAAAAAAGTGTGTGCTCTTTAGGGGGTATTTTGGTGCGACAAGCCGCTTTTGCGTTGCTGTGTGCGAAGGGGTGAAGCAGATTCACAGAGGGGATTATTTTGTCAGTGCTGTCTGTTTTATAAAATAAAGCCCCTCGTCATTTTTATTTCTTGAAAAGAGAGTATCGTCATTGGTCTTATGTAAAAGGACGCTCTCAATTTTAGCTGGAAAAATTTTTATGCAAAAAAGTTATACAAATAAAGGGTGATCCACAACAGCCGATGGAAAAAGCTGATCCCGGGAACCTATACAAATAGGTGGGCGCCATATGAAAAAGCCCACGGGCTTGATCAGAGACAGCTCCCTTGGAGATCATTAAGGTCTCAGGAATACGTTATTTCCTGTCGAGAAGCGCAGAACACCCTCCTTAATATAAAACAATTTCAGAGTTTCTGCTAGAGATAAAATAACCTCGCTCTCTTCTTTTTCATAAAGTATTTCAGGAGAGATTGATGATATTGTCGGTGGTTGCTCGAAATGGCTGTATGATGGATGGCTTATTCAAAGTAAAAAAGCAAAAAATATGAGTGGGGGTGGGTGTTTGAGTGACGTAGAACGGTTTATTGCCAATCGCTTGATTTTTATGTTTCGGGGGGAATGTTTCTGGGAGCTTTGAAGGGGAAATATTTTTTATTTAAGGATGTTTGTTGAATTGATATTGCTTCTTTGAAGTTTTTTCCTTGTAGGGAATATTTCAGTGCTGTTTTATCAACTTTGAGGGCAAATTGTGAACGCTTTTCGTTTCTATGATTTTCTAAGTGTAAAAAGGTATCTGCAATCATGGGGTGAAGGCTATGAGAGTGTTCGTGAAGAGCGAAATATAGTAAAAGATAAATATTTTTTGTCTTTAGAATGAAGCAAACACAATAAAGAGGTGATAAAATCTAAAAAGGGAGGAAACATGAGACTTATCAACTTTAGAAAATTATATACTTTTACTTTCAAGGCGACAATTAAAGAACCTGTTAAGCCCTATATGGTTTCAATTGTTAATGTTGAAGATCTAACAGATATCACTGTTTTTACAATAAACGATGGTGATCCTGTTAGACTTTTTTTAGAATTTGTGAAAAAAATAGAAAACAGTACAAGATTTTATGCTTATAACCTAAACTATGATTATGCTATTATTCGATCTTGGTGTCATTTTAATCAAAATGATCTTATAACACCTAAATTTTATGATTTTATCTCGCAAAATGCTAGAGTTCTTAGATCGGAACTTGCATTTCAATCAAATAAATCAAAAAGAGTTTATCTATTCGATTCATTAGAGTTATTTTTAGTTCCTTTGCAAGACATAATAACAGCTTTTACCGATTTAAAACAAAGTGAATCTTCTCTCTTTGAGTGCATTGATGATGTTATTATTCATCAAAATGATATCGATTGCTGTGTGAATGAAAGCAAGGGATTAGCCATTGCTCTCAAAAAAAGACTCCAATGGGGAAGAAATAAAATGACTTTTGCAGCTGATGCTAAAGCTGTATGGTCAGAAAAAATGTTTAAAAAATTTACAAAAATTAAAGCAGAAACATATTTATTCCCATCTTTAGAAGAAGGTGATGATTATATTTTTAGAAAAGCAAATGACGGTGGTTTTTGTTTTTTTAATAGATATATGGGTAAATTCATAAATAAAGAAATTGAAATTTATGATGTCAATAGTATGGGCCCTGCTATGATGTTAAAACAATTACCTATAGGGGCACCTCTTTATAAAAAAGGTAAAATTGAAACTAATGACTTACACCCTCTAGGTCTTCAAAGATTTTATATAAATTCAGCAGAATTAAGAGAAAACAAAATACCTATTTTAAATAATAACAGACAATCATCATCTGGGGGTGTTGAATATTTACAAATTTTATCTGAACACGAATGTGAACATAAAAAAATATTCATGTTAACATTACAAGAATTTGAATTGTTTAAACAATCTTATCACTACCAAAATTTGGAATTATTAGATGGTTATCTCTTTCAAGCAAGAGATGACCTTTTTACTGATTATATTGATGAATTTTTTGAATTGAAAAATTCTTCAGATAAAACAATCAGCAGAATAGGAAAAATGTTTCTTAATTCATTATGTGGAAAAATGGCTGAACGTCCTCATAGATTTAAAAGATATATCGAATTTGAAAATGATGTTCTTAGATTTATTTGGGGTGAAACAATATTCCAAAAATGTGGTTATTTGCCAATTTCTTTATTTGCTGGAAGCTATGCTCGTATGTTTTTAATTGAGTCTATTTACAAAATTGGACTTGAAAATTTTATCTATTGTGACACTGATAGTATCCATTGTTTCAAAACTGAAAATGCTAAAAAATTAGATATTCATCCCTCTAAAATAGGGGCTTGGAAATTAGAAAATAAAAAGAAAATTATAGCAGCTAAATATTTAGCTCGTCGTCGGTATTGTTTGCAATTTGAAGATAATACTTTTCAAGCAGTTTGCCCATATATACCTTCTGACAAATTAACGCCTCATATCAAGTCATTGGATGATTTTCAACTTGGTAAAAGCGTTAAAATGACAGATTTTAAAATGGGTGTTGGTGGTCTATACCCAATAGAAAGATTTGTTTCAATTTAAAGGAAAATAGGAAAAGTGAGTATACTGGGAGATGAAAACGTGCATAGAAAGGCGTGATGGTATCAAATTTTATCCTGTTATGGCGTAACATACTGTTATTTACTGGCAATATAAGGTTGCTATCCTTGATAGGTTCAATGTTTTTATGTGTGTGGTCAATGTCCTTAAGTTTAAGAAAATCCCATATGTGGGAAACCAAGTGAAGTCTACTAGAATTCGGATTGTTTACAGTCCGAAGTGGGTTAAGAGACTTCGTGCTTTAAGGTGTGGGGAGGATATGCATTGGCAATCGCTTGATTTTTATGTTTCGGGGGGAATGTTTCGGGGAGCTTTGAAGGGGAAATATTTTTTATTTAAGGATGTTTGTTTAACTGATATTGCGTCTTTGAAGTTTTTTCCTTGTAGGGAATATTTCAGTGCTGTTTTATCAACTTTGAGGGGGGGAGAGAGCCGATATGGTATGTGCTGCTATGGTTTTATAAAAATAAAAAAAAGACGATGACTATTTATCAGAGGGGCTAAGCGATGTTTTAAGCTTTTTTCAAAAAATATTTTTTGAGGATCGTGTTTTATCATCTTTTTATCCATGATGGAGGGATAGTGAAAAAAAGAGGCGGTGTGAAGAGAACGCAGGCGTGCAGCGTTTTTTTGCTATGAGAGAAATTCTGAAGGAAGTATATTGGAAGTGTTTGGACCCTGCCTTCAATACAAAAAAGGTCCAAATTCAAAAAAGACATTGTCAATTGCTTGGGGGGGGAATTTCTTGGGATGGTATTTGATGGCGTGTGCAGGGACTGAGTTTATTGAGTGGAATGTGAAGCCGGCTTGCGTCTTATCTAGATTTGAAAGGATGTCGTAAAGTGTCTCGTTCTTGAATGGTTTCAAAGAGCTTGTGGTGATTGTTCGTCTAACAGAGCTTGCACGCGCTTTTGAATCCTGCGCATTTGTGGATAGTAATCCAATGCTGTTTCATAAGCTTTAAGAGCAAGTTTGGGACGCTCCGTTGCTTCCATGACAACGCCAAGTTCAAAAAAAGCACTATAATTGCGCGGCTCAAGTTCAAGAGCATGGTTGAGATCAAGCAGGGCAAGTTTGAAATCGTTCAGTTGAATGTGAATCCAAGCGCGTCTTATCCAAGCTTCAGAATGAGTAGGTAAAAGTGCAAGAGCATTGTCAATATAATCAAGCGCAAGTCCATAATCGTCGCTGTTGAGTGCATTTTCGGCCCATGACATTAAAAGATCAATCGTCTCACTCCCCGATTGGGACCATAAATGTTGAAGTTGTTGACTGATCTTTTTCGCTTTAGCAACATCAGCACAATATTTCAACTCTTTGAGTAAACGTGAAATTTCTGCTTCTTTGCGCTGCTTAACTCTGTCAACATGGGAAAGCTGCTCTTTGTCAAGATCTTCAAGAATAACCGCCGAGGAATCAGAATCGGAGGGCGTTGAGGAAGGGGGAGGAGAATTGGGAATAAGATCATCTAACGGTAAAAGCGATTGTGGAGAAGGCCGATCTTCAGGAAGAGAAGGAGGATTTTGCCCATAGCTCGAGGGAACAAAACAAAAAACGCCAACAAAAAAAAGAAAAAACGCGCGCTGAAAAATACAGAAAAAACGCAGCTGAAAAAATCGAAAGGCTTTTAAAAAAATAGAAGAATCCATAAAAACAAGCCCCCAAAAGATAAATCACCAAATATTATCAAATACTAGACTTGTAATCAACGGACTTATAACCAAAAAAACGCAATAAAATTTTTTTAAGCCTACAATTAAAGTAGGCATAAAAACATTGATCCTAAAGAAATTAGTCCTAAAAGAATTAGCCCTGACGTGCTCTAAAACGTGGGTTCGTTTTATTAAGAATATAAACACGACCCTTACGACGCACCAAACGATTGTTACGGTGGCGCTCTTTTAGTGCTTTAAGCGAATTTTTAATTTTCATCATATTCACCGTTTAAATAGTTTACGTAACACAATACTATAATACAATATTAAAACACGAAAATACAATATTACAACCCCAATAGACTGCTTACTCTATGAGCATTGCATTGCGATATCGTACTTGCATGATAACATCACACGATACACCTTTTCACTGTGATCACAAAAAGAAAAGCGCACTCTTAAGGTACGCATTAACCACTTCATTAGCACAACGATAAGTGAAAATTGCAAAAAAGTAGGAGAGATTTAACAAGAAGTCTTATTCTTGTCAAGGGTATATCCCTTACAAATTCCTTAGGGTGTGTTAATGGTTGCCTTGAAGGTAAAAATTTTCTCGTAAAAAAAGGACACAAAAAAGCACAAAGAGTGGAAAAAAGTAAAAGCCTTTTCAGCTTTAAACAAATAAGCTCTGTTAGGGAGTGTTGAAAGATCAGGAGCGCTGTTGAGCCGTTGGATTGTTGAAGTGGTGTGGGTTTTTGTCGTTAAGGGCAAGGTGTGGCTTCTTAAAACGTAAGGGGCTT
>NZ_JBHIRB010000004.1:79804-123236 GCF_042196845.1 Bartonella sp. AA9NXGY
TATCAGGTGCATGCGCCGGCTGAAATGCTTGAAGTGGGGGGAAGAGGGGACGCCGTTGGATTGTTGAAGTGGTGTGGTTTTTGTCGTTAAGGGCAAAGGGGGACTTCTTAAAACGCAAGAGGCTTGTTTGTTGCGGGCTCGTGAAGCCCTGTCAAGTGCGTGCGCCGGCTGAAATGCTTGAAGTGGGGGGAAGAGGGGACGCCGTTGGAATTGTTTCTTGTATTGGCTGTACGCACATAATATCATGCCTATAGTTTCAAACGTCCCCTTATGAAAAATCTCATACCCTCAATATGGGTCATCAATAACTGGTAATCACATTAAATACGTCTAGAAATATGAAAATAAGGATTATGGTATTTTAATACCACGTTTTTCACGACTTTTTTTATTTATTAATTTCTTTATTACATTTTTGAATTGCTAAGTTTAGTCCTGTAAGCGCTTTACGGTACAGTTTTCGATATTTAATGGTAGAATAAACAAGCCAAACGGATAATGTTATTATTGCACAACCGACAATGATCCCTAGAATGCGCCCTAATATTATAGCTTCAGTCATTTTCTCTCCTTATTATATTTTGATTAGCAACCGCTTCGTCTAGTTGTTTCATTACTTTTTTCAGTTTCTTCTTTACTATGATCCGTAGCACCAAAAAGATTGGTATCGAACCATACAGAATTAATGCGCATATCAGCCCGATTGCAGTTACTACATTCATCTGAGGTTTATCCGCACTGCCTAATATTGAGAGAAAAATGTATAAACAGACGCTTATAAAAATTATGAATATAAACTCTCTCAGGGAAACAACACCAGCCTTTAATGTTTCCTTAACTTCTTTTTGGATATCGAGGACTAAGTCCCATTGAGAAGATGTATCATTTTGTTCTTTTGGTGATGCATTTGATAGGTTTGGTTTTGTCATGTGGATATTCGTTTGTTTCTTGAAGGTTTTGTCTTTTGATAAAGCGAATAACTCAGTTTCTCAGACTATGTTTATGAAATGAAAAAAGATTTCTGTAGTTGTTAAAATGATAATACGAATGACTTGCTACGTCTGTAGCGCATCTTCCCTTTATTATTATGAGGCATGTACAATTTTTCGTGCCGCTGTATAAAAGATTCGTTTTGTGAGTACAATTATATTTTATCACTAAACTATAGGCGAAGAGGCATTTAATATTGAAGTGTTTATGCCGGTTGAATTTACTTAAGAAAAGCTTGATTGTTGATTGATCGGCACAGAAATCTTCGTCCTTGAGCGCGGTTAGGCGCGCAAATTTGAATAATGTAACTTTATAGGGGAAAGAACGAAGGCGATAGACATAACGGAGGTCACAAATATTACAAATGTTAAAGTGAGTGATATTTTAAGCGGTTGGTGTTTTAGCGTGTAAGCTAAATTTACGGTTTTCTTTCAGTGTGGAGTGTATGTACATCTGCTCTTTTAAGCCTTATCGCGAAATGAAATAAGGAGAGACGCTTCAAGCCCTAGAAAATACAACACAGGTAATATCGCCTTATGAGGGGAGAGAGGATATTGCTATGATGGATAAGCTTAGTACTGTAATTATATCTTTGACATGAAACTCAAGGGGTGGTGCGGAGCGGCGCTTGGCACTTTTGTGAAAGAATGAACACAAGAAGGGAGACTAGAGGCAATGAGAACGCATTGTTAGAATGCTCTCTATAGGCCGCAAGAGGTAAGTTTATCCTCTAAAGGTTGGAATTAAAAGGCTTAAAGATTGGCATTAAAAGAAAAATGAAGGGGCTGCGTATGTTATGGGGGAATATTTATGCTGTGGGAGGTGGAGGGGTAGTGAAGTTGGGGGCTGGTGGATTATTTTTAGCCGGGGGGATATTTTTGAGAAAAGGAAGGGGAGAAGAGCTAGGGGGTGGAGTTGAAGGGTTGGGAGCGCTTGTTGTACTGCTTGGATATTGGTGTGGAGTGAAGCTTTGTTTTTGAGGGCGGATGAGATGTTCGTGTAGGATGAAGCGGTTTGGAGGGGGAAGAGGTGATGTTTTTAAGAGAGAAGGAGCTTGTAGGAGGGCTTCACGCCCTTTCAGGGGAGAATTAAAAGGTTAGGGGCGCTTTTGAAGCCGATGGATATCGGTGTGGGGGGAGAGGTTGTTTTTTCAGTTCATTTGGGGGAAAAGTGTGAAAAAGTATTTGTATATATGTGGGCTTAAGATTTGTTGGCTGGTCCCAGTAATTGGATGATATGCCCCATTTTGCGGTTGGGGTGAACAGTGCTTTTGCCATATAAATGGATCGAGGTGCGCTCTTGCTTCAGAAAATATTTTAACGTGCTAAAATTGTTACCAATAAGATTGGTCATTTGGCAATCGCTATGGCGATAGGGACTGCCTAAGGGAAGTCCGCAAATAGCACGGATATGCTGTTCAAATTGTGAAGTTATGCATGCCTTTTGTGTCCAATGACCAGAATTATGGACACGCGGTGCTAATTCATTCACTAAAAGATGACCATTCGTTAAGACAAAAAGTTCAATACAAAGAACACCAACATAATCGAGGGCATCCATGACTGTTACACTGATTTCTTGAGCTGCTTTTTGCACGTCAAGTGGAATATGTGATGGAACAAAGGATTTATGAAGAATTCCATTTTTGTGTTGATTTTCAGGGCAGTCATAAAAAATATGTTCTCCTTGTTTTGTACGTGCCGAAAGAACCGAAATTTCCGATAAAAAAGGGACTATTTCTTCTAAAATACAAGGCTGTTCCTGAAAAGTCCTTAAGGCTTCGTCAAGGGTTTGTTCATCTGGGTGATCAAGCTTGATCTGGTTTTTTCCGTCATAACCAAAACGACGCGTCTTTAAAAGACCACGTCCGCCTAAGGTATCAAGAGCGGAAAGAAGAGAAGAAGAATTGTCAACAGCGTGCCATAACGCGGTGCCAATCCCTTGATCACGCAAAAATTGCTTCTCAAAAAGTCGATCTTGCGTGATCTCTAATGCTTTGGAAGAAGGATAAACAGGCTTACTCTTTTCTACATATTGAACCGTTTGAAGCGAAAGATTTTCAAATTCATAGCTGACAACATCACACTGAGAAATAAAATGATCTAAAGCTGATATATCGTCATAGGAGGAAACAATATGGTTGTTTGCTGTTTGAGCGGCTGGGCAATCGGCTTCAGGGCAAAAAATAACGGTTCGAAATCCTAATTCTGCGGCCGCTATGGCGAGCATCCGCGCTAATTGTCCCCCCCCGATTAAACCAATGACGCTGCCTGGAGGTAACATGGTGAAGGGAGTGGTGTTGGACGAGGTGGTGTTGGAGGGAGTGGTGTTGGAGGGAGTGGTGTTGGAGGGAGTGGTGTTGGAGGGGGTGGCGTTGGATGAGGGGGGGGTGGAAAACGGTGCCATTTTAAACCTCCGTTACAGGCGTTTGGGCGACATTGGCTGTTTGTTGTTGACGCCAATCTTCTAATCGTTGGGCGAGATCATGGTCATAAACGGCCATAACGGCTGCGGCTAAAAGGGCTGCATTAATTGCGCCTGCTTTGCCAATTGCTAATGTGCCGACGGGTATCCCTGCTGGCATTTGTACGATTGAAAGCAAAGAATCTTGACCAGAAAGAGAGTGAGAATGCACTGGAACGCCAAAAACAGGAAGAGGAGTAAGGGCTGCTAACATACCTGGAAGATGCGCTGCCCCCCCCGCACCGGCAATTAAAACTTTAAACCCTGCTTCTTTTGCTTCTTTGGCAAATTGATAAAGGCGTTCAGGAGTTCGGTGTGCTGAGACAATATGCGAACTATGAGAAATACCAAGATTCGTCAAAATATCTGCACTATGGCACATCGTTTGCCAATCCGATTGGCTCCCCATTAAAATCGCCACATCACATGATTTTTTCATCATTCTCTATCCTTTTCAAAGGTTCAATGCGATTCTTTATCATTATTTTTTTAAAGTTTTATATTCTTTTTGCAAAGCCAATTGATGACAGAGAAACAGTTATTTTTCAAATAAGGCGGAAAGCTAAAAATTTAAAGGGGATCTCGAGAGATGAAAAACTAAAGTATTGAAGGCATGAAGCACTTCTTGTGAGGGGGAGGGCAATGTCACGGGGTGGCATGGGACCCATGAGGCTGTTGAGCTTGCGGTATTGTCTTTTATTTAAGATAAGAGGGAAAACTGTATTGGGGAAAAGCCATTGATTATAAGTTTTTTTTAAAAAATGTCTTATTTTTTATTTGCTAAAATAAACAAGATCACCATATGATATAAAATCTGTTGCAATTTGAAACATTGCTTATGAGAAAAAGAGATTTTTATGTCAAAAATGTGTTGCAAAATGAGGATATTCTTTTGAGAAAAAAAGAGATGTATATCTCTCAATTTCAAAGCCTATTTATTTTGTTGTTCAAGTGATTCTTTTGTGAGTGGGGGATATAATCTTTATAGGGGATATAATCTTTATAATTGTCGATATATCTTTAACAATGGCTGATATAAGGGGAAGCGAATAATCAACGCTTTTGTGCTTTTAACGCTTTTGTTGAGATGTGCTTCTGAGCGATTATATCGTTTTTTCACTTAAATATAATGGCAATATCAATCGCGAGTGACGAATTGTGAATAATAAATCCATGGTCTCTTTTTTGCCCAATTTTGTAATATGGTGAACGCTGAAATAAATAAGAGTTAAACAACGGATGTAAAGGAGATTTAAAAGCTATGTTTCTTCCATTTTTAATCGCTTTAGGTACTGCAGTAACGACTATGTGTGGTAAAAAAAATATAAGTTATGCTTTGTGGGTAATTTTATTCGTTGTCATTCTTCTCACTTTCAATCATCACGCAACTTCTACTTTAAATTTATCTTTTTGAGAGAATAGCCATGGAACATGTTGAACAAAAAAATCCTCACTTCGTCATCTTTATGAATACGCTAGGACTCTTTGGGTTATCTATTGTCTTGGTGGTGGCTTTTTATTATCAATTGGTAAAGTTTGAGTTACCTTGTCCCCTTTGTTTGCTGCAGCGCGTTGGATTGATGCTGGCAGGTTGTGGGTTCTTACTCAATATTCACCATAAGGTGAAAAATACCCATTATGGTATGGTTATTCTTGGTTGTATGGTAACCAGTGCTGTGGCAGCACGGCAAGTGTTTTTGCATATCACACCCGATGATTTAGGATATGGTTCAACGTTCTTTGGATTGCATTTTTATACTTGGGCTTTCATTATTTCTGTCCTTTGTATCTTTGCTGTCTCATTTGTCATGATTTTAGGCGAATTGGCACACAAGTTCAAAGAATTTTCTCCTTTTCCAGCCTTGAGTAAAACGGCAAGTTTCTTATTTGTGTTTTTGATTGCGGCAAATTTGATTTCTACCATACTGGAATGTGGTGGTGGACAGTGTGCCGATGATCCTGTAAGGTATGAATTGTTATCAAATTGGTTCCCTTCACAGTCTTGAAATTTTTTAATAATCCCTCATCATAATTTTTATTGTTAAAGAGGCGGAAATATTTAAGAATCCGCTTCTTTTTTATTTATTGGGAAGACATTTCAGCAAGATTGTTCGATAATCTGATCTTTTATACCAACGCTGGCTTTT
The DNA here is from genome assembly GCF_042196845.1 of Bartonella sp. AA9NXGY. Classification (NCBI taxonomy): domain Bacteria; kingdom Pseudomonadati; phylum Pseudomonadota; class Alphaproteobacteria; order Hyphomicrobiales; family Bartonellaceae; genus Bartonella; species Bartonella sp. AA9NXGY. Next base: position 85,405 of record NZ_JBHIRB010000004.1, read on the forward strand.
ATGAGCGCTGGCGATTGATATTTTTTTAGCGAAGACTTGTACTGTGAACCTTTTATGCTGTCTTTTGAGAGAGATGAAGGGATTGATTGGCTTGGAGGCGTTTGTAGAAGAAGCCCCGGACTTTTGAACCGCGTAGGTTAAGAAGCCTCGTTTTTTAAAGGTGTATTAACGATAAAAATTTTTTGTTCTTGATTTTTCTTAACATTGTGTTAAATTGATCTTTGTATTCATTTTGGTGCTTCTAAAGCGTTTTTATTGCTTCTAGAGGGATTAATTTAAAATTTTGAAAGTTATGTGAATAATTTTCTGCAGAGGTTTGTTTATTAGAGGCAAACCTTTTTTTTTATCTAAGTTTTAGATGTTTTCTTTCAGTGTGAAGCCTTTTTTAGAAAAAGGTAAGCGTCTTGATGATGACTCTCTTCTTTATTAATATATTGATTTATAATAATAAATAACCATTTTTTTACCGTGAAGCGCGTTGCTGAATATAATAAAATTTTTCATCACCAGTTCTCTCATATTAAATCAATTAAAATTACTTGGCTTATACATCATAAGTGGTGGGGCGTGCATGTGGGTCAAAACTGTACAAGAAAGGCATGCCTTTAATGAATTATCTCTTGAACCGAAGGCTGTCTGCAACATTGGGAGCTGGCAGAGTTTTTGTGATGATGCCGGCCTTGCTCTTCCATAAGCGTAAACGTGTTTTTCCATAAGCGTAAAGATAGGGGAGGGCTGAAAGGATTTTATATCCTTCATGGGGGCTTACCATTTCTTTACGGGCGGCGTTTTGCAAAATGGGTGTGATGAGCGTTGAGAGATCTTTCTTTAAAACAAGCGCGTGAATATGCAACACAAGTCTATTCCTTTTGGTGCGTTTTGTATTACGAAAAAAATTGATTTATAAGAAGGAGTTATCGTTGTGGATGTTGAACGAGAAAAACGAAAAGCTTCTCTCATTTCAAACTTTCTTATAGTCAATTAATTAAATGTGCTCTTCTACGTTACAAAAAAGCACTGGGTGTAAATAAAAATTCTTTTAAAAGTCGTAAAATGCTTCTTATGCACTCTTTTGATCGCTAGAATTTGTCGAAAAATTTTATGCTGCTCAATACGATAATAGGGCGGTTTATATCTATGATTTAAGTGAAAATAGGGGGAGTTAGATGAAAAGGGAGGTGAGATTTTAATGACAGTTGTTGAAAACGTTATTGTGTAATGCATTTTTTACAGATTTTCTGCTTTCTGTAAATATGTAAAAGCGTAAAAACGGAAATGTGCAAAAAAGGAAGCTGGGACTTTATGCGTGGTGTATGATTTTATCATGGCATGGAATGTGGAGAGAAGATTGGGGTGTGGGGATGAAGAGTTTTATGAAGGGGGGAAGCTTGGATGAAGAGGCGGGTGTGTTGACGAGAGAGGAGAGAGGGGTGGGGAAAGTTGTTTTTGAAGTGGGATTGACCGGTGCTTTGCGTGATCTTACTTTAGGGTGGTGAAGGGGCAAGAATATTTTAAAATAGGACGTATCTGTCGCGTTTGATGCAACATTATCCTTTGTGGTGTCGTGATCTGAAATCAGCAGGGGAATTGGCTAGAGTAAGAAGCTGTATTGTTGACAAACCTATGTTTACAAAGTGGTGTGGGGGGGAATTTGAAAGTTTCATTTGGCTGCTTTCTGTAAATGTGGAGAAGCATCAAAACGTTGATCCGTAAAATAAAAACGTATATCCGTAAAATGATGCGGAGGATTTATGCTTTGTGTGCTCTTTTGCTTAATCAGAAATCAACCATAAGATTGCTTTTTGTTTTTTCGGCTGGAGCTCTCTAAAATTTTTCAAAAGGGAATGTTCTTTTTCGCTGTATGTTTCTTGATCATAGTGTGCGGCATGTGTTGAAAGATTTTCTTTTGTGGCAATATCTGCATAAAAAAAGCTTATGGGAACATCCAGTTTTTGGGCGATTTTGAGTAAACACCCTGCGCTTACACGATTGAAGCCTTTTTCATATTTTTGGATTTGTTGGAAACTGACACCTAAATAGCTTCCTAATTCTTTTTGGGAAAGTCCCATGGAAATGCGTCTATGACGAATTCTTTTGCCTATCAGAATATCGATAAAATTTGGATTTTTGGTTTGCACTTCAAGCCCCCCTCCGGTTGCGAGCGCCCTCGCATTGGTATTCCGGGAGTCAAAAATACTGAACCTAAATCAGCTTTTTGCTTTTAGTGCTCATCGCACCTGGACATAGCAAAAACTCCCGGAATTCCGGGATACCCACAAAAGTGGGATAAATTCATGTTTTAGGTTTCGGGTTTTTGATCCCCTATTGATCGTTGCGTAGACGACCAAAATTACAGTATTCATTTATAAGGCAATTTCAGAAAATTGGCAAGAGAAATCAAAATAATCTCAAAGTCTATAAGATTGGGTACTTTTTAAAAAAGTGCGAAATATGGATTATAAATCGCGTCTTTTGCTTAATCAGAAATGTCGATAAAATTTGGATTTTTAGTTTGCACTTCAAGCCCCCCTCCGGTTGCGAGCGCCCTCGCATTGGTATTCCGGGAGGTTGGATTCACTGAACTTAAACAGTCTCTTGTTTTTAGTGCTTAAAGCACTTGGACATAACAAAAGCCCCCGGAATTTCCGGGATACCCGCAATGCGGGATAAATTTATGTATTAAGCTTTCGGGCTTTTAGCTCCCTATTTGATCGTTGCGTGGACGATCAAAAACACGTGCTTATCAATAAAGTAATTTCAGGAGATTGGCAAGAAAAATCAATATCCCATAAAATGGCGTGATTTGGAGGGGTATGGAGTGCTGGTTTGAATTTGACTTAAGGGGGTATATGAATGGAATAATATTAATTGTTACTCTTTTGCTTAATCAGAAATCAGCCACAAGATTGCTTTTTGTTTTTTCGGCTGGAGCTCTCTAAAATTTTTCAAAAGAGTGTGTTCTTTTTCGCTGTATGTTTCTTGATTGTGGTGTAAGAGAGTGTCTTTTGTGGGAAGATTTTCTTTTGTGGCAATGTCTGCATAAAAAAAGCTTATGGGAACTTCCAGTTTTTGGGCGATTTTGAGTAAACACCCTGCGCTTACACGATTGAAGCCTTTTTCATATTTTTGGATTTGTTGGAAACTGACACCTAAATAGCTTCCTAATTCTTTTTGGGAAAGTCCCATGGAAATGCGTCTATGACGAATTCTTTTGCCTATCAGAATATCGATAAAATTTGGATTTTTGGTTTGCACTTCAAGCCCCCCTCCGGTTGCGAGCGCCCTCGCATTGGTATTCCGGGAGTCAAAATACTGAGCTCTAGTCAGTTTTTTTGCTTTTAGTGCGGAAACGCACCTGGACATGGCAAAAACTCCCGGAATTCCGGGACACCCACAAGAGTGGGCTCATTTTACGCTAGAGCTTAGGGTTTTTGAATCCCTCTTGATCGCTGCGTAGACGATCAAAATATCTTTTAAGTGATAAAGTAATTTCAGAAGATTGGCAAATGAAAATAGTTTTTATTTATAAACTTTATTTTTTAATGAGAGGCTTTCCGCCTCTCAAACTCTCCGGAACGCTCACCAAAATCATGAGATCAGACCCGCGTTTAATGAGGGGACTAACAATCCTAGGTTCTTAAGGTCAAGGAGACCATTACATGGCGCCTAACGGCGTCCTTGACCCCCAGAACTTAACGGCTTGTTTTGTCCCTCTCACGCGGCTCCGAAATCATGATTAGAAGGGGAGCTTATAGGGGGAGTGATATCAGGCATATCAATTTATCAAGGTGTTTTTAGAGTGTATGATGAGTATTTTAGGCTGGATTTTTTTGTCGCGTTTGATGAAATAATCTCGTTTGAGGGGTGATCTGAAGTGCTTGGGGGAGATTGGCTAGGCAAGAAGCTGGGGTAATACTATTGTTTATAGAGTGGTGCGGTGTGGAAGTTTCATTTGGCTTTATTCTGTAAATATGTAAAAGCGTAAAAACGTATATTCGTGAAAAGGAGTAGAGGATTTGTGCATTGTGTATGCTTTTGGCATGGCATGGAATGTGGTGAGATAAATGGGGGAAAGAGTTTTTGTGAATGGAGTGGTAAGCTGGGATGAAGCGGAGGGAGATTGAAGGGAGAAGAGAGTGTGGGGGCGGAATAGGAATGAACAGACTAGAGGGGGGTAAGAGGCGGTGGTGCGAAGGGATGCGTAAAGGATGGTGTGAAGGAGATAGCGCTTTGTTTTTATGGTACTTGATGAAGTGGTGTCATTTGAGGGGGGCTGAAGTCCGTGAATGTGGGGTGATCTGAAGTGCTTGGGGAGATTGGCTAGGCAAGAAGCTGGGGTAATACTATTGTTTATAGAGTGGTGCGGTGTGGAAGTTTCATTTGGCTTTATTCGGTAAATACGTAAAAGCGTGAAAACGGAAATGTGTAAAAAAGGAAAAGGCTTTATGTCGTTAGAGGCGTTGTGGTTAATGATACGCAATGTATAGGGATCGTGTTTTCGAAGGTAGGAAGAACAACATAAATGGAAAGAGTGGCTTAGAGGAAGCGTGTGAAGAGAGAGAAAATGGGGAAGGCTGTATGGGAAATGCGTAGAGTATGAAGTGTGGGGCAGTGAAGCATGTTGTGAATGGTGTGTGAAGAATGGAGAAGGTTTTTGAGAAAAGGAAGGGCTTCTGGCGTGGGGGGAGTGGTGTTTATCTGAAGGGCACATGTTTAAGGTGTGGAAGGTGAGGAAAAGTTGGAGAGAGGATGATTGTGAGTAAGTTGTGGAGGGATTAGTCAGAGGTGTTGGGAAAATGCTTTAGGGGAAAAAATTAGCGTAATTTCTTGTCACACTGAAACCAAAATCATCATAAAAATTGAAGGAAATTAGCGGGTAAAATTGGTGGAAAAAAAGTTTTGATTCTTAAGGTGTGGGATGACGTTTTTTGAGAACATGAGAGAGTAAACTTGAAAAACCTTTCCCTTTTTGTGGAATTTTTATTCACAAACTTAAGAAAATAGGATATGAACGCTGGAAATAACGCGCAGCTTAACAAAATATGTGCACTGTAAAGGAAATGTTTGTTTATGTCAAAAGAAGAAGTTTTAGAATTTTCTGGTATCGTTACTGAACTCTTACCTAACGCGATGTTTCGTGTGAAACTGGAAAATGATCATGAAATTATTGCTCATACCGCTGGTAGAATGCGGAAAAATCGTATACGGGTGTTGGCCGGTGATAAAATCATGGTGGAAATGACACCTTATGATTTGACAAAAGGGCGTATTACATATCGCTATAAGTAGCCTCGTGGGTGGCTTGCACTTTTTTCTAAAAGCTATCATATTATTTCTATTATTTTTTAACAGTTTTTTAGTTTGCTTTTCATGAGTGAAAAAAGGGGAGTGTTTGAAGAGCCTTGAAAAACTGTAAAATCGATGCGGAAAAAGGATAAGGAGATCAATAGCGCTTAAAAGGGAGGCTAAAGGGGCGCTTAAAAGGGGGTGAGAGGGAAGTCAATTGTGAAGGGGTGGAAATGAGAAATATAAGAGAGTGGGGGGAAAAACGTTTGGCAGATACTCTTACAGAAGAAATTCATTTGGTGCTTGCCTCCGCTTCGCCAAGGCGTTTAGCGCTCTTGGCACAAATAGGGATTGATCCCCAGCAGGTTTATGCAAGCGATATTGATGAAACGCCAAAATTAAAAGAACATCCTGCAAACCTTGCCAAACGTTTGGCAAAAGAAAAAGCACTGAAAGCCCAAAAAATTTTGCGCTGGTACAGTCAGAATGGTCAAGACGAGTTGCAGAATGGTCAAGAAAAATTACCTGGACAGAAAATGATTATCTTGGCGGCTGATACGGTGGTGGCTGTTGGGCGGACCATTTTCCCCAAACCAGAAAGCGAGGATGAGGCTTATGAATGTTTACGATACCTTTCTGGGCGTTCGCATAAGGTCTATGGTGCCATTTGTGCGCTCAATGAACGTGGAAAAATAACCGTAAAATTGGTTGAAAGTCGTGTTCGCTTTAGACGCTTAACCTCTGCCATGATGAAGGCTTACCTTGCTTCAGGAGAGTGGCAAGGGAAAGCTGGTGGCTACGCTATCCAAGGAAAAGCAGGGGCTTTTGTTGTCCATATCACGGGTTCTTATTCTAATGTTGTGGGATTGCCTTTGGCTGAAACAGCCGATCTCTTGACCGCTTATCACTATCCACTTTTCACTCACTGGGCTGAACAAACGCATTAGAAAAACTTTAAGGTAAGATCAATGCAAGGTGAAAAGCAACAAAAAGAGAAAAGCAAAAATGAAAAAAAAGCAACAGAAGAAAAGTTAATGAAGAAGCCAATGACAAAGGTGTGCCAAGAACAAAAAGAGCTAAATTTGCAAAAAGAGACCCGTCCTCCACATCCTTGTCCTATTTGTGGTCAGATGTCACAAAAATCTTCTTATCCTTTTTGTTCCACACGGTGCCGAGCTATTGATCTTAATCGTTGGCTTTCAGGCTCTTATATTTTACCACCCCCACCACAAGTAAGTGATGAAGAAGAATAAAGAGTTCTCTTGAGAAAAGAACGCTAAAGCGTTTTTTGTGTGGAAACTGAAGGGGAGGCGCGCGGGATTATCGTAAATGTATTTAAGAGCTGGATTAACGGCTTGCTTATTATCGTCATTCGCAAAGACGCAGATTAAGTTCAATCAACGATGGAAGTTTTAATACATATCTAAGACTTATCTCCAGAGGTTTTGTTTACCATGGATAATTATAAATTGCTTTGTTGCATGAAGGTCGATGGAGCTTTGTTGCGTGAAAGTTGTTGGTGCCTTTAGGGTGTGAGGAAAAATTGATAGTCCAATCAGTATTGCTAACGAAAAAAGAGGGGTGCGTGTTTTGGTGCAAAGAGACGTGGTAATAAAAAGTTGCTTGTTGGTGCTTTGTTGCGTGAAAGTTGTTGGTGCCTTTAGGGTGTGAGGAAAAATTGATAGTCCAATCAGTATTGCTAACGAAAAAAGAGGGGTGCGTGTTTTGGTGCAAAGAGACGTGGTAATAAAAAGTTGCTTGTTGGTGCTTTGTTGCGTGAAAGCTGTTGGTGCCTTTAGGGTGTGAGGAAAAATTGATAGTTCAATCAGTATTGCTAACAAAAAAGAAGGGGTGCGTGTTTTTGTGCAAAGAGACGGGGCAGTAAAAAATCGCTTGTTAGTGCTTTGTTGCGTGAAAGTTGTTGGTGCCTTTAGGGTGTGAGGAAAAATTGGTCATCTAATCAGTATTGCTAACGAAAAAGAAGGGGTGCGTGTTTTGGTGCAAAGAGACGGGGTAACAAAAAATAGCTTGTTGGTGCTTTGTTGCGTGAAAGTTGTTGGTGCCTTTAGGGTGTGAGAGAAAAATTGGTCATCTAATCAGTATTGCTAACGAAAAAGAAGGGGTGCGTGTTTTGGTGCAAAGAGATGGGGCAGTAAAAAATCGCTTGTTAGTGCTTTGTTGCGTGAAAGTTGTTGGTGCCTTTAGGGTGTGAGGAAAAATTGATAGTTCAATCAGTATTGCTAACGAAAAAGAAGGGGTGCGTGTTTTGGTGCAAAGAGACGGGGCAGTAAAAAATCGCTTGTTGGTGCTTTTGCTGGGTAATGGCGTGGTGTCATTTGGCGGTTGGATTGATTATATCGTGATTTTGACCGTATCTGTGTTCACGTGGAAAGCTGATCAATATGACGTCGCTTTTATTGGAGCGGCAACATTATTACCTGGTATCGTTCTGTCTAAGCCAATTGGAATGTTGGTAAGTCACCGTTCTATGATCCATTGGTTGCGGGCGTCACTGCTGTTACGGGCACTCTGTACTGTCGGTTTATTGATGGCGACGAGTCTGCAAGGATTTATTATACTGGCAGTTATTCGAGCGACATTCAACAGTCTAGCCATGCCTGCAATTTCCGTTCTTAGTGCAAATTCGGTGCCTGAAAACGGACGGACTCGTTACTATTCTGTGCTTAACATGATTAATAGCGCAGCAAAGATGATCGGACCTGCTTTGGGGAGTGCTCTGTCCATACTTTTATCAGATACCTATACTTTATTGTTTTCGGGATTTTTGACATTCCTAGGCTTTATGGTGTTTTGTTGTCTTGGTGCACAACCTGTCTCGTCGCTCATGATAAAAACAGCGAATACCATAAAATCAAAGCAGAGGCTTTATGGGACAACTTGGTATGCCTATGTGGCGGTGATGTTTGTGTATTTTGCCATGATCTTTATGGTGAATAATCAGTTGCCGGTTATTCTTAGTGCAATGAAAATGAATAAACAGGCTCTTGGGATGCTGGTATCGGCTTCGGCAATCGGTAATTTTCTCTATGGATTTTGGAGTGTGAAACAATCAAAGCATAAACCCCTTACAGGCAAAATATCAGAGTTGTTAATGCCGGCAATGTCAACAATGATTGGTTTTGTCATGATCTCAGTGTGCTTTTTTTACTTTGATTTACTCCGTATTGAGACTTTGTTGCTCTGTTTTTTCCTTATTGGAATGGTTAGCGCTTACTTTTCCATATCTTCTAATGTTTATCTGGTAAGCAATTTCAATGAACAGATTGGATTGGCTTCCGGATGGGTGCAGTCTATACAAAATTTAGCTATGTTGGTGGCGCCGTTTGTTGGAGCGTTTGTTTTAGGTCACACTTCGGCTGGAAAATTGTTCCTTCTTTCTGGATTGAGTGGATTATGCTGTTTATTGGCTATCAGGATATTGCTGAACCGTTCTTTGTTAATTGTTCGATCTCAATGATTGGCTCATCAATAAAACAAATGTTTTAAATCATTTTTCTGAGATTTAGAGGACGTGGAGATAATCCAACATAGAGCAGCTTTTTTGACGTTATAGGTTTAATCTTTGATTTTTACTTAACCGCTCATATTTTTTTTCGGGGCTTTGCCTTCTTGACGCTGTTCTACCGTCTCGTAAACGCAATAGGGGGCATGGTTTTGAGTAACAATGTCATTTTTGTTTAACTCCGCTTTGCTACGAATAGCCAAACTTAAAAAACTCAGCTGCCAATCCTTAATCAGCTTGACTTGAAGCAATAATGGAAACAGAAAACGAGGAGCTATAGTGTGAATTATCTTATATGCCGTAAAATATCATTCTTGGAGGTATGGTGATATCAGGTATGGGAAACTTTAGGCAGGGGGTATGTTAATTGTTGTGCTTTTGCTTAATCAGAAATCAACCACAAGATTGCTTTTTGTTTTTTCGGTTGGAGGTCTCTAAAATTTTTCAAAAGAGTGTGTTCTTTTTCGCTGTATGTTTCTTGATCACGGTGTGGGGTATTTTCTTTTGTTGAGAGATCTTCTTTTGTGGCAATGTCTGCATAAAAAAAGCTTATAGGAACTTCCAGTTTTTGAGCGATTTCCAGTAAACATTTGGCACTTACACGATTTAAGCCTTTTTCGTATTTTTGGATTTGTTGGAAACTGACACCTAAATGGCTTCCTAATTCTTTTTGGGAAAGCCCTATTGAAATGCGTCTGTGACGGATTCTTTTGCCTATCAGAATGTCGATAAAATGTGGATTTTTAGTTGGCACTTCAAGCCCCCCTCCGGTTGCGAGCGCCCTCGCATTGGTATTCCGGGAGTCTGAAAACACTGACTTGACTCAGCTTTTTGCTTTTAGTGCGGAAACGCACCTGGACATAACAAAAACTCCCGGAATTCTAAGGATATTCGCAAAAGTGGGCTCAATTGTACGTTAGGGTTTAGGGCTTTTAGTTCCCTGTTGATCGCTGCGTAGACGATCAAACTTACGATATTTATTCATAAGGCAGTTTCAGAAGGTTGGCAAGAAAAATGAAAAATTTTCTATTCTGTTATACCGTAAAACGGCGCTATTTGAAGGAGGAGTGAAGAGCTTGAATATTCAGGGTAGGGCTTGATTTGTTGAGCCTGATGAAGTGCTGTCGTTTGAGGAGGGTAGTCTGAAGACTGTAAGGGGACTAGGCAAAAAGCTGGGTTCGTTTTCAGAACAGTGTTTACAGAGCGGTGCGGGGTGGTGATGTGGAAATTTTATTTGGCTGACTTCTGTAATAACGTAAAAGCGTTAAAACGTATATCCGTAAAATGATGCGGAGGATTTGTACTGTGTGTATGCTTTTATCATGGCGTGGAATGTGGTCAGAAAACTAGGGGACGCATTTGTGAATGGAGCGGGGAAAGCTGGGATGAAAAGGGGTGTTAAATGCATTTTCTGGAGAAGAGTATGTGGAGAATATTTGGAGGAAGGGCTTATTTGTCTTGTCTGATAAAGCGCGTCTTTTGAGGGGTGGTGATAATTATATGAAGTGATCAGTAGTCCTTCCCTAGATAAGAAGCTGGATTGTTTACGGACCAGTGTTTATCGAGCGGTGTGGGGTGGTGAATCTTTCGTTGGCTGTTTTCTGTGAATGTGTAAAAGCGTAAAAATGTGAATCTGTAAAAGTGAAGAGGAGGATTTATGGATTTATGCATTGTGCGTGTTTTGGGGTCACGTTGGGCTTTTGCATGGATGGGGTGAGATAAATGGGGAGAGAACGAGAGCTTGTTAATCGAGGAGGGAAGCTGGAATGAAGAGTGCTGTAAGTCGTGAATGTGTGATGGGAGAGAAAAAGGAGTGCGTGGAATGGGAGAGTGCCTATGGACAAGGGGGAGGGTGTGGATAAGAGGCGGGGTAGTGCAGAGGGATGCGTGAAGGGATGGTGTGAGGGTGATAGAAGAGGGAGGTGAGGATTTTATTAAAGGGTGTTGTGGTTTTGAAAGAGGATGAGAATGGAGAAAATGCGCTGGAAAGTATGATGATGAGGTGAGCTAAAGGGATGAGAGCAGGGCTCGAAAAAATAACTGGGAAAGGGAGCCGTGGTGGGGAAATGAAAAAAACTTCCTCACCCCCATTTATTTTTAAAGGGGAGTGAGGGGCTTATCAAGAAGAAAAAAATTAGTTTCTTTTCATAATTTTCCAAGTTTTTCCATCAGACATATACATAATCTTTTGACCCGTGGTTATCTTTTGTGTGCCGTGAGTGGTGTGAAGCGTAGAACTGAAAGCCGCTAGATGATCTATAAAGATTGATTTCCACTTAAATGAAGCAGGAGATGGAAAAAAGATATTGGGTGCCCAAGAACGATCTTTTGAACGAATAACGACAAGCTCTTTTTGTTTCAAAACGTTAGAAATTGTTTCTGCAGACAGATCTTTCCCATTGGAAATGGGGACTTCTGGTTTAGCTGTAGGCGAGGCTAAACCTCCAAAGTTGCTTATACTTGTCATACAAAAAGTGAACGTACATGATGTTTGGATGAGGTCAGAATCTCGACACTTTCCTTGATTAGAAACTTTCAGACTCCCTTCGTGTAGCTTGTTTTGTTTTAAGCCATTAGGATCAAAAAAAATCGAACTTTGCGGACTTAAATCATAACAGGAGGAAAGATGTCTCTTCCAACGAGAATGGTCTTCAACAAAACTTGAAGATTTACGGAGTTTGCCAAATGTATTTGGTACTTCTATGGTCCCAATATTCACTTTTTTACCCGTTGTAAAATCGACTACTTTCGCTGTAACTAGATTCTCATTTTTTTCAACATATAATCGATATCTGCGTCCCATCTCCCATGGAAAGTTAATTTCACATCGTACTCCTGAACCTTCCTGAGTAAAATGCTTACATTTATCACCCTTCCATCCCGTTGCATTCCAGATAGAAAAATGAATGGTACGGCTGCTCCTGTTGAAAAAACCAATTTGTCCACTTTTTCCGTTTTGGAATTCAAATTTATTTCCCCAGAAATAGATGGAGTTAGGCCCACCATCGTAATTTACTTGCTGGGTGAACACAAATAGATCAAATAATGCATTTTCAGGCCATTCATGCTCTATTGTAATAACTTTGCCGGCAAAAACGGCATAGCTTGGTTTACTTATTAGAAGGAATAAAAGTATCAAAATAACCTTTTTTACAGTATGGTACATACTCAAATCCTCTATCTTAATAAAAATAGTGTAACTTTATAAGTATTAAAGCACATATTCAATGTTTTGTTAAGTAAAATTAGAGAAAATACTTTAATGTTTACTCTAAACTATATGCTGTAAAGACTACTTTGTTTAAAGTGTTTTTGCATGCTCCTTTTCTGCTGTTCAAATTTAAGTTTTAATGGTGGAATTTAGGGGTGATGGTTTAAAAGGGGGAGTGATGATGGGGGTATAAGAAAAGTTGCGGTTTTTATTTAAATGATAGCGTATTTTTTTTCTCCCTCTTGCTATGAGGCTTGTAGAAACCCATATTCTTTTTAGCACTATGGTTCTTCTTCTTGCTGCTTTTTTCGCGGTGTTTTTTAGAGGCTGGAAAATCCTTTCTGGATGTTTCTTTTGTGGAATATTGGAGAGGTTAAAGTGTGGTGATGGCTTGAGATTTAAGGAAAAAAAATGAACTTGGAAAAATATAGCGAACGCGTGCAGGGTTTTTTACAATCAGCACAAAATAGCGCTCTTGCTTCTGATCATCAGCAGTTTATGCCGGAGCATTTCCTGAAAGTGTTGTTAGACGATTCTCAAGGATTGGCTGCATCGCTTATCCAAAACGCTGGTGGTGATCTTACTCTTATTCAAAAGGCGCTAAAAGAAGCACTTGATGCTTTGCCTAAAGTGCAGGGGGGAAATGGACAGCTCTATCTTTCGCAGCCATTGGCAAAAGTTTTCGCACTGGCTGAGGATATTGCGAAAAAAGCCGGTGATCAGTTTGTGACCGTGGAGCGCATGTTGCAAGCGCTGATCATGGAAAAGACCGCAAAAACAGCCGATATTTTAACAAGTGGAGGATTGACCCCGCAAGCGCTTAATCGGGCAATTAATGCGCTGCGGAAAGGAAAAACAGCAACAAGCCCCCATGCTGAAGGACAATATGATGCCTTGCAAAAATATGCCCGGGATCTCACAAAAGATGCCCGTGAAGGAAAACTCGACCCTGTGATTGGGCGGGAAGAGGAAATCCGCCGCACTATTCAGGTGCTTTCACGGCGGACCAAAAATAATCCCGTGTTGATTGGTGAGCCTGGGGTGGGGAAAACAGCTATTGTGGAAGGGTTGGCATTGCGCATTGTTAATGGCGATGTGCCTGAAACTTTGCGGGATAAACAGCTTCATGCGTTGGATATGGGAGCGCTTATCGCTGGTGCAAAATATCGTGGGGAATTCGAAGAGCGCCTTAAAGCGGTGCTGGCAGAGGTGCAAGCCGAAAATGGACAAATTATCCTCTTTATTGATGAATTGCACAATCTTGTTGGCGCTGGAAAATCTGATGGTCCTATGGATGCTTCTAACTTGTTAAAACCTGCTCTTGCACGCGGAGAACTCCATTGTGTGGGCGCTACTACGCTCGATGAATATCGAAAATATGTCGAAAAAGATGCTGCTCTTGCACGCCGCTTCCAACCTGTCTTTGTACCTGAACCCTCTTTGGAAGATACTATTTCTATTTTGCGCGGTATTAAGGAAAAATATGAACAACATCACAAAGTGCGCTTGGCTGATAGTGCTTTGATTGCGGCGGCGCGTTTGTCTAACCGCTATATTACAGATCGTTTCTTGCCGGATAAAGCTATTGACCTTATCGATGAAGCGGCGGCGCGTTTGCGCATGCAGGTCGATTCAAAGCCGGAAGAACTCGATGCTGTTGATCGGCGTATTTTACAGTTGAAGATCGAACGGGAAGCTTTGAAAACAGATGTCGAGCCAACAGCAAAAGAACGGTTGGAAAATGTGCAGGAGGAACTCAAAACATTGGAACAACAGTCCGCTGAGATGACAAGTGCTTGGCAGGCTGAGAAACAAAAATTAGGGCATGCTGCTGATTTGAAAAAACAACTCGAAGAAGCTCGTAATGCTTTGGCTATTGCACAACGTGATGGACAATTCCAACGCGCTGGAGAGCTCGCTTATAGCGTTATCCCTGAACTCGAAAAACAATTGAGTATTGCGGAAAATGATGACCAACAAAATCATCTCGTTGAAGAGACTGTTACTGCTGAACATGTGGCGCGGATTGTTTCACGCTGGACCGGTATTCCTGTTGATCGAATGCTGGAGGCAGAACGGGAGGCGCTGTTGCGGATGGAAGATGAAATTAGCAAACGTGTGATTGGGCAGGGAGAGGCTGTGCAAGCTGTTTCTCGTGCTGTACGCCGCGCGCGTGCAGGGTTGCAAGATCCCAATCGTCCGCTTGGCTCTTTCATGTTTTTGGGTCCTACTGGTGTGGGGAAAACCGAATTAACCAAAGCTCTTGCCGCTTTTCTTTTCCAAGACTCCAATGCCATGTTGCGCATCGATATGTCGGAATATATGGAAAAACATGCTGGGGCGCGGCTGATTGGGGCACCTCCTGGATATGTTGGATATGAAGAGGGGGGGGTGCTGACCGAAGCTGTACGTAGAAGACCTTACCAGGTCATTCTGTTTGACGAAATTGAAAAAGCACACCCTGATATTTTTAATCTCTTGTTGCAAGTGTTGGATGAGGGACGCTTGACTGATAGTCAAGGACGTACCGTCGATTTTCGCAATACCTTGCTGATTATGACTTCTAATCTTGGTGCTGAGTTTTTAACTGCTTTGCCTGAAGGGCAAACAACCGATCAGGCAAAAAATGATGTTATGAATGTCGTTAAAGCGGCTTTCCGTCCTGAATTTTTAAACCGTATTGATGAGATTATTCTCTTTCAAAGGCTGCAACGTCACGATATGGAAGCTATCGTCGATATTCAGATAGAACATTTGCAAAATTTGCTCAATGAACGCAAAATAACTTTGCAAATCGAGCCAGAGGTGAGAAAGTTTCTTGCCGATAAGGGCTATGATCCCCTTTATGGTGCGCGTCCCCTTAAACGGATTATTCAAAAAGAAATTCAAGATCCATTGGCGGAAAACATCTTATTTGGAAAAATTCACGATGAGACGACGGTGAAAATTACAAAACAAGGAGATCGGTTGGAATTTTTGCCTGAAGATTAAGTTTGGAAAAATTCATGGTATAAAGGGCGGTGATAATCCTATTATGTGATAAACACCGCTCTTTGAGGCGTGCTGATTTAGAAAAATTCACGATGAGACAGCGGTATTTTATTGCAAAGCAAAGGGAGTGGCTGGTGTTTTTGCATGTTAAATCAGCGTTTTCGAATATCGTAGGATTCTTTTACTTCTGTTTGTCGTGAAAACTATTTTCTTGCAATTTTATAAGTGAAGTCACAAGCGGGATTGCTTTATTGCTTTGTGCGTAAAAACGTTAGAGAGAAATGCCGTTTATCCGCCGTAAAACATTGCTCTTTGAAGGGGTGTGGGGAGCTGATCTGAATTTGACTTAAGGATGTTTCGTTGTTTGATATATTAACAAATAATGTTGATCGTTGTGCTGTTGCTTAATCAGAAATTAGCCACAAGATTGCTTTTTGTTTTTTCGGCTGGAGTTCTCTAAAATTTTTCAAAAGGGTGTGTTCTTTTTCGTTATAGGTTTCTTGATTGTGGTGTAAGAGAGTTTCTTTTGTTGAGAGATCTTCTTTTGTGGCAATGTCTGCATAAAAAAAGTTCATAGGAACTTCTAGTTTTTGAGCGATTTCTAGTAAACATTTGGCACTTACACGGTTTAAGCCTTTTTCGTATTTTTGGATTTGTTGGAAACTGACACCTAAATGGCTTCCTAATTCTTTTTGGGAAAGCCCCATGGAAATGCGTCTATGACGGATTCTTTTACCTATTAAAATGTCGATAAAATGTGGATTTCTAGTTGGCACTTCAAGCCCCCCTCCGGTTGCGAGCGCCCTCGCATTAGTATTCCGGGAGCCTGAAAGCACTGACCTCGAATCAGCATTTTGCTTTTAGTGCTCATCGCACCTGGACATAGCAAAATCTCCCGGAATCCCGGGACACCCACAAAAGTGGGTTCATTCTTATGTATCGAGGTTTCGGGCTTTCAGTTCCCTATTGATCGTCGCGTATACGACCAAACTCACCCTTTAAGTAATAAAGTAGTTTCAGAAAATTGGCAAGAAAAATCAAAAATTTTCTATTCTATTATGCCGTAAAACACTGCTCTTTTAGGTGGAGTGAAGAGCTAGAATATTTGAGGGCAGGGCTTGATTTATTGAGCCTGATGAAGTGTTGTCGTTTGAGGGGGGGGGCTGAAGATTGTAAGGGTACTGGGCAAAAAGCTTTGTTCGTTTACAGACCCGTGTTTGCAGAGCAGTGCGGAGTGGTGGTTTGGAAGTTTCGTTTGGCTTTGTTCTGTGAATATGTAAAAGCGTGAAAACGTATATCCGTAAAATGATGCGGAGGATTTGTGGATTTATATATTGTGCGTGTTTTTGGTCACTTTGGGCTTTTGGGGGCGTGGAATGTGGTGCGAGAATTGGGGGGAAGTGTCTTCGTGAATGGAAGTTTAGAGGAAGAGTGCTGTTAAGTTGTTAAGTGTGTGACGGGAGAGAAAAAGGGGAATGGAGGATGAAGAGAGTGCGCATGGATAGGAGGAGATGTGGGTAAGGCGGTGGTGCAAAGAGATGCGTGAAGGATGGCGGTTTTTAAGGAGATAGGGCTTGATTTGTCGAGCCTGATGACGTGCTGTCGTTTGAGGGGCGGGTCTGAAGACTGTAAGGGTACTAGGCAAAAAGCTGGGTTCGTTTATAGACTATTGTTTATAGAGCGGTGCGGAGTGGTGGTTTGGAAGGTTCGTTTGGCTTTGTTCTGTAAAGATGTAAAAGCGTAAAAATGTGAATCTGTAAAAGTGAAGTGGGGGGATTTGTGGATTATATATTGTGCGTGTTTTTGGTCACTTTGGGCTTTTGGGGGCGTGGAATGTGGTGCGAGAATTGGGGGGAAGTGTCTTCGTGAATGGAAGTTTAGAGGAAGAGGGGTGTTCAGTTGTTAAGTGTGTGATGGGAGAGAAAAAGGAGGAATGGAGGATGAAGAGAGTGCGCATGGATAGGAGGAGAGTGTGGGTAAGGCGGGTGTTGCAAAGAGATGCGTGAAGGATGGCGGCTTAAGAAGATAGGGCTTGATTTGTCGAGCCTGACGAAGTGCTGTCGTTTGAGGCGTGGGTGGGTGTAAGCTTTATTTTGTGGGGAAAGCTGCTTTTTGACGTGGGATTGTAGATTAGTGCTGGTTGGGAATTTTCATTCTTTGAAACGTGGGGCGGAGGTCAATGTACTAATATAGCAGATTGTGATCTCATAATTTTTACATTCTTTCTTTTTTAAAGATATTACTTGATATTAGAGTAAATGCTTATATCAAGAGGAGTATTTCTTTAAAAATTTTCACTTAACTTATTAAGCGATTTATTAGAATAAAAGACTCTTCTGAAGTTCATATCACCAATTGTATCGAAGGAAGTATAACTTTAAGTGTAGAAAAGTTTAATATCGGATGGTTGATATGAATTTGTTTTTAAAAAAGAGTCCATTAGCTCTTTTTTGCTCTCTCTTTATTTCCAAAGTTGGTGATTATGCTTATGAAGTTGTTTTTATTTTACTGGTCTTAGAATTAACAGATAACACCTTTTTTACAGGTCTTGTGTATTTTTTTCGATTTATCCCTTTTCTCTTTTTTGGCCCTATAGGAGGTTGGTTAGCGGATAATTTTTCTTTGAAGAAAAATATGATCTTAAGTGAAGTTGTTAGATTATTAGCTTCATTGTTTGTTTTTATAACTTATATAACAGGTACGGCACATATCATTGTTCTTATTTTTGCAGCAATATGTACAACGATAGGAAGAAGTATTTTCCAACCAAGTTTTCAAGCTGCTATTCCCAGAATGTTTTCAATAAAAGATCTTACAAAGGCCAATAGCATTGCTCAAATTATCATGGAAACGGCAGCCGTCATTGGCCCTTTGGTTTGTTCCATACTGCTTTTTTTAGCAAATAAATCGGCAGTACTCATTTTTGATTTTTTTACCTATTTTATATCTATTATCATGTTATTTAATCTCATGAATTTAAATTCAAGCGAGAATAAATCATTCAATTTTATAAAAATTTATCGAGAAACAGCTTCATATCTTAAATATATTTCTACAGAACATAATAATTTATTTATTACGCTCGTTGGCTCGTCGTTTGCTATTCTCTTTACGGGTGCAATTTTAAGATTTTTAATTCCAGCTTTTGTTCTCTCTATAGGGGGAGAGGAAAGCTTTGTGAGTTATATTTTTTCTCTCATGGCTGTTGGAACTATTGTTGGTGGTTTGTTATATAGTAAAATTATATTAAATATTACTTCGTTGAAGCTCATGATATTTTGGCTTCTTTATGGGGTTATTCTGTTTGTTATGCCCTTAGCTGCGGAAATTTATTTAAAATTCCTTCTCGTGTTAGCATTTGTTCTAGGATTTATTGGTGCCTTTGTGGATATTGGTTTAGTTTCAGCTATTCAATTATATTCTCGTCGTGAAGATTTTGGTAAGAGTTTTGGAACCTTTTCAACTTTAGCAAACTCTGCGGAAGCAATGTCTGGCTTTATTGCTGGACTTTTGGCACTCGTGGGATTGTTAAGCTCTTTTTTAGCTATGTCCGCATTAATTATTTCCACCGGAATTATTGGCGTTGTAAAAATTAAGAAAAATAAAGAGTTAACACCTCTTAACACGACAGTCGATGACGACCATTGATATATTTGATATCTCCATGCCGTTTCTTTTTTCTAAAGACGGTTCGCTCATTATCTTATTCATGAGGTAAAAACACCGCTCTTTGAAGGGGGTGATCTGAAACGAATGAGTGGTCAGTGGTGGAAATTTGCTAGGCAAGCATTTGAATTCTTTACAGACCGTTGTTTATAGAGTGGTACGGGGTGGATGAAGCTTTCCTTGGCTTTGTTCTGTAAATGTGGAGAAGCGTAAAAATGTGAATCTGTAAAAGTGAAGCGGAGGATTTATGGGGTCATATATTGTGCGTGTTTTTTGTCATGATATGGAGGGGTGAGAAGGATTGGGGGAAAGTGTCTTCGTGAATGGAGGGGAAATGAAGGGTGCTATGCGTTGGTTTATGTAATGCAACACACCATGAAAGTAAGTATACATATACTATATGCTTTACATGTGTTTTTTCGTACTTTTAACATATATATTTTGTGTCTTAAACATAAGCTTTGAGTACTATGAGAGATGGTGGTCGTTTTTTAAACAAGCGAGAAAGTGATTAACTAATGCTTGATAGTAAAGCAGTATGTTGTTAAGGCTATTCTTTGAAAGGAGGCTCTTATTTCTGGTGTAGGAGCTTCTCAGAAGAGAATGCAATTAATAGGGGAGTTAAGATGTCAAAATATTTATTTCCGTTACCGCTTGTATTGGTGGCTGGTTGTGCATCTATCAGTAATTATTCATCAAGTTATGTCAGTCCAAATATTACGAAAGATGATGTAAAATTAATTGCTAACGATTTTGTTCGTAATCTTAAAAAACCTTTACCGCCCGCTACAACAACACTTATTGTGAAAAAAAATAAAACAGAAGACAACTTTACTCCTGTATTTATTGATCTCTTGCGACGGAATGGATATAACGTAATCTATACAGATCAACCAAACAAACAGCAAAATGGTGTAATCTTGACTTATCAAATAACGCCAATAAAGACAGGTATCATGTCTATGGTTTCTTATGATGAGGTTGGAGTAACGCGTTATTATATCCGCACTTATAATCGATGAAACCCCTTTGCCGGTTTGTCTCAAAAAAGTAGATAATGAAGAAATGTGTTTCAGGGGAAGTGTTGGGATTAAATTAATCAATAAAAATTTGCAGATATGAAAATTGCATATTCAGATGACAGTTATTCGTCGTCTCGTTTACAATTTCGGTGTTGTAACGAAGAAAGATGTCGTTTTATCTGTTTGCAATTCTTCATGTTCTATCTCAGTTATATAGCGCTTTTATCGTTTCTGTCTTATAGAAAATTACTTTCTGTTCTACGGCTCTATATGCCAATCTAATAGTCAGATCTAAACAATCAAATTCATATGAACTCTTTACAGAAATCTGTTGTTTGAGATTGTTGGAAAGGTGTTTTGTTTTTATCAAATTGTCGCGTGGTGGTTTGGGAGTTTCCTTTGGCTGCATTCTGTGAAGATGTAAAAGCGTAAAAATGTGAATCTGTAAAATGAAGTGAGGGATTTGTGCTTTGTGTGGGCTTTTATCATGGCATGGAATGTGGTGCGAGGATTGGGGGATGTATTTGTGAATGGAGCGGGGAACGCTGGGATGAAGAGTGCTGTTAAGTTGTGAGTGTGTGATGGGAGAGAAAAAGGGGGAATGGAGGATGAAGAGAGTGTGCGCATGGATAGGGGGGAGAGTGTGGGTAAGGCGTTGGTGCAAAGAGATGCGTGAAGGATGGCGATTTTTAAGGAGATAGGGCTTGATTTGTCAAGCCTGACGAAGTGCTGTCGTTTGAGGAGGGCGTCTGAAGACTGTAAGGGGGGTACTAGGCAAAAAGCTGGGTTGGTTTATAGACTATTGTTTATAGAGTGGTGCGGGGTGGTGAACCTTTCCTTGGCTTACGTTCTGTAAAGATGTAAAAGCGTAAAAACGGTGATCTGTAAAATGATGCGGAGGATTTGTGCTTTGTGTATTGTGCATTTTTTTGTCATGGTATAATGATAAATCCATTGAGCACCCCTATCTTTACGCTTCATAAAAGAGCAAGCCGGCACACTATCATTATATTTGTGCTAGCTCGTGGGTGTTGGCTACAGCCCTTGGCACTTGAGACGGTTCATAAGAGCCATTTTATTCCTTTCTTAATCGTTTTTTATCCATACGGGCTCTCCCCTGCTTTTGACGTGCAAGCGAGTGATTTTGATTGATTCAACATGGGAGGGATTTGAAATGAGAGAATCTTACGATGTTTGGAACTCTTAATCAGTATCAATAATGCTAAATTATTTCTTATAAATCAATATATTGTCATGGTGTCGAGGGGTGAGAAGGATTGGGGAGGTGAAGAGTGTGTGAATGGAGGGAAATGAAGAGTGCTGTTCGTGTGTTGGCTAGAGAGAAGAGTTTTGGAATAGCTGTGAACAGATTGCAGAGCTGATGTGTAAAGAGATGTGAAGAGATAAAAACTGTGGTTGGCTTTTATATTCTATGCGAAATTTAACAATTATATTTGCGTCTATATTTGTATGGGGGATATCCGTGAAATGGGTGTGAGAAGCATTGAGAGATGTTTTTTTAATAAGTGGGTGAATGAGAAATACAATAATAATCCTATTTAGGGGGAATTCTATTTAGGCGGAAGCCCATTTAGAGGGATGCCTATTTAGGAAAAATCCTATTTTAGCTCTTGTTGTTTTAGACATTGTGTTTTGTATGAGGGGCATTTTGCAGGAAAGGTGTTTTGAGGGATGTGGCTCCCTTAAAGAAAAACACAAAAGTATCAAAAGAAAAATATAAAAACTTGACAAGGTAAATGTAAAAAGGTATCATAATGATACAATCGGAATTGTGCGTTTAAATCAGAAGAGATCTCTTGATAAAATTCTGTGAGAGGGGTGGGGATGTCTTTCCAAGATTTTGGTGTTTGTTATCCTATTTTGAAGTTTGATCCTATGATGTCGTAAACCGGTGCCGTAAACCGTTTTTTTGAGATGTGGTGATATCAGGCGGCAAGGCTTTAGGCAGAGGGGAATATTGGCAAAGGATGTCGATTGATGCGCTTTTGCCTAATCAGAAATTAACCACTGTCTAATCTGAAATTAACCACAAAATTGCTTTTTGTTTTTTCGCTTCGAGCTCTCTAAAGTTTTTCAAAAGTGCGTGTTCTTTTTCGCTGTATGTGTCTTGATCGTGGTGTAAGGCATGTTCTTTTGTGGGAATATCTGCTGTTAAAAGGTCCGCATAAAAAAAGTTCATAGGAACTGCTAGTTTTTTAGCAATTTCGAGCAAACACCCCGCGCTTACACGATTTAAACCTTTTTCATATTTTTGGATTTGTTGGAAACTGACACCTAAATGGCTTCCTAATTCCTTTTGAGAAAGTCCCATTGAAATTCTTCTATGACGGATTCTTTTACCTATTGAAATGTCATTAAAATGTGAATTTTTAGTTTGCACTTCAAGCTCCCCTCCGGTTGCGAGCGCCCTCGCATGAGTATTCCGGGAGTAGTAAAGTACTGAGCTCTAGTCAGCATTTTTGCTTTTAGTGCTTATCACACCTGGACATAGCAAAAACTCCCGGAATCCCGGGACACCCACAAAGTGGGTTCATTCTTACGCTAGAGCTTAGGGCTTTACTATCCCTTATTGATCGTTGCGTGGACGATCAAAATATCCTTTGAGTGATAAAGTAATTTCAAGGGATTGGCAAGAACAATTAAAAGATTTGCTATACGGTTATAGTGTAAAATAGGGATGTTTGGGGGCGGTAATCTGATGTTAGTAGGGGAATTTATTGGGTAATAGGTTGGATTATAGTTTAAAACCGGTGCGGGGTGGAAGCTTTATTTAGCAGAGGAAAATTTGCTTTCTGAAGTCGAATTGTAGATCAGAGTTTATCTGGCGTGTTTGATGAAACACCATTCTTTGAAGTGTGGGATAGCCATATGAAATAATCAGCAGGGAAATCTGATAGACGAGAAATCAGCTTGTTGACAGACCCGTGTTTACAGAACGGTGCGGGGTAGTAATTTGAGCGTTTCGTTTGGCTTTTTTCTGTAAAGATGGAAAAGCGTAAAAACGTGTATCTGTAAAATTATGCGGAGGATTTGGGCTTTATGTGGGTTCTTGTCTTTTAGGGTGTGGTCTCATTTTTTATTGTTGATGGCTTGTTAAATTTTGTTGCTGATTTTCATGTCATTTTTTGTGTTTGAAGTATTGGTTTTTCTTTAGTTGGAAGGAACATGATGATGGTAGATGAACATTGTCTTCCCTTACGTCGAAAAGGGCGGAAAAAAACAACTTTGAATAAAACAACAAAGCGATTTAATGAAGCTCTTTTGACAGCCGCTGAGCAGGCTGGATATCACTATGGTGAGGATGGGCTGGTGTCTTATCTTCAATATCATGCGTTGAATAATCCTGTTCCTTTTTTTTCGCTGCTGGCAAAAGTCTTGCCTCTTCAAGTTACGGGAGAAGCAGGGGGAGATGTTAAAACAGTTTCGCGTATTGAGATTGTACCAGTGAAGCCCAAAAATACTGAACCGAAGAAGCTTGATCCTTTGGTCACTGAGGCTTGAAGTTATGAGAAAATATTGGGTTGGGCATATGATGTTTAAGGGATATTGTCTTTGAACGGGAATGCTAGGTGTTTGTCTGAAAGCTTATGATTGAAATTGCGTTGAGGGGTGTGTGCTTTAGGCGTGTGAGCTGTGAAGTTGTTGGGCTTTGGTGGGGGATGCATGAGGACGTGGACTGGAGGAGACTTCGGTGCATATGGTGTTTTTGGGGGTATATGGTGTCTGGGGTGGTCTGTGTGAAGCGGGCAAGATGCTTTTATGGCGATGTGTGAGGGGCGCGATACCTGAAAGATGTTGGGGAGTGCTTGATGATATTTGCTGTTTTGGATTTCTGGTGAAGGTTTGGTCTTTTCTCGTTATTGAAATGGGGGAGATGTTAAAACAGTTTCGCGTATTGAGATTGTATCAGTGAAGCCCAAAAATAGCGAACCGAAGAAGCTTGATCCTTTGGTCACTGAGGCTTGAAGTTATGAGAAAATATTGGGTTGGGCATATGATGTTTAAGGGATATTGTCTTTGAACGGGAATACTAGGTGTTTGTCTGAAAGCTTATGATTGAAATTGCGGTGAGGGGCTGAGTGCTTTAGGCATGTGAGCTGTGAAGTTGTTGGGCTTTGGTTGGGGGGATGCATGAGGACGTGGACTGGAGGAGACTTCGGTGCATATGGTGTTTTTTGGGGGTACATGGCGTCTGGGGTGGTCTGTTTGAAGAGGGGCCGGCAAGATGCTTTTATGGCGATGCGTGAGGGGCGCGATACCTGAAAGATGTTGGGGAGTGCTTGATGATATTTGCTGTTTTGGACCTCTGGTGAAGATTTGGTTTTTTCTCGTTATTGAAGGTGTGGAGATATCAAAAACAGTTTCGCGTATTGAGATTGTACCAGTGAATGCAAAAAATAGTGAACCAGAGAAGCATGATACCTCGATAACTGAGGCTTGTGATATTGAAAAATGTTAGGCTGAGGTGGGTGATGTGGGGTGATGTCTTGCAAGGGGGCTGCTTTGGTGATTGCCTATCTTGAGGGGATTGAAGCGGAGGCTATCGTGCTTGTAGGC
Organism: Bartonella sp. AA9NXGY; assembly: GCF_042196845.1. NCBI lineage: Bacteria > Pseudomonadati > Pseudomonadota > Alphaproteobacteria > Hyphomicrobiales > Bartonellaceae > Bartonella > Bartonella sp. AA9NXGY. The sequence goes on from NZ_JBHIRB010000004.1 coordinate 109,682, forward strand.
GCTCGTGATATTGGGAAGGGGCTTTGGTGAATGATGCCGTAAGGGCCCCCGTGTGCTGGAGGGAATTTGGTGCAGGGTATTTGTGTGGTGGATATGGAACAGTGTTTTGATGGGGGAGGGGCATGAAACTTGAGAGAAGTGTTATGCTTGCGGGATGCATGTGTTTTGGTGGGGGTATCTTGGGGGATAAAGTGTGAGGATTGGTGATGCTTGAGAGGCATGATATTGGAGGATGTTGGGCTTTGGATATGCCTGAGAGCCATGTGCTGAGGCTATGATTTGGTTGGGGGGATACCTTGCTTGTGGTTGGGGGATGACAGGCGCGGTGTTTGAGGGGGTGGGGCTTTTGTGCCTTGGGGGCTTGGGGCGCATAGGTGGGGTCAAGGGGATCTCATGCAAAAAAGTGAAATTTATTGAATATTAGGATGAAGAAAAGATAAAGCGCTGCTTTTGAGAAGGGCGTTTTTCGTTCAATTGCTCTGGGATCATTAAACTTGGGATAAGCAAAAGGGTGCAGCGCAATTATTGCTAAAGTATGAAAATTTATAATGACAACTGTTCAGAAAATTTCTCAAAAAATTGAGCAGAAAACGGCTCAAGTGGCTCTTATTCCAAAGCTTATTCCTGTTTTTACTGGAAAAGCAGATGTGCGAGCCGCTTGGGGAGGACGGGGTTCTGGAAAAACACGTTCTTTTGCTTTGATGTCGGCTGTGGTGGGATATCGCCATGGAATGGCTGGAGAACGCGGGATTATTCTTTGTGCAAGGCAATTTCAAAATTCTCTTAATGAAAGTTCTTTGGAGGAAATTAAACGCGCTATCGAGTCTTATCCTTTTTTACAAGACTATTATGAAATCGGCGATAAATATATTAAGTCAAAAGATGGACGGATTCTCTATGTGTTTGCTGGGCTTGATCGCAATATCGCAAGTATTAAATCAATGGGACGCGTTTTCCTTTGTTGGGTCGATGAAGCCGAGCCCGTGACAGAAACTGCTTGGCAAACACTTATTCCAACTTTGCGCGAAGAAGGAAAAGATTGGAATGCAGAATTATGGGTCACATGGAACCCATGCCATGAAAATGCAGCCGTGGAAAAACGTTTCCGAAATGTCGATAATCCTCATATCAAAGGGGTGGAAATCAATTGGCGTGATAATCCGCAATTTCCTGAAAAACTCAATCGTGATCGAATGGACGATTTGCAGCAAAGACCAGAGCAGTATAACCATATTTGGGAAGGCGAATATCTCCAAGCTGTCCAAGGGGCTTATTATCAGAAATGCCTGCTGGAAGCCGAAATGGAAGGGCGGATTACCACTGTTCCACGGGATCCTTTGATGCAGGTGAGAATCTTTTGGGATATCGGGGGAACAGGAGCAAAGGCCGATGCTACCGCATTGTGGGTGGCGCAATTTGTTGGACGTGAAATCCGAGTGCTCGATTATTATGAAGCCCAAGGACAACCTCTCTCAGAGCATGTGGGCTGGGTTTTTCAAAGGGGATATGAAAAGGCTCTTATGGTTTTGCCTCATGATGGCGCAACAAAAGATCGTGTCTATAATGTGAGTTTTGAAAGTGCCCTTCAACAAGCCGGTTTTCAAACCAAAATAATTCCTAACCAAGGAACAGGCGCTGTGAAAATGCGTATCGAAGCCGTAAGGCGGTTGTTTCCTGCACTATGGTTTAATCGTGAAACGACATGTGCGGGCAGAAAAGCGCTTGCTTGGTATCATGAAAAGCGCGACGAACAGCGCAATATCGGACTAGGGGCTGAACATGATTGGGCTAGCCATGGGGCCGATGCCTTTGGACTGATGTGTGTGGCTTATGAACAACCAAATGCTAAAGCGCGAAAAAAACCTTATCGCTCGTTTCACCATTCTCAAACTTCATGGATGGCTTTTTAATGAATAGTTCTACAGATTCTTCTTTTAATCAAATCGAAACGCTTGAAAATCAAGCTCTCTTTAAAAAACTCGTGGGTTGGTATCAGGATGATATTGATCATGTCGAAAAATGGCGAAAAAATGCCCAGGAAGATTACGATTTTTATAATGGGCGGCAATGGAATGAGCAAGACTTGGCTGTCTTGCACGAACAAAACAGACCGGTGATGACTTTTAACCGTATTGCGCCTTTAATTAATGCCGTGATTGGGGCTGAGCGCAATAATAAAAGGCAAGTGCAATTTATTCCACGACAAGAAGGGGCTGCCTTTGCAAACCAGATTTTGACAGGAGCAGCCGAATGGTTTCGCGATGAAGCCGACGGGGAATACGAAGATTCCGATGCTTTTCAAGATGCAATTATTTGCGGAATGGGCTGGACAGATACACGCCTTGATTATGAACAAGATCCCCAAGGAAAACCAATCATTGCACGTTTAGACCCGATGAAAATGGTGTGGGATGCAAGTGCTGTTAAGTCTAATCTTATTGATGCACAACGCTTATGGTATATTGATGAAAAACCTCTTGCCGTAGCGCAGGAAATGTTTCCAAATGTTCATTGGAGTGATCTTCATGCGGATTGGGTGAAACATCAGAGCTTTTTACAGCCAACCAGCAATGGGATGACACAAAGTTATCAGTCCGAGAGGGGGGATCAAGGAGAAGAGGGGAGCGGCTATCAACGTCCTAAAATGGTGACATTGGCAGAATGTCGCTGGTTTGAACGCGAGGTGGTTTATAAAGTCCTTGAGCCTCAAAGTGGAAGGTTTGTCGATTATTCAGAGCAGGATTTCCAAAATTTAAGCAAAACCTTTCCGCATGTTCAAGCAACAAGGTTGAACAGAAAAATTGTCAAACGGGCATTTTTAGGTAGAAAGCTGCTTGAAGCGCCTGATAAGCCTTTGGTTCCACCCAATCAATTGGGATGGGAGTGTATTACCGGTACTTTTGATAAGTTAAGCCGGCAATTTTATGGAATTGTGCGCCCTACAAAAGATCCGCAACGGTGGGCAAACAAATATTTTAGTCAAGTGATGCATTTGCTCAATAGCCAATCAAAAGGCGGAATTATGGCAGAGCGCGATGCTTTTGATGATGATCGACAAGCCCTCGAGAGTTGGGCTAGAGCCGATAGTATTACTTGGTTGAAAAGTGGGGCGGTGTCTGGGGGAAGAATCCAGCCTAAACCCATGGCACAATTTCCGCAAGGGTTTTTCCAATTGTTTAATGAAGCAAAGAGCGCTCTCGAACAGGTGACGGGGTTGTCTTCTGAATTTATTGGAACGCGAGCTGTCAATCAGCCCGGCATTCTTGAGCAACAACGGCGACAATCGTCACTTAATCTTTTGGCTTCCTTTTTTGATGGGTTGCGTCGATATCGGCAACGACAGGGAAAAATTATTCTCTATCTTATTCAAAATTATCTGTCCGATGGGCGGTTGGTGCGTATTGCTGGTGATGAAAATGCCCAGTATGTGCCGCTGACACGCGAAATGGTGACAAGTTTGGAATATGATATTGTCGTGGATGATGCACCAACAAGTCTTAATGAAAAAGAGCGTACTTTTGCACTGATCATGCAATTGCTGCCTTTGATGCAAAATTTTACAACGCCTGAGATTATGCTCGATCTCTTACGCTATTCGCCTTTACCAGCTTCACTTATTCATAAAATTGCGATAAAGGCGCAAAACTCTTTTCAAGAAGAGCAAAATGCCTCAGCGCAGATGGGGGATAATGTGGGGACAGAGCAGATAATGCAGATGTTGCAGACACTAAAGGCTCAACAATAGGGTGCTTTGTCATGCGTGACTTCTGATAAACGCCATATATCATAAATTGCTTATCGATACAATTTCCATAGCGTAATGTCGTCTTCCTTTATCTTCGAAGAGCTGTTTTATGAGACTATCCCTGTTGGGGGAAAACAGGAGAACGAGGGAGTCTTGCCGTTATGTGGGGTGAAAACATGGTGGGGATGGTGAGCGCAGAATGGGCTTATCGATTTTTGTAGTGCATGGGCTCCCTTTTCTTAAAAGACCTGTTTTATAGGGCAGTGTTGTTGGGGGAACGCAAGGTAGAGAGGGAGTCTTGCCCGTCATGTGGGGTGAACATGGTGGGGAATGGTGGGCGCAGAATGGGCTTATCGATTTCCATAGTGCATGGGCTTCCTTTTCCCAAAAGAACTGTTTTATAGGGCTGGATTGTTGGGAAAAGTAGGGTGGAGAGGGAGTCTTGCCGTTATGTGGGGTGGAGAGCATTGGGGAGAATGCTGGTGCTAAATGATGAGAGAGCATTGAGGGGATAAGTGCTTATGGGGCTGTTTTATCTGAAAAATTTGATTTTATTGTTTAAAAAAAGAGAAGGCTAATGTCATGGATCAAGAACACTTAACGCCGGCAGAACAAAACCAATTGAAACAAGATTTTCTGGTCTCAACACAAGAGGGAGAAAATGGTGAAATTGCAAGAGAAGAAAAAACTCTTGAAGATAATTTTCAAGGGCAAGTGCATCAACAACAGTACTCTTCGCAAAAGGCTGGAAAAGAGGTTCAAGGGGGAGAAGATGTTCCACCAGATCCGCAAAAAGACTTTATGGGCTATATGCAATGGTTGGGAAAAACACTCCAAAAACAAGGGCTTGTACATGAAAAACAACAGCCTTCTCTTGCTCGCGAAGCAGAACAGTTGCATGCATTTTTTCAGCAGTCTGTTGCCAGTGTTAAACAAAAGCATCATGATTTTGATCAAGCAGCTGATTTTATTTATGAAACGCGGGCTAAACAGTTGGCAGCTTGTGCTTCGCTCTATCCTGAGATGGCAGATCCCCAAAATATTGATGCGATAATTGGTGATGAGTTGAAGCAGATCTTGCGCGATTGTGCGCAAAAAAATCAAAATCCGGCTGAAGTGATTTACTCTATTGCACAAAAAATTGGCTACACAAATGTTCCCAATAACATGGGTGAAAATTTACAGGAAAGACACAATTCTGCACGTACTCTTGCTGCTTATAACGGCTTGACGCCAAATGGGCCGATTTCTTTGGATATGCTTGATAAAATGTCAGAAGCAGAGTTTAGCGCTTGGGTTACTGATCCTAAAAATAAAGCCGCTTTTAATCGTTTAATGGGGGGAAGAGAATTTTAAAAACAAGAATGTGGCAGGTGTTTTTTGCGGGAATGTTAAGAGGCTTTTGGCGCAGAAGAATGCGGGGGGATTTCTCAAACACGGATGTGGTGAAGAGAGCTCTTATAAGGAGGAGGCAGACGCTAACAGAAATTAGATAAAACTCACAAACAACCTATTCACCATTTGAAATGAAATGTGGTGTTTTAACAACCGGCGCTTTGCCGGGTTTTTTATGTCAATAAAACTTTTAGAGGACAAAATGACTGTAACTTATATCGGACTTAATGACCCAATGGCAGTGCGCACATGGTCTAAATTACTAAACCAAGAAGTCTCAAAAGCACTTCCAATTGCGCCGTTGATTGGAAATGATTCAAACAGTATCGTACAATTAAAAGATGAAACTACGAAAGCAAGTGGGGATGCTATTAGCTTTAATTTGCGTGTGCAGTTGCTAGGCGATGGGGTAAGCGAAGGGCAGACATTGGAAGGCAATGAAGAAGCTTTACAGTTTCTCAATGATCGCTTGGCAATTAATGAACTCGTTCATGCTGTGCGTGTCAAAAATGAGGGAACGATTGATCAACAACGAATTCTCCATGATTTGCGCACCGAGGCAAAAAATGGTTTGGTTGATTGGTATGCAGATCGTCTGAGTATGATGTTCTTCATTCAAGTTTGCGGGTATACCGCAAAAACAATTAACTTTGAAGGACGCACGATTACCCTTAAACCAGTTCATTATGGGTTTAATGCGCCAACGGCACCAACCAATAAACGTGTGGTACGTCCTAATGATAAAGCAAAAGATGAGGACTTAAAAGAAGACGATGTTTTTGATCTCAGCTTGATTGATAAAGCAGTTGAACGGGCTAAATTGGCAAATCCTAAAATTAGACCTGTGCGGATCGATGGGGAAAATGTTTATGTGCTTTATCTTCATCCAACCCAAGTGACACAATTGCGAACCAATACTGATGCGGGGCAATGGCTCGACATTACTAAGGCAATCTATAGTGGAAGTCGTATCAAAAATCCGCTCTATGATGGGTCTTTGGGCATGTATAATGGTGTGGTTTTGCGCGAAGCTGAACATATTACCGAAGGGGTCGAAGCTGGAACCGCTAACAAAGCTGTACCAAATGTGCGGCGGGCTGTTCTGCTTGGTGCGCAGAGTGCTGTGATTGCTTTTGGTAAAGATCGAGGGGCGACACGCTATAAATTGGTGGAGGAACTCTTCGACTATGAAAGAGAATTCGGGGTTGCGGCAAAAACCATTATTGGGATGAAAAAAACTTGCTTTACCTTGCCAGGAAGTACGCAAGGGGCTCAGGATTTTGGCACTATTGTCATTCCAACTTATGGAGCACCCGCTTAAAGCGAACGCTTGCTCTCTTCCCCCAACAAGAGGGATCTGTTGGGGGAAAAATTTAAAATGCTTCCAGAAACAAGGACAGGCTTATGACCACTTTATCCACTGATCCCCAAAATCTAAACCTTACACATTCAGACCATTCTAAAACTTTTGCTTATATGGTCGCGCTTATTCAAGATGAAATTGACGATACAACAGCGGAATATTCCCTGCAAATTCAAGATTCAATTTTTACGGCTTTGCGTTTGTGTGAACGCGAACCCTTTTTCTTTAATGAAAAAAGAGAAAGGACGTTTAAAACACAAAGTGGTAAAACATGGTATGGGCAAGAAGAAGGGGTTTTTATTGAAGCAGAAAAGAGTTTGGAGGGCGTCTTTTTAGTAACAAAGAGTGCAACACCAACAAAGTTGTTCTTTAAGCCCTTGGAAGTGTTGCATCAACAATATGGTATGCATCCTGCGCTAGGAACGCCATTCTTTTATACCTACCTTGATCAAAAAATAGGACTCTTTCCAACACCAGAACATCTGGAAGCTGTACAGCTTTCTTATGCTCCTGTTCATTTTGCCGATGAACAGCTGAAAGAGGATGATAACCCTTGGTTGATTTATGCTTTTGATCTTATTAAAGCACGGGCAAAATATGAATTGTATAAAAATATCCTTAAAGATCCTGAATATGCCGCCGTTTCTTTCAGAGATTTTCAAGAACAGCTTCAAGCTTTGCGTATTGAAACATCGCGCCGAAAAGGTTCTTCAAAAATTCGTCCAATGCGTTTTTAAAAGGCTTTTTTCGAAATCGTTTATGGCGGGCGTTGAAGGTTGGTTTGGCACTGGTGGCTGGTTTGTCACTTATGGCTGGATTTGCGCGTTGGTGTTGATGGTGAAGGGCTGGTGGATGGCGTTGGGGTGGCTATTATTGATGGTATCGTTTTTTTTGGTGCGTTAAACAACCTAAGGTTGTTTATTTTGTTGAATTTTATGCCTTTAGAGTTTTAAGAGCTTTTGTGGTTTTTTATCCATAAACCTTGGTGTTTTGAATGGCACTGAGCTTTTCAAAGATTTTATGGGGGGGGCTCTTGATGGCTCTTTCCCCCGTCATTGTGGGGGTTGATGTGATTGCGGGCAGTTGATTTTGGTTTGGCGCTGGTGGATGGCGTTGGGGTGGCCATTATTTATGGTATCGTTTTTTTTGGTGCTTTAAACAATCTAAGGTTGTTTATTTTGTTGAATTTTATGCCTTTAGAGTTTTAAGGGCTTTTGTGGTTTTTTATCAATAAGCCTTGGTGTTTTGAATGGCACTGGGCTCTTCAAAGATTTTATGGGGGTCTTGATGGCTTTTTTCCCAATCGCTGATTATCGACCCGATGTGGCGGATATCAATGGAATTTTTACCGATGAACTTGTTAATGTGCTCCCGGCTGATGGCTCCTATATCCCTATGCCAAGTTTTGAACCTTTATCAGAGCCTTGTCCGGAGCCAATTTTAGGCACTCTTGCGGTTAAAACAAAAAATGGGGTTTCTATTATTGTCGGGACAAGAGAAAAAATCTACTTACTTGATAATACAACAATGAACTGGAAAGATATTAGCCAAAAAGGAAAACCTTATCTGGCTAATGTTGATGCTCCGTGGTCTTTTGCTTTGTTTGGTGATTTTATCATTGCTGTGAATGCCAATGATAAACCACAAGTGATCGATATTAACCATGATAAAACATTTAGAAATTTAGGAGGAAATCCACCACAGGCAGGGATTGTTCGAATCTGGGGAGATTTCGTTTGTTTGATGAAATTAACCGAGTATCCAAGAAGGGTTCATTGGTCTGGATTAAATGATGCTGAATTTTGGACCGTGGGGAAAAAAAGTTGTGATTATCAAGATTTTCCTGATGGCGGATTCGTCCAAGGGGCAACGGAGACAACAAATCCAATTATCTTTATGCGTTCTGCAATCTATGCCGGTTCTTTTATCCCTGGCTCTAAGATTATTTTTAGTTTCCAAAAAATCCACGATAAACGAGGCGCAAAAAATGCTGAATCAATTGTTTGTAGAGGCGATTTAGCATTCTTTGCTGATGAAGGCGGTTTTTATCAAATAACAAATGAGGGACAGATTATACCCATTGGGTTCGAAAAAGTCGATCGAACGATGACCGCAAAATCAAGGAAGGATAATCTGTACACTCTGTCTGCTGCTATCGATGGGGTGTATAATCGTGTTTATTGGATGGTTGATTCTGATGAGAACCTTCATAAACGTATCTTGCTCATTTATGATTGGGGATTGCAAAAATGGACAAAAGCTCTCGTCGATATCAAAATGATATTGCCTATTTTCTTAGCCGGAACAACCCTAGAAGGTCTTGATTTTGTGACTAAGAATATTGACGATTTGTCCTTTTCTCTCGATAGTAAAGCTTGGAAAAATGAATCGCCTATTCTGGGGGCATTTGATCAACAGGGGAGACTGGGTTCGTTTTCTGGGGGTCCTATGGCTTGTGTCGTGACATCACAAGAAATGGGGCAGACAAATGGCATGATAACACGGGTGAAAAATATTATGCCTCAAGTCAATAGTGGAAAGTTTTATTTGTCTGTGGGAATGCGCTTTCGACAATCTCTTGAAGAGGAAACTGTTTGGTTGCCAGAAAAACAGCCCTCTTATAATACTGGACAAATTCACTGTCGTGCAAGGGCACGGTTTTATCGCTTTAAATTGCGTATTCCTGAAGGGGTGAATTGGACTCATGTCACTGGATTTGATGTGGAATTGACGCGGGCCGGCATGCGATAGGCATGCCCTTTTGTAATACCATGCGATAGGCTCAAGCCTCTATTATTAAAGAACAAATGCCCCATAGGCTTCCCAAACCTTTATAAACAAAGGCACAATGCGATAAGCTGTGTCTTTATAATATGAAGAACAAGGTGGTGCGTTATGTTTCATGCTTTTCTGCGATAAAGGAAAATAGGCTGCACCATGGTTTATTTTTATAAAGAAGAAAGTTCCCTCTTTGTTGTGACAAAAGGATGATGGGGCTTTTTTTCTTTTATTGTGCGGGGGCATGGAATGCGTGAAATGCGTAGGGGGATGTTATTTGAGGGGAGATGAGTGACAAAGCTAAAAGAGCTAAAATTATGATGCTTGAGAGTCAAGGTTTATATTCTGCTCATCTGACAGAGCAGTGGCCATGGGGAAAAATAGCTCCCTATCAAGAGGCACTCAATGCTGCATTGAAAAAATATGCGCAGCGCTTTCCGGATGATGTTTGTCTGGAAAAAATTGCTGAAGAAATCGCTACAGGACAAGCACAATTGTGGCTGGTCTTAAAAAATAAAATCCAATTTAGTGCTTTTGCAATTACCAAAGTTGAAATAACCCATACGGGAAAAAAATGCGTCGTTCTCTCAGATCTTGCGGGAGAGGGAGGGCTGAAATTGGTCAAGTTGATTGATGAAGTCGAAAAATGGGCGCGAACAATCAATGCGGACGAAATGCACATGTTTGGAAGAACTGGATGGGCGAAAAAGCTCGCTCATCACGGATATTCTCGTAATCTTATTCAATATAGAAAGGTTCTGGGTTCATGAGTAGAAAAAAAACACCTCAAGTGCAGACAACAACACAAACAAATGCACCACCCGCTTGGGCTGCTGATATTCTTAAACAAGCCAGTGCTAACGCGCTTGGACTTTATAATAAAGGAATTGGCGGAAACGTTTATCAGGGAGAGAGAGTTGCCGGTCTTAGCGATATGACAAAAAATGCGCTAACTGGTTTACAACAAGCAGCTGGGCTCTATAATAATCCAACGGTAACGCAATGGTTGAATGCACCAACCAACAGCGCTACAAATCTTTCCGGTATGGCTAAGGGAAGCTGGATTGGAAGCAATAGTAAATTTAATACTGCATTGCAAAATGCTCTGAATAAAACTTCTGATGCGATTAATCAATCTATGTCTGGGGCAGGACGTTATGGTTCTGGCGCTCATACTGGTGTGCTGGCCGATGAGTTAGGCGCCTTGGCAACAAATGCTGCGGTACAGCAGTATAATCAAGATATTAATAATATGATGAACGCGAACCAGATGATTGATCGCTCTCAGCAGGATCAGGTTAATGCAGCAAATAGCTATTATCAAGGACAGAGTAATGCGCAAAGCAATGCTTTGAAAGGAGGAATGATTCAAGATATGAATCGTCAAAATGTCTTAGATGCGGAGCGCCAAAAATGGTCAGAAAAAGATAATCAAGATTGGAATCGCTTAGAACGCTTGTTACAGGTAGGAACACAGGCTGCTGGAAATTACGGAACAACTTCAGGAAAATCTACAACAATACCTTCTGTTACAAAAGATCCGTTGCGTGATGCGCAGCAAGTGCTTGGATTGGTCGGAGGAATTTTAGGGCTTTGTGACGTGAGAGCAAAAGAAAATATTATCCCTGTGGGGCAGAAAAAGGGATATCCACTTTATACCTTTAATTATAAAGGAAATCCACAACGTTATCAGGGCGTTATGGCGCAAGATGTGTTGCGTGTGAAGCCTGAAGCTGTTTATGTCAATGCAAAAACAAAGTTATTGCATGTTGATTATGACAAAATAGGTTTGAAAATGGAAAAAGTGAAAATGGAAAAAATACCGGCATCTAAAAATAAAGTTGCGGCTTTCTTTTCTTCATTTTTTGCTCGTTTTCCCTTTTTGAAAAAAGAGTATCTTCTATGAGTTCAATTTATGATTGGTCAATTGTTGCATCAGAAAATGCTTATGCCGATGAAAGTATAAACTGGGCAGAAGGGCAACCGCCAAGCACAGTCAATGATAGTGCTCGCGCTATGATGCAACGCATCAAAGAATATTTGTTGGATAATGGGGGCGGGATTGAAACACAGTTTACTGTCGATGTGGAAAACGAGAGAACGTCACTTCGTTTGGCAACAAAGTCTTTTTTTGAGACTTATATGGATGGCATTGTTGTGCGCTTTAAAGCACAAGGCGTCAATAGAGGAAAGACAAATATTTCTTTAAATCAATTGCTACCACGACCAACTTATATGGCAACGCCAGAGGGTATTATGCCTTTAAAGGGCGGAGAAATTCAAAAGGGGGGGCTTTATGAAGTCGTCTATACGCGTGATATTGCCGGAAAAAATGCTGATGGCTGGTTTTTAACCAATCCTACTATAAAACTTCCTGAAATTCCGCCCTTTCCTCCTTTGCCTGAAACTTTTTCTTCTGGATTTATCGGGACTTTTGCTACAGAAAAAATACCCTCTGGATGGTTACTGTGTGATGGTAAAGAATATTCGCGAAGGAACTATGCCAATCTCTTTGCTGTTCTGGGAGAAACATGGGGAAAAGGAAACGGGAGAACAACATTCAATGTTCCCGATTTGCGTGGAATGTTTTTACGGGGGCTCGATAGTGGAAAAGAAATTGATAAAGGACGTCGCTTGGGAAGCCGACAAGAAGAGTCTTTTCAATCCCATACCCATGAGGGAAAAACAGATTCAACAGGTAACCACCAGCATAGTTATCCAATGATTGAAGAGGTAGTTTGGGATATGAATCACGGTGAATATTATAGAAATCTGGCTCAAATTTACAATAAAAATTTGTTGACAGGTCCTGCGGGAGAGCATGAACATAAGGTCTTGTTGCAAAAAACAGGGGGAGATGAAACACGTCCTGTCAATGTGGCGGTGGTTTATGCTGTCAAAGCCTGAGAATGAAAGCTGTGTGAGAGAAAGATAAAAATGCTTGCAAAATGTTTGTTATGAAAAAAAGTCTTATTGAATATAAAGTCTTATAGAATATATTGTGCAGAAAGTTTTGAGGCGCTTTAGAAAAAAAACTCAACTCTCTTTATTCTTTTATTTTTTGTGCTGCCTTTGTTGGATGCCTAAAGGTGAGTTTACCTATTGTTCTTTAGAGGATCAAGACAGTGATTATTAAAGGTAGGGAAAGAACAAAAAAAATTTCTTTATTCATGGCGTTTTTTGCTGAGGAATAAAGATTTTATCCCAAATGCCTCTCTCTTGTGGTATCGTGATCCATTGTTTCAAGTGCTGGGTTTAAACCGCTGCTGTGCGATGACAAAAAGCCCCTAGATAATTTTATCCTATTATAGCGTAAATACCGTCATTAAAACACTATTATTGAAGCTGGTGATATCAGTAAGATAGCTTAAAGTATTTAATACATTAGCAACTGTTCTGGGGAGGATTTGCTTGGTTAAGTATTATGCAAGTGAATCATATAAATAATGAGCAGATATGGAGCTCCTTCAGAGGAGTTGGATTGTTTACAAACCGATGTGGGGCTAAAACCTTTGTCCTTTGAGGGTGGTGGAAAGAGGTCAACGGATATGTTTATTTAAAGCGAGAAAAAGCAAAATGGAGCACTCCCTTTTTTGGCAAAGCGTGTAGGAAAAAAGCCACTCTTTGTTTTCAAAATGGGTGCACTGTTGGCAAGAGCAGCAGGTTGGCGATGCGTTGTAGTACATGGTGAGGCATTGAACTCTCTGAGATGGCATTTTGTGCTTATCAGGCAACTTCTTGAAACGGGATGAGAGTGATACGAGAAAAATCTATAAGACAATAGTTTGTTCCGTTGTGTTGTAAAATACCATTGTTTGAGATGTGGTTAAAATTTTATGCATGGGGTGTTTTTCATCTGTGCGTATTCCTAACGCAGCATTTTTTTGTAGAATAACTCTGGACAGGGGATACATTACAAGGATGCATTTGAAGGGGGAAGCCAAGTCAAATCTGTTAGATAAGAAGCCAGATTGTTTACAAACCATTGTTTATTGATTGCCATTATTTAAAGACCGGTGTGGGCTTTGTCCTTTTGGGGAAAGCTGACACAGCATGCAAGGTGACATGCTTTTCTCTTTGGTTTTAGGTGGTAAAATCATCATTTTAGGTGGAAAACAGAGTATAATCTAAAAAAATACCTTGTAAAAATTTTCGATGAGGAATTTTTTTTCAAAAGCTTTTCATATGGTTGTCTGAGGTTGTCTGAGGTTGTCTGAGGTTGTCTGAGGTTGTCTGAGGTTGTCTGAGGTTGTCTGAGGTTGTCTGAGGTTGTC